>NZ_CP029192.1:2158432-2466780 GCF_008642315.1 Streptomyces venezuelae | reverse complement strand
GGTCGACCAGCTCTCGTCGTTCTCGTCGGAGGTGACGCGCGTCGCCCGCGAGGTCGGCACGGAGGGCGAGCTCGGCGGCCAGGCGCAGGTGCCGGGTGTGGCGGGTGTGTGGAAGGACCTCACCGACTCGGTGAACCTCATGGCCGGCAACCTCACCGCCCAGGTGCGCGGCATCGCGGAGGTCACGACGGCGGTCGCCAACGGTGATCTGTCCCGGAAGGTGACGGTGAGCGCGCGCGGCGAGGTCGCCCAGCTCGCCGAGACCATCAACCAGATGACCGAGACGCTGCGGACGTTCGCGGACGAGGTCACACGCGTGGCGAACGAGGTCGGCGCGGAGGGGCAGCTCGGCGGGCAGGCCAACGTGCCGGGCGCGGCCGGTACGTGGAAGGACCTGACGGACTCGGTCAACACGGTCTTCCGCAACCTCACCACGCAGGTGCGGGACATCGCGACGGTGACGACGGCGGTCGCGAACGGCGATCTGTCGCAGAAGGTCACCGTCGACGTCGCGGGCGAGATGCTCGAGCTGAAGAACACCGTGAACACGATGGTCGACCAGCTGTCGGCCTTCGGCTCCGAAGTGACGCGTGTGGCGCGGGAGATCGGTGTCGAGGGTGAGCTGGGCGGCCAGGCACAGGTGCAGGGCGCGGCCGGTACGTGGAAGGACCTGACGGACTCCGTCAACACCGCCTTCCGCAACCTGACCGGTCAGGTCCGGAACATCGCGCAGGTGACGACGGCGGTCGCGAACGGCGATCTGTCGCAGAAGGTCACCGTGGACGTCTCCGGCGAGATGCTCCAGCTGAAGAACACCGTGAACACGATGGTCGACCAGCTGTCGTCGTTCGCCGACCAGGTCACGCGGATGGCGCGCGACGTGGGCACGGAGGGGCGCCTCGGCGGGCAGGCCCGCGTGGACGGCGTGAGCGGCACCTGGAAGGACCTCACGGACTCCGTCAACTTCATGGCGGGGAACCTGACGTCGCAGGTGCGTCAGATCGCGCAGGTGACGACGGCCGTGGCGCGCGGCGACCTCTCCCAGAAGATCGAGGTCGACGCGCGCGGCGAGATCCTGGAGCTGAAGAACACCATCAACACGATGGTCGACCAGCTGTCCGCCTTCGCGGACCAGGTGACGCGGGTGGCCCGCGAGGTGGGCACGGAGGGGCGCCTGGGCGGTCAGGCGCAGGTGCCCGGCGTGGCCGGTGTGTGGCGTGATCTGACGGATTCCGTGAACGGCATGGCCGGGAACCTCACCGCGCAGGTCCGCAACATCGCGCAGGTCGCGACGGCGGTGGCCCGCGGTGACCTGTCCCAGAAGATCGACGTGGACGCGCGCGGCGAGATCCTGGAGCTGAAGAACACCCTGAACACGATGGTGGACCAGCTGTCCGCCTTCGCCGAGCAGGTCACCCGGGTCTCCCGCGAGGTGGGCACGGACGGCATCCTCGGCGGTCAGGCCGAGGTCCAGGGCGTCTCGGGCACCTGGAAGGACCTCACGCAGTCCGTGAACGGCATGGCGAACAACCTCACCCTTCAGGTGCGGAACATCGCCGAGGTCACGACGGCCGTCGCCATGGGCGACCTCTCCAAGAAGATCACCGTCGACGCGAAGGGCGAGATCCTCGAACTCGTCACGACCGTCAACACGATGGTCGACCAGCTCTCCTCGTTCGCCGAGCAGGTCACGCGCGTGGCCCGCGAGGTGGGCACCGAGGGGCAGCTGGGCGGTCAGGCGCGGGTGCCGGGCGTCACCGGCATCTGGAAGGACCTGAGCGACAACGTCAACCTGATGGCCAACAACCTGACCAGCCAGGTGCGGAACATCTCCCAGGTGTCGGCGGCGGTCGCCAACGGCGACCTGACCAAGAAGGTGACGGTCGAGGCGCGCGGCGAGGTCGCGCAGCTCGCCGACACGGTCAACACCATGGTGACGACGCTGAGTTCGTTCGCCGACGAGGTCACGCGGGTGGCCCGCGAGGTGGGCACCGACGGCATCCTGGGCGGGCAGGCGCGCGTGCCGGGCGTCTCCGGTACGTGGAAGGACCTCACCGAGTCCGTGAACTCGATGGCGTCCAACCTGACCGGTCAGGTCCGCAACATCGCGATGGTCACGACCGCGATCGCCAAGGGCGACCTGACCAAGAAGATCGACATCGACGCCCGGGGCGAGATCCTGGAGCTGAAGACGACCATCAACACGATGGTCGACCAGCTGTCGTCCTTCGCCGAGCAGGTCACCCGGGTCGCCCGCGAGGTGGGCACGGAGGGCCAGCTGGGCGGCCAGGCGCGCGTGCGGGACGTCGACGGCACGTGGCGCGACCTCACCGAGTCCGTGAACGAGATGGCGGGGAACCTGACCCGTCAGGTGCGCGCCATCGCGAAGGTCGCCACAGCGGTGACCCGCGGCGACCTGAACCTGAAGATCGAGGTCGACGCCGCCGGCGAGATCCAGGTCCTCCAGGACAACATCAACACCATGATCGCGAACCTCCGCGACACCACGCTGGCCAACAAGGAACAGGACTGGCTCAAGGGCAACCTCGCGCGGATCTCCGGCCTCATGCAGGGCCGCCGCGACCTGGAGGACGTCGCCTCGCTGATCATGAGCGAGCTGACGCCGGTCGTCTCCGCGCAGCACGGCGCGTTCTTCCTGGCGCTGCCCACGGACGACGGGCAGGATCTCGGGGGCGATCACGAGGACGCGTACGAGCTGCGCATGCTCGGCAGCTACGGCTACTCGATGGGGTCCATGCCGACGTCCTTCCGGCCCGGCGAGACGCTCATCGGGACGGCAGCCAAGGAGCGGCGGACCATCCTGGTGGAGAACGCGCCGTCCGGGTACCTGCGGATCGCGTCCGGTCTGGGGGAGGCGCCGCCCGCGCAGGTCATCGTGTTGCCGGTGCTCTTCGAAGGGACCGTGCTCGGCGTGATCGAGCTGGCCGCCTTCCAGCCCTTCACGCAGATCCAGAAGGACTTCCTCAGCCAGATCGCCGAGATGATCGCGACGAGCGTCAACACCATCAGCGTCAACACCAAGACCGAGGTGCTGCTCAAGCAGTCGCAGGAGCTGACCGAGCAACTGCGCGAGCGCTCCGCGGAGTTGGAGAACCGGCAGAAGGCCCTTCAGGACTCCAACGCGGAGCTGGAGGAGAAGGCAGAGCTGCTTGCCCAGCAGAACCGTGACATCGAGGTCAAGAACACCGAGATCGAAGAAGCCAGGCAGGTCCTGGAGGAGCGGGCCGAACAGCTCGCGGTCTCCATGCGCTACAAGTCCGAGTTCCTCGCGAACATGTCGCACGAGCTGCGCACGCCGCTCAACTCCCTGTTGATCCTGGCCAAGTTGCTCGCCGACAACGCCGACGCGAACCTCACCCCCAAGCAGGTCGAGTTCGCCGAGACGATCCACGGCGCGGGCTCGGACCTGCTGCAGCTCATCAACGACATCCTCGACCTGTCGAAGGTCGAGGCGGGCAAGATGGACGTCTCCCCGACGCGCATCGCCCTGGTCCAACTCGTCGACTACGTAGAGGCCACTTTCCGGCCGCTCACCGCCGAGAAGGGACTCGATTTCTCCGTACGGGTGTCTCCGGAGCTGCCCGCGACGCTGCACACGGACGAACAGCGCCTGCTCCAGGTGTTGCGCAACCTGCTGTCGAACGCGGTGAAGTTCACCGACTCCGGAGCGGTCGAGCTGGTGATCCGGCACGCCAGCAACGACGTGCCCAACGCCATCCGCGAGCAGCTCCTGGAGGCCGGCTCGCTGCGGGACGCGGACGCCGACCTGATCGCCTTCTCGGTGACGGACACCGGCATCGGCATCGCGGCCAGCAAGATGCGCGTCATCTTCGAGGCGTTCAAGCAGGCCGACGGCACGACGAGCAGGAAGTACGGCGGTACCGGCCTCGGGCTGTCCATCAGCCGGGAGATCGCGCGGCTGCTCGGCGGCGAGATCCACGCGCAGAGCGAGCCCGGACGCGGCTCCACCTTCACGCTCTATTTGCCGCTGCACCCGAGCGAACTGCCTCCTCAGGGCTACGCGCAGCTGGCTCCCACCCCCCAGCCGCGGGAGCTGCCCGCTCTGGAGGAGGCTCCCGCGGCCGAGGGCGCCGCACAGCCGGAGGCCGCTCCCGCGCGCCGTGAGGAGCCTCTGGGGCCCTCCGCGCTGTTCCGGCGGCGGCGCCGTTCCGCGCCCGCGCAGGAGCCCTCGGCGCTGCCCGGGCAGCCCGCCCAGGGAGCCCAGGAGGAGCAGCGGACGCAGGAGCCGTGGCCGACCGCGGGCCAGGAGACACCGGTCTCGGCGCGGTCCGGTTTCCACTTCGGCGGTGAGAAGGTCCTGATCGTCGACGACGACATCCGCAACGTCTTCGCGCTCACCAGCGTCCTGGAACAGCACGGCCTCGCGGTGCTCTACGCGGAGAACGGCCGGGAAGGCATCGAAGTGCTGGAACAGCACGACGATGTGACGGTTGTCCTGATGGACATCATGATGCCGGAGATGGACGGGTACGCGACGACGACGGCGATCCGCAGGATGCCGCAGTTCGCCGGGCTCCCGATCATCGCGCTCACCGCGAAGGCGATGAAGGGCGACCGGGAGAAGGCGATCGACTCCGGAGCTTCCGATTACGTGACGAAGCCGGTCGACCCGGATCATCTGTTGTCGGTCATGGAGCAGTGGATGCGCGGCGAGTGACCGAGAAACGGCTTCGTCACACGGAGTTGCTGACAGAGTGTGGCCGAGGCCGTGTAGAACCGCGGTATTCGGGGAACCTTCTGGTCTCCCACCGCGTTTCTGCTACGTGCACAGTGACATCGCGGTGACAGGGTGTGGCGACAGGCGGGGTGCGGCTACCATGACCGGCACAAGGACGGGCGGCGCAAGGGAGTCGTCCCCTGGGGCGGCGCCCGGTGTTTCGCCGGGGCGAGGAGGGCGGGCCATGGTGCAGAAGGCCAAGATCCTCCTGGTCGATGACCGGCCGGAGAATCTGCTGGCGCTGGAGGCGATCCTCTCTGCGCTCGATCAGACGCTGGTGCGGGCATCGTCCGGGGAGGAAGCGCTCAAAGCACTACTCACGGACGACTTCGCGGTCATTCTGCTGGACGTCCAGATGCCGGGAATGGACGGTTTCGAAACCGCGGCGCACATCAAGCGGCGGGAGCGGACGCGGGACATCCCGATCATCTTCCTCACCGCCATCAACCACGGACCGCACCACACCTTCCGTGGGTACGCCGCGGGGGCTGTGGACTACATCTCCAAGCCGTTCGACCCGTGGGTGCTGCGCGCGAAGGTCTCGGTGTTCGTCGAGCTGTACATGAAGAACTGCCAACTGCGGGAGCAGGCGGCTCTGCTGCGCCTCCAGCTGGAGGGCGGCGGCAAAGCGGCGGTCGGTGACGCGAAGGAGCCCGCGGGGCTGCTCGCCGAGCTGTCGGCGCGGCTCGCCGCGGTCGAGGAGCAGGCCGAGGCGCTGTCCAAACAGCTGGACGACGAGTCGGCGGACGCGGCGGCTGTGGCCACGGCCGCCCATCTCGAACGCAAACTCACCGGTCTGCGGCGGGCCCTTGACGCCCTGGAGCCGGGCACCGGCACCGGCGCCCCTTCGGTGCCCTCGCAGAACTGACGCGGCACGAAGCCTCACTGACGAGGTTTCGTGCCGTCGGCATCCGGTGAACCACCGTCAGTTCCAGGCCTCCACAGGGGCGACACGAACGGGTGAAGCAGTGGGCACACGTGTCCACGGTGGCCCGCACCGGTAACCTCACACCCATGGCCTCACGTCAGTCCGCAGCCAAGAAGACGCCCGCGAAGAAGGCGGCCGCGCCGACGAAGGCTCCGGCGAAGAAGGCCGCCGCCAGACCTCCCGCGAAGAAAGCCGCGGCGAAGAAGGCACCGGCCAAGAAGGTCGTCGCCAAGAAGCCCGCACCCAAGCCGGCGCCCAGCCCCACCGGGGGCCTGTACCGGCTCGTGCGCGCCGTCTGGCTCGGCCTGGCGCACGGGGTCGGGGCGATGTTCCGCGGCATAGGACGGGGCGCCAAGGGCCTCGACCCGGCGCACCGCAAGGACGGCCTCGCGCTCCTGCTGCTCGGCATCTCGCTGATCGTCGCCGCGGGCACCTGGTCGAACCTGCGCGGTCCGGTCGGCGACCTCGTCGAGGTTCTGGTGACCGGCGCGTTCGGCCGCCTCGACCTGCTGGTGCCGCTGCTGGTCGGCGCCATCGCCGTACGCCTCATCCGGCACCCGGAGAAGCCCGAGGCGAACGGCCGCATCGTGATCGGCCTGTCCGCCCTCGTCATCGGCGTCCTCGGCCAGGTCCACGTGGCCTGCGGCTCGCCGGCCCGCAGCGACGGCATGCAGGCGATAAGGGACGCCGGCGGCCTGATCGGCTGGGGCGCCTCCACACCCCTGACCTTCACCATGGGCGAGATCCTCGCGGTGCCGCTCCTGGTGCTCCTCACCGTCTTCGGACTGCTCGTCGTCACCGCGACACCCGTCAACGCCATCCCGCAGCGGCTGCGGCTGCTCGGCGTGAAGCTCGGCGTGGTCCAGGCGGAACCCGAGGCCTACGAATTCACGGACGACGACGAGCGGTACGACGAGCAGTGGCGCGAGGCGCTGCCCGCACGCCCCGCGCGCAGGCGCTCCGCCGCCCCCGAGGCGTACGACCCCGACCACGCCGAGGAAGAGGCGCTCACCAGGCGCCGCAGGCCGCGCCGCACCCCCGTACAGCCGGACATGGACCGGCCCATGGACGCCGTGGACGTGGCGGCCGCCGCGGCCGCGTCCCTGGACGGCGCGGTGATGCACGGCATGCCCCCGTCGCCGCTGGTCGCCGACCTGACGCAGGGCGTCTCCGGGGAGCGTGAGGAGCGCGAACAGAGCCGGCAGCTCGAACGGAGCGGGCAGCACGAGCAGAGCGGGCAGCAGGAGCAGGAGCGCAAGGCGCCCGTACCGACCGCGCGCGCCACGGACGCCCCGGTGCCCGGCAAGCTCAAGAAGAAGCCGCAGACGGCCGCAGACAGCGCCGTCCCGGACTTCACCAAGTCCACGCCCGAGACCCATCGCGAGCTGCCGCCGCGCGCCGAGCAGCTCCAGCTCTCCGGCGACATCACCTACTCGCTGCCCTCGCTCGACCTCCTGGAGCGCGGCGGCCCGGGCAAGACCCGCAGCGCGGCCAACGACGCCGTCGTGAACTCGCTGACGAACGTCTTCACCGAGTTCAAGGTCGACGCCGCCGTCACCGGCTTCACCCGCGGCCCGACGGTCACGCGCTACGAGATCGAGCTCGGCCCCGCCGTGAAGGTCGAGAAGATCACGGCGCTGGCCAAGAACATCGCGTACGCGGTCGCGTCCCCGGACGTCCGGATCATCTCCCCCATCCCCGGCAAGTCCGCCGTCGGCATCGAGATCCCGAACACCGACCGCGAGATGGTCAACGTGGGGGACGTGCTGCGCCTGGCCGACGCGGCCGAGGACGACCACCCCATGCTCGTCGCGCTCGGCAAGGACGTCGAGGGTGGCTACGTGATGGCCAACATGGCGAAGATGCCGCACATCCTGGTGGCCGGAGCCACCGGGTCCGGCAAGTCGTCCTGCATCAACTGCCTGATCACGTCGATCATGATAAGAGCGACGCCCGAGGACGTACGGATGGTCCTGGTGGACCCCAAGCGCGTCGAGCTCACCGCGTACGAGGGCATTCCGCACCTGATCACGCCGATCATCACCAACCCCAAGCGGGCCGCCGAGGCGCTCCAGTGGGTCGTCCGCGAGATGGACCTGCGCTACGACGACCTCGCGGCGTTCGGCTACCGGCACATCGACGACTTCAACCAGGCCGTGCGCGAGGGCAAGCTCAAGACGCCCGAGGGCAGCGAGCGGGAGCTCAAGGCCTACCCGTATCTGCTCGTGATCGTCGACGAGCTCGCCGACCTGATGATGGTCGCGCCGCGCGACGTCGAGGACTCCATCGTGCGCATCACGCAGCTCGCGCGCGCCGCCGGCATCCACCTGGTGCTCGCCACCCAGCGCCCGTCCGTGGACGTCGTGACCGGCCTGATCAAGGCGAACGTGCCCTCCAGGCTCGCGTTCGCGACCTCCTCGCTCGCCGACAGCCGCGTCATCCTCGACCAGCCGGGCGCGGAGAAGCTCATCGGCAAGGGCGACGGCCTGTTCCTGCCGATGGGGGCGAACAAGCCCACCCGTATGCAGGGCGCCTTCGTCACCGAGGACGAGATCCACGCCGTGGTGCGGCACTGCAAGGACCAGATGGCGCCGGTCTTCCGCGACGACGTCACCGTCGGCACCAAGCAGAAGAAGGAGATCGACGAGGATATCGGCGACGACCTCGATCTGCTGTGCCAGGCCGCTGAGCTGGTCGTTTCCACCCAGTTCGGGTCCACGTCGATGCTGCAGCGCAAGCTGCGCGTCGGTTTCGCCAAGGCCGGCAGGCTCATGGACCTCATGGAGTCGCGTTCCATCGTGGGGCCAAGCGAGGGCTCGAAGGCACGTGACGTTCTTGTGAAACCTGATGAGCTGGACGGCGTGCTGGCGGTGATCCGCGGGGAGGCTCAACCAGAAGGGTGAGCGAGGCTCACCCGTAAGGGAACGGCAGGCAACCGTTTCTCTTCGGCATACGTCAAGTTGAGGAGAGAAGAGCACGATGTCCCACCATCAGGATGTCCGGCCATTCTGATGGCTGACAAAGTCCGTCTCTGATGGCGTACAAAGTCCGTCCGCCCGGTTGCCCCACCGTTTCATGGCCCCCCTAAAATGAACCTCCGGCAGGTGGCTACACGCTCGAAAGGCGCCCCCGTGTCCATCGGCAACTCCCCTGAAGAAGACCGACCTTCGGACGACCGCCTCGACCGCACCGACCGCGTCACGGACGAGAGTCCGGCAGACGGGAGCCGGGCAGGCGACCGCCCGGCGGACGACCGCCCGGCCGAGCAGCGGCCCTCGATCGGCCACGTCCTGCAGCAGGCCCGCATCGACGCCGGCCTGACCGTCGACGAAGTGAGCACCTCCACGCGCGTGCGCGTCCCGATCGTGCACGCGATCGAATTGGACGACTTCTCGCGCTGCGGCGGCGATGTGTACGCCCGCGGCCACATCAGGACGCTGGCCCGCGCCGTCGGCCTCGACCCGGCCCCGCTGGTCGCCCAGTACGACGAGGGCCACGGCGGCCATCCGCCCGCGCCCACGCCGGCGGCGCCCCTCTTCGAGGCCGAGCGCATCCGCTCCGAGCCGCGCCGTCCGAACTGGACCGCGGCCATGGTCGCCGCGATCGTCGCCGTGATCGGCTTCGTCGGCTTCACCGCGTTCGGCGGCGGCGACGACAGCGACGAAGGCTCCAAGTCCGTCGCCGAAGGCGCCACCGCGGCGCCCACCAAGACCAGCGAGAAGCCCAAGCCCTCCAAGCCCGCCGATCCCAAGCCCGACCCCTCCGACAGCGCCATCGCCGGAGTCCCGCGCGACAAGGTCACGGTCAAGGTTCAGGCCGCCGACGGCCGCAGCTGGATCTCCGCCAAGGACCACAGCGGGCGCACGCTCTTCGACGGCGTCCTCGAGCAGGGCCAGGACAAGACCTTCCAGGACAAGCAGAAGGTCGACCTCGTCCTGGGCGAC
Organism: Streptomyces venezuelae; assembly: GCF_008642315.1. Taxonomy (NCBI): domain Bacteria; kingdom Bacillati; phylum Actinomycetota; class Actinomycetes; order Kitasatosporales; family Streptomycetaceae; genus Streptomyces; species Streptomyces venezuelae. The sequence continues at coordinate 2,457,149 of NZ_CP029192.1, read as the reverse complement.
GCGGGCGCGATCGAGCTGTACGTGAACGGCAAGCAGGTCGAGAACGAATTCGAGCCCGGCCAGGTGGAGCGCCTCACGTACACGAAGGGCGACCCCGAGGCCGGCTGACCGCCCTCCGTACGCCGCTGACCAGCGGTTCCGTGCGGGACGTGGTGACGTCAGGGTGACGCTACGGCGGCCGTCGGCCCACCGCCGGGTAACCCTGGCGGCGGGGGCCGAGGCGTGGACGAAGTAGTCTTGAGACCATGCCCGAACGCCGCACTGTCGCCCTTGTCACCCTTGGCTGCGCCCGTAACGAGGTGGACTCGGAGGAGCTCGCAGGCCGCTTGGAGGCGGACGGCTGGCAGCTCGTCGAGGATGCCGAGGACGCGGACGTCGCCGTCGTCAACACCTGCGGCTTCGTCGAAGCCGCCAAGAAGGACTCCGTCGACGCCCTCCTCGAAGCCAATGACCTGAAGGGTCACGGCAAGACCCAGGCCGTCGTCGCGGTCGGCTGCATGGCCGAGCGGTACGGCAAGGAGCTCGCCGAGGCGCTGCCCGAGGCCGACGGCGTGCTCGGGTTCGACGACTACACCGACATCTCGGGTCGTCTGCAGACGATCCTCAGCGGCGGCAGCGTCGAGGCCCACACCCCGCGCGACCGGCGCAAGCTGCTGCCGATCAGCCCTGCCGAGCGCCAGCTGGCCAAGGCGGACGTCGCGCTCCCGGGCCACGCGGACGCCGCGGCGCCCACGGACCTCCCCGAGGGTGTCGCGCCCGCATCGGGACCGCGCGCCCCGCTGCGCCGCCGCCTCGGCACCAACCCCGTCGCCTCCGTGAAGCTGGCCTCCGGCTGCGACCGGCGCTGCTCGTTCTGCGCCATCCCGTCCTTCCGCGGCTCCTTCATCTCGCGCCGCCCCTCCGACGTCCTCGGCGAGACCCGCTGGCTCGCCGAGCAAGGCGTCAAGGAGGTCATGCTCGTCTCCGAGAACAACACCTCGTACGGCAAGGACCTCGGCGACATCCGTCTCCTGGAGACGCTGCTTCCCGAGCTCGCCGCCGTCGACGGCATCGAGCGCGTGCGCGTCAGCTATCTGCAGCCCGCCGAGATGCGCCCCGGCCTCATCGACGTCCTCACGTCGACGGAGAAGGTCGCCCCCTACTTCGACCTGTCCTTCCAGCACTCCGCGCCCGGCGTCCTGCGCGCCATGCGGCGCTTCGGCGACACCGACCGCTTCCTGGAGCTCCTGGACACCATCCGGTCCAAGGCGCCGCAGGCCGGCGTCCGGTCCAACTTCATCGTCGGCTTCCCCGGCGAGACCGAGGCGGACGTCGCCGAGCTGGAGCGCTTCCTGACGGGCGCGCGGCTGGATGCCATCGGCGTTTTCGGATACTCCGACGAGGAGGGCACCGAAGCGGCCACGTACGACGCCAAGCTCGACCAGGACGTCGTCGACGCACGGCTCGCCCACATCTCCCGGCTCGCCGAGGAGCTCACCTCGCAGCGCGCCGACGAGCGGCTCGGCGAGACCGTCGAGGTTCTCGTCGAATCCCTCGACGAGGAGGAGGGTCCGCTCGGCCGGGCCGCGCACCAGGCCCCCGAGACGGACGGCCAGATCCGCTTGACGGGCGCCATCGGTGGGGATGCCTTGCAGGTCGGCCGTATGGTCGTGGCAAAGGTCGTCGGCACGGAGGGCGTGGACTTGGTGGCCGAGTGTCTCGAGGAGGCCCGCAGATGACAGGAGTCCCGGCACCCGCGGGCGGCTCCGGCGCTCAGGGCGCGTCGAGCGCCAAGCCGGTGCGCGGCGGGAAGCTGGGCGCCGCGGCGGTCAATCAGGCCAGCCTGTGGAACGTCGCGAACCTGCTGACCATGGTGCGGCTGCTGCTCGTGCCCGGCTTCGTGATGCTGCTGCTCGGCAACGGCGGGTACGACCCGGCATGGCGCTCGTTCGCCTGGGCCGCCTTCGCCGTCGCCATGATCACCGACCTCTTCGACGGTCACCTGGCGCGCACGTACAACCTGGTCACGGACTTCGGGAAGATCGCCGACCCCATCGCCGACAAGGCGATCATGGGGGCGGCGCTGATCTGTCTGTCCTGGCTCGGCGATCTGCCCTGGTGGGTGACCGGAGTGATCCTCGGGCGCGAGCTGGGGATCACGCTGCTGCGGTTCTGGGTGATCCGCTACGGCGTCATTCCGGCCAGTCGCGGCGGCAAGATGAAGACGCTGGCGCAGGGCACGGCGGTCGGGATGTACGTGCTCGCCCTGACCGGGCCGCTCGCTACCCTGCGCTTCTGGGTGATGGCCGTCGCCGTCGTGCTGACCGTGGTGACGGGGCTCGACTATGTGAAGCAGGCCGTCGTGCTCCGCAGGCAGGGCATGGCCGAGGCGCGGGCCGAGGCCGCGGCCGCTGCCGCGGAGTCCGCTCGGGAGGCGGCGAAGTGACGTCCCGCGGGCTCTCGGCCGACGAGGCGCCGGTGACGGCCGTGGAGCTTCCGGCCGCCGGTCTGGTGCGGCTGCTGGCCGCGCGCGGCGAGACGCTTGCCGTGGCCGAGTCGCTGACCGGAGGCCTGGTGGCCGCCGAGATCACGTCGGTGCCGGGGGCCTCGAAGGTCTTCCGGGGGTCGGTCACCGCGTACGCCACGGAGCTGAAGCGGGACGTGCTCGGGGTCGACGGCACTCTGCTGGAGGAGCGCGGGGCCGTGGATCCCGAGGTCGCCCGGCAGATGGCGGACGGTGTGCGCCGGGTTCTCGGCGCGGACTGGGGCATCGCCACCACCGGCGTCGCGGGGCCCGAACCGCAGGACGGGAAGCCGGTCGGCACCGTCTTCGTGGCGGTGGCGGGACCCGATTTCGAAAGCATGCGCGGTTACGCCGATGGCGGAGCGCGTGGGAAAGTGGCCGCCCTGCGGTTGAACGGTGACCGTTCGGAAATCCGTAGGGAGAGTGTGCGGAGCGTGCTCACGTTGCTCCGTGAGCGGCTGTCCGGAGAACGTTCCGGGAATGGGCGGGCACAGGATACGGAACAGAACGGGGGGAATTGATGTTTGCAGCCCTGAGTGAACACGACATCGCTCCCCGCACGGCCGCCGCACAAGGCGGTACGGTGGGGCGTGAAGGATGCGGCTACGCGGTCCGAGGAGGGAGCCACCGATGATTCTGCTCCGTCGCCTGCTTGGTGACGTGCTGCGTCGGCAGCGCCAGCGCCAGGGCCGTACTCTGCGCGAAGTCTCCTCGTCCGCCCGAGTCTCGCTCGGCTATCTCTCCGAGGTGGAGCGGGGGCAGAAGGAGGCTTCCTCCGAGCTGCTTTCCGCGATCTGCGACGCGCTTGACGTACGGATGTCCGAGCTCATGCGTGAAGTGAGCGATGAACTGTCGCTCGCCGAGCTGGCTGAGTCTGCAGCAGTCCCGGAACCGGTGCGTGCGCCGGTTCGCTCGATGCTCAATTCCGTGTCCGTGGCCGGCGTGCCACCGGAACGGGTCACGATCAAGGCACCCGCGGAGGCGGTCGACGTCGTCGCGGCGTGATGCGACGCTGCTCCTGAGCAGCTCTGGGAAGTGTGTGGAAGCCCCGACCGGGTACCCGGTCGGGGCTTTCGTTTGTTGAGGAAAGCCCGCCTGGGCCCTCTACCGCATGGTTTGAGGGCAGCCGGTCGCGAATCGACCTATTTGGCTATTTTGTGACATGGTTGGTGGGGATTTACCTCATTCGCTCGTGTGTTGGAGGAGACAGATGTACGTCGTGAAGAGCCCGCTGTCCGATGCGGATCTCAAGGCGGTCTCGGAGGCCCTGCAGGGCGCGCTCGTGGACCTGGTCGACCTGTCGCTGGTCGCCAAGCAGATCCATTGGAATGTGGTGGGCCCGCGCTTCCGCTCCGTGCACCTGCAGCTCGACGAGGTCGTGGACACCGCCAGGCAGCACTCGGACACCGTCGCGGAGCGCGCCTCCACGCTCGGTGTCTCGCCCGACGGGCGTGCGGCGACCGTGTCCCAGAGCAGCGGCATCGGGAAGGTCCCCGAGGGCTGGGTCAAGGACGTGGACGCGGTCGGAACGCTCGTGGACGCGCTCGGCGCGGTGATCACGCGGATGCGTGAGCGCGTCGACGCGACGGGCGAGGCCGACCCGGTCAGCCAGGACATCTTCATCGGCATCACGGCCGACTTGGAGAAGCACCACTGGATGTTCCAGGCGGAGAACAGCTGATCCCGCGCGTGAGGGTTCTCCCCATGGGACGGTTGGGTCCGACGGGACGGCGTGGCCGTTCGTGCGCTGCTTCGTGCGCGGAGAGGCATGCGGTTTTGTGTCCCGAGGGGCGTGCGGTTCGTGTGCCGAGGGGTGTGCGCTCTCGTGCACCGAGGGGTGTGCGATGAAGCGGAAGCCTTCGGCCGCACTCCGGGCGCCTTCGATACGCCCTCCCATGGGGTGAACCCCGCCGTTTAGCGTCGATCTCGCGTTGGGCGGGAGGTGGCATCTGTGGCAGCCGTGAGCGGGACAGCCGTGACATGGCGGGCCGTACGGTGGGTGCCCTTCCTGGTGCTCGGCTCGCTCTGGTGGTGGGGCGTGCTGCGGCTCGTCTTCTCGCCCGACGCGGGAGTTCTCGAGGGGGCCGTCGCGGCCGGCGGGTGGGGACTGAGCGTGCTGCCCGTGCACTGCGTGCCGAGGGCCCGCGCGCTGGGTGAGGCGAGGGCGGCCAGGGGAGCGGATCCCGCGCAGTACGCGCGGCGCCCCGACGGAGAGCTGCGGTGGCCCGGGGAACGCACGGCTCTCGCGTGGTGGGGACGGGCCGCCGTCTCGGCGGGGCGGGTGCGGGGGCGCGCTCTGCGGGTGCGGGCTACCAGGGCATGGCGACGCCGCCGTTCGGGCGGAGGATCTGGCCCGTCGTGAAGGACGCGGCGTCCGACGCCAGGTGCAGCACGGCGTGCGCGATGTCGTCCGGTTCGCCCACTCGGCCGAGCGGTGACATGCGGACCATGGTGCGTTCGGTGTGTGCCTGTTCCTCGGCGTCGAAGCGCGTCGTCATGGGCGTGCGGATCCAACCCGGCGCGACGACGTTCACGCGGATGCCGTGCGGGCCGAGCTCGGTGGCCAGCGTTTTCGAGAGCTGGACGACGGCCGCTTTCGCCGCTCCGTAGCAGAGGAGCCCGGGGGCGCCGGTGTCGACGGCGCCCGACGCCATCGTGATGATGCTGCCCCCCGAGCCGGCGTCGACCATGATGCGTCCGGCGGCCTGGCAGGCGTACAGGACGCCCTTGAAGTTGATGTTCAGGACGCGGTCGAGGTCCTCGTCGCGGGTCTCCAGGACCGGGCTGCTGTGCATGACACCGGCTATGGCGGCGAGGATGTCCAGGCGCGGGACGGCTGCCGTGGCTATCGCCCGGTCGACCTGTGCCCGGTCGGTCACGTCCAAGGAGTACGTGTGGGCGGTGCCGCCCGCCTTGGTGATGAGCGCGGCGGTTTCCTGAAGTCTCGGCTCGTCACGGTCGGCGCAGTGCACGGTGGCGCCCGCTTCGGCGAGGAGCTGGGCCGTCGCACGGCCGATGCCACTCGCGGCGCCGGTGATGAACGCGTTGCGTCCGGTGAGGTCGTACGCCTTGACGGGCATGAGGGGACGGTACGGCTGGAGCTGACGGGGCGTCAACTGGCGCGTTGGTGTGCGTTGTTGGTGGTGTCGAGCGTGGGCCGTGGGTCGTGGGCTGTGGGCTGTGGGCTGCGGGCTGTGGGTGGTGGGTGGTGTTGCTGGTGCCCGTGGTGTCGGTGGTGCTCGGTCAGGGGGTTGGGCCCTGCTGGCAGGTGGGGCACCAGTACGTGGGACGGTCGCGGGAGCCGTCTCCTTGCTGGGCGCGGCGGATCGGGGTGCCGCAGCGCAGACAGGGACGGGGCGCACGGCCGTAGACGAAAAGGCGCTGGCCCGGGCGGTCACGGCCCGTGGTCATGCGGTTGGGGCGGTTCCGGTTGGCTTCCAGGAACTTCTTGGAGATCAGGGGGGCCCGGGCGGCCGTTTCCTCGGTCAGCTCGCCCACCGGGAGCCACGGGGTGACGCCTAGCGCGAAGCAGATGTCGCTCTTGAACACGTTGCCGATGCCCGCGAGGTTGCGCTGGTCCAGGAGGGCTTCGCCGAGGGCGCGGTCGGGCACGGACAGGATGTTGCTCAGCGCGCGCTCCGGGTCCCAGTCCGGGCCCAGCAGGTCGGGGCCCAGGTGGCCCACGGCCTTGTCCTCGTCGGTGGTGCGGAGCAGTTCGAGGACGGGCAGGCGGTAGCCGACGGCGGTGCGTTCGGCGGTGCCGAGGATCGCCCGGATCTGGTGGCCGGGGCCGCCGCGCCAGCGCTCACCGGGGGCGTACAGCTGCCAGGAGCCGTCCATCCGCAGGTGCGAGTGGAGGGTGAGGCCGCCCTCGATGCGGGTGAGGAGGTGCTTGCCGCGCGGGGTGACGTCCAGGACGGTGCGTCCTGTGAGGTCGACCGTCGCGAGTTTGGGGACGCGGAGGTCGGAGCGCGTGATCGTGTGCCCGGCGAGGGCGGCGTGCAGGCGTCGGCACGCCTGGTAGATGGTGTCACCTTCGGGCATGGGTCCAGGGTTGCATGGCGGGGGTGACGGGGGCGCGGGCGGCGGGCGCTCGGGTGATCTCGGGCGGGGTGTTTGTGCGTGGGGTGCTCGTGCGTGGGGCGGTCCCGTGCGGGGTGCTCGTGCGTGGGGCGGTCCCGTGCGAGGTGCTTGTGCACGGGGTGCTCATGCGTGAGGTGCTCATGGACGGGGTGCTTGTGCGTGGGGTGATCTCGCGCGGGGTGCTCATGCGCGGAGCCTTAGACCGCGCGGGGTGGCGTGGAAGCCGGCTCCCTCAAGAAGTGGGGCGAAGGGGGACGTGAGCGCGGCGGCGCCGTTGACCCGCTCCACCGTGACCGTGCCGAGGGAGCCCGCGCGGGCGGCCCCGGCCAGCGCCTCGGAGGCGGCGTGCAGGCGGGGATCGTCGGCGATCGGGGCATCCGGGGCGGCGGGCCAGGCGAGGAGCGTCTTGCCGCCGCGCTCCATGTAGAGCGTCAGTTCGCCGTCGACCAGGACGACCAGGGAGCCGGCCTTGCGGCCCGGCTTGTGGCTCGCGCCGTTCGGCGGCTCGGGCCAGGGCAGTGCGGCGCCGTACGCGTTGGCGGGGTCGGCGGCGGCGAGGACCACAGCGGCCTGGGCGTCCGCGGGACGTGAACCGTCCGTACGGTCGCGGGAGTTCGCGGTCGCGCGCAGGCGGTCCACCGCGCCGTCCATGGCGAACTGCGCGGCGCCGAGCCCCTCGACCACATAGCCACGACGCGCCTGACCGCTGTCTTCGAAGGCCGACAGGACGCGGTACACCGCCGAGAAGCCGCCCTCGACCCCCTCGGCCGCGACCGCGCCGCGCGTGACGACGCCGTGCCGGTCCAGGAGGGCGCGGGCCAGGGCGTGGGCGCGCAGGGTCGGGTCGGGTTCTCTGGGAGGGAGCAGGGACCAGCGGCCCGCGACGGTGGGAGGACCGGTGCGGGACGCGGTCCGGGCGGCCGCGGTCAGGCTTCCGTAGCGTCCGCGCGGGACACCGCGTTTGGCGCGGTGGGCCGTGGAGCCCGCGGTGCGCCCGGAGCCCAGGAGGGAGCGCATCGGGCCGAGCGTGTCGTTCGTGAGCAGGCCGGACCAGGCCAGCTCCCAGATGGAGTCGGCCAGTTGGGGGTCGAGCGCGTCCGGGTGGGTCGTGGCACGCACTTGGTCGGCGATCTGGCGGAAGAACAGCCCGTACCCCCCGGAGAGGGTGTCCAGGATCGACTGGTGCAGGGCGGTGAGCTCCAGGGGGTGCGGGGGCGGCAGGAGCAGGGGCGCGGTGTCGGCCAGGTACAATGAGACCCAGCCGTCCTTCCCCGGGAGGGAACCGGCGCCCGCCCAGATGACTTCGCCGGCCGCCGTCAGCTCGTCGAGCATGGCCGGGTTGTAGCCCGTCACGCGCGAGGGCAGGACGAGCTTCTCCAGGGCGGAGGCCGGGACTGTGGCGCCCTGGAGCTGCTCGACGGCGCGCACCAGGCCGTCGATGCCGCGCAGGCTGTGCTTGCTCAGGTTCTGCCACTGGGGCAGGAACTGGGCCAGAGCGGCGGGCGGCACCGGTTCGAGTTCGTGCCGCAGGGCGGCGAGGGAGCGGCGGCGCAGCCGGCGCAGTACGGCGGCGTCGCACCACTCCTGTCCGATGCCCGCCGGATGGAACTCGCCCTGCACCACACGCCCGTTGGCCGCGAGGCGTTGCAGCGCGCCCTCCGTGACCGCCGCCCCAAGCCCGAAACGGGCCGCGGCCGCGGCGGACGTGAACGGGCCGTGCGTGCGGGCGAAGCGGGCGAGGAGGTCGCCCAGGGGGTCCTTGACGGGCTCGGTGAAGGCCTCGGGGACGCCCACGGGCAGGGCGGTGCCGAGGGCGTCGCGCAGCCGTCCCGCGTCTTCGATGGCCGCCCAGTGCTCGGCTCCCGCGATGCGGACGCGGATGACACGGCGTGCGGCCGCGAGTTCCTCGGCCCACTCCGGTTCGGCGCCGCGCTCGGTCAGCTCGGCCGTGGTGAGCGGGCCGAGGAGCCGCAGCAGGTCGGCGACGCCTTCGGCGTCCTTGACGCGGCGGTCCTCGGTACGCCACTGGAGCTCCTGCTCCAGTTCCGCCAGGACGTCCGCGTCGAGCAGTTCGCGCAGCTCCGCCTGGCCCAGGAGCTCGGCGAGCAGCCGGGAGTCCAGGGAGAGGGCTGCCGCGCGCCGCTCGGCGAGGGGGGAGTCGCCCTCGTACAGGAACTGCGCCACGTACCCGAACAGGAGGGAGCGGGCGAAGGGGGAGGGCTCGGGGGTGGTGATCTCGACGAGCCGGACGCGGCGCGACTCGATGTCGCCCATCAGCTCGGTGAGCCCCGGTACGTCGAAAACGTCCTGGAGGCACTCCCTGACCGCCTCCAGGACGATGGGGAAGGAACCGAACTCGCTCGCCACCTCCAGAAGCTGGGCGGCGCGCTGGCGCTGCTGCCACAGTGGGGTGCGCTTGCCGGGGCTGCGGCGCGGCAGCAGCAGCGCCCGGGCGGCGCACTCACGGAATCGCGAGGCGAACAGCGCCGAGCCGCCCACCTGGTCGGTGACGATCTGGTTGACCTCGCCTTTGTCGAAGGTGACGTCACCGGCGCCCACGGGGGGTTTGTCGGCGTCGTACTCCACAGGGGGAGCCTTGGGCTCCTGGTCGAGCAGGTCGAAGCCCATGAGGTCGGCGTCCGGGAGCCGGAGAACGATGCCGTCGTCGGCGTGCATGACCTGGGCGTCCATGCCGTACCGCTCCGTGAGGCGGGCGCCGAGGGCCAGGGCCCACGGAGCGTGCACCTGGGCGCCGAAGGGGGAGTGCACGACGACCCGCCAGTCGCCCAGCTCGTCGCGGAACCGCTCGACCACGATGGTGCGGTCGTCGGGGATGTGCCCGCAGGCCTCGCGCTGTTCGCCGAGGTACGCCAGGACGTTGTCGGCGGCCCACGTGTCGAGCCCGGTGGCGAGGAGGCGCTCGCGCGCCGCCTCCTGCGAGAGCGCGCCGACCTCGCGGAGGAACGCCCCCAGAGCACGGCCCAGTTCGAGCGGGCGGCCCAACTGGTCGCCCTTCCAGAAGGGAAGGCGGCCCGGAACGCCGGGCGCGGGGGAGACGAGGACCCGGTCGCGCGTGATGTCCTCGATGCGCCACGAGCTCGTGCCGAGGGTGAAGACGTCACCCACCCGCGACTCGTACACCATCTCCTCGTCGAGCTCTCCTACGCGGCCGCCGCCCTTCTTGGGGTCGGCGCCCGCGAGGAACACTCCGAAGAGACCGCGGTCGGGGATCGTGCCCCCGGACGTGACCGCGAGGCGCTGCGCCCCCGGCCGCCCGGTGACCGTGCCCGCGACGCGGTCCCAGACCACGCGCGGCCGCAGCTCGGCGAAGGCGTCGGAGGGATACCGCCCCGCGAGCATGTCCAGCACGGCGGTGAACGCGGACTCCGGCAGCGAGGCGAAGGAGGCCGCGCGACGGACCACCGCCAGCAGGTCGTCGACCTGCCAGGTGTCGAGCGCGACCATCGCGACCAGCTGTTGCGCCAGGACGTCGAGTGGGTTCGCCGGGATGCGCAGGGACTCGATGGAGCCGGTCCGCATCCGCTCGGTGACCACCGCGGCCTGCACCAGGTCGCCCCGGTACTTCGGGAAGACGACTCCTGTGGAGACGGCGCCGACCTGGTGGCCCGCGCGGCCCACGCGCTGGAGGCCGGACGCGACCGACGGCGGCGACTCGACCTGCACGACCAGGTCGACCGCGCCCATGTCGATGCCCAGCTCCAGACTGGACGTGGCGACGACGGCCGGCAGCCTGCCCGCCTTCAGATCCTCCTCGACCTGCGCGCGCTGCTCCTTGGAGACCGATCCGTGGTGGGCGCGTGCCAGAACTGGCGGGGCGCCCTTGGCGGCGCCCGACTCCGCCATCAGCTCCGCGGGGGAGTGGTCCTCGGGGAGCGCCTCGCCGGTCGCCCGCTCGTACGCGATCTCGTTGAGGCGGTTGCACAGGCGCTCGGCGAGACGGCGGGAGTTGGCGAACACGATCGTCGAGCGATGCGCCTGTACGAGATCGGTGATGCGCTCCTCGACGTGCGGCCAGATCGACGGGCGCTCCGCCTCGGCCCCCGGCCCGTCACCGGAGTCGCTGACCGGGGACCCGCCCAGCTCCGCGAGGTCCTCGACCGGGACGACCACCGACAGGTCGAACTCCTTGCCGGAGTCCGGCTGGACGATCTCCACCTTGCGCTTCGGGGACAGATTGCGCGCCACCTCGTCCACCGGCCGCACCGTCGCCGACAGGCCGATGCGGCGCGCGGGCTTGGGCAGCAGCTCGTCGAGCCGCTCCAGGGACAGGGCGAGATGGGCGCCGCGCTTGGTGCCCGCGACCGCGTGCACCTCGTCGAGGATCACCGTTTCGATACCGGTCAGCGCGTCCCGCGCCGCCGACGTGAGCATCAGGAAGAGCGACTCGGGCGTGGTGATCAAGATGTCCGGCGGGCGCGTGGACAGCGCACGCCGCTCGGCGGCCGGAGTGTCGCCCGAACGGATCCCGACCCGCACCTCCGGCTCGGTCATGCCGAGGCGCACCGCCTCCTGACGGATGCCGGTCAGCGGGCTGCGCAGATTGCGCTCCACGTCGACGGCGAGCGCCTTCAGCGGCGAGATGTACAGCACCCGGCAGCGCTTCTTCGCGTCGGCCGGCGGTGGCGTCGACGCCAGCTGGTCGAGGGCGGCGAGGAACGCGGCCAGGGTCTTTCCGGAGCCCGTGGGCGCGACGACGAGCACGTCCGAGCCCTCGCTGATGGCCTGCCATGCCCCGGCCTGGGCGGACGTGGGCGCCGAGAAGGCCCCCGTGAACCAGCCGCGGGTCGCGGGGGAGAAGCCGTCAAGGGGGCTGGGAGCGCTGGAGGCGCCGGAAGCACTGGACGCGGAGCTGACCATGACCCCATCGTGCACCCCGCCACTGACATCGGCGCCGACCTGCGGAAAAGAGGTTGCGCGTCCGTCGCAGAATGGAGGCATGGCGGGTTCGGCGGAGCAGGCGCGGCACTGGCGGTACGCGGCGCTGCCCGACGTCGATCTGCTGCGGGCCCGCTATGTCAGCCGGACTTTCGCGCGGCACACCCACGAGCACTTCGTGATCGCGGCGATCGCCGAGGGCGTCGACGTCTTCCACCACAGCGGTGCCGACCGGCACGCGGGGCCGGGCTCCCTCGCCCTGGTCAACCCCGACACTCCGCACACGGGCCGGGCCGGCGACCCCGGGGGCTGGCGCTACGGAGCGGTCTACCCGGCACCGGACGTGGTCGCCGCCATCGCGGCCGAGACGACGGACCTCCGCGGTACGCCCGGCTTCATCCGTCCGGTGCTCGACGACCCGTACGCCGTGGCCCTGGTGCACCACGTGCTGCGCGCGGCGGAGGAGGGCAACGCGCTCGCCGCCGACACGCTGCTCCGGGTCGCGGTGACCCGGCTGCTGCGGCTCAACGGCGGGAACCTGCCGCAGCGCACCGTGCGCACGGCGGGCGCCAGGACCGCGGCACGCGCGCGTACCGTCCTCCAGGAGAACCTCACGGACCCACCGAGTCTGGAGCGGCTCGCCACGGAACTCGGCACGGGCCCCTTCGCTCTGCTGCGCGCCTTCCGGGACACGTACGGGATGCCGCCGCACGCCTGGCTCACCGACGCGCGCGTGCGCAGGGCCCGCCATCTGCTCGACGCGGGCACCTCACCCGCCGAGACGGCTGTCGCCGTGGGCTTCACCGACCAGCCACACCTCAATCGGCACTTCACCCGCATCGTGGGGGTGCCGCCGGGGGCGTACCGGCGCGAGCGCAAGAACGTACAAGACCCGGCGGCGGACCTGCTCGTACCGTCCGACGCGTGGCAGAACAGAGGCCCCTTGCGGGCATAGACCAAGAAGAGCCCTGCCGGGCGGAGGGTGCCTCCTCACAGGCATGGAAGCAGGCCTCCCTGGCGGCGGCAGAAGCCGACAAGGAGAAGCCGGATGCCGCTGTCGTCCGAGACGCGCTCGGTGTCGGCGTCGCCGTCGGCCTCTCCGGCTTCGCCTTCGGGGTGACCTCCGCGGGCAGCGGCCTCACCCTGCTCCAGACCTGTGCGCTCAGCCTGCTGGTGTTCACCGGCGCCTCGCAGTTCGCCCTGGTCGGCGCGCTCGCGGGCGGCGGGAACCCGTTCACGGCCGCCGCCGGCGCCTTCTTCCTGGGGGTGCGCAACGCGTTCTACGGGCTCCGCCTCTCCCAGCTGCTCGCCCTACCCCGCGCGGTGCGGCCGTTCGCCGCGCACTGGGTCATCGATGAGACCACGGCCGTCTCGCTCGCCCAGCCCACGCGGCGCAGTGCCCGCATCGGCTTCACGGTCACCGGAATCAGCCTGTACGCCCTGTGGAACATCACCACACTGCTCGGAGCCCTGGGCGCGGAGGCGATCGGTGACACCGACGCGTGGGGACTCGACGCGGCGGGGCCCGCGGTCTTCCTGGCGCTGCTCGCACCGATGCTGCGGACCGCGACGGAACGCGCCGTCGCGGGCATCGCCGTCCTCCTCGGGCTCGGTCTGCTGCCGGTCCTGCCGGTGGGTGTGCCTGTGCTCGTGGCGGCGCTCTCGGTGCCGATCGTTCTCTACGTCGAAGGCCGACGGGCACACCGCAACGGCGCGCGGAGGGAGGACCGTTGAACATCTGGATCGCCATCGGAGCGACCGTCGTGGGCTGCTACCTCGTCAAGCTCGCGGGGCTGCTCGTGCCGGCGGGGGCACTGGAACGCCCGCTCGTCCGCCGGATGGCAGCCCTGCTGCCCGTCGCTCTCCTCGCGGCGCTCACGGCCCAACAGGCCTTCGCCGACGGACGGGCGCTCGTCCTGGACGCGAGGGCGGGAGGGCTCGCGGCAGCGGCCGTGGCGCTGCTGCTGCGCGCGCCGTTCCTCGTCATCGCCGCGGCCGTCGCCGTCACAGCGGGGCTGCGGGCGCTGACGGGGTGAGGGACGAGCCCTGGTGCGCTCTCAGGCGATGTCCCGTCCGTACGCCCGGAGCGTGCGCAGCGCCTGGATGGTGACGATGGGCCGCGCCTCCATGGACGTGCCGGGTGCCCACTGCCGCCAGCGCACCGGCCAGCCGCCGTCCGCCGCCTGGTCCCGCACCAGGAAGTCGAGGGAGCGTTCCATCTCCGCGTCGGTGAACCACGAGCGCGCGAGCGATTCCGGGTCTTTCGCGAAGTCGTGCGGAAAGTGGTGTTCTCCCGGTGCGTAGCCGGGCTGCACCGGACAGGCGTCGAGATCGTCCGGATCCAGCGCCACGAGCCGCTGCGCCCGCACGAGGCGGCCCAGACGGTCGGCGGCGGCACGCGCGCGTGGGCGGTCCGGCGCACCGTCCAGGAAGGCGACGGCCGCCTGGATCTCGTAGGAATGCGACTTCTCCAGTGACTCGACGGCCGTCCAGCAGAAGTCCGTGGCCCGGAAGAGCCAGGCGTGCCACACCTCGTTGCGGTGCAGCAGACCCACCACGGGACCGGTGGCGAGCAACTCGCTGGGCGGGTCGTCCACGATCGGCATGAAGGGCGCCGAGGGGTACCCGCGCTGGCTGGGATGGATCGCGGGAAGGGCGCCCTCCGACGTCGACACCGACGTCAGGTAGCGGCACACGCGCTCCACCCGCTGCCCGCCGCAGCGGCGGATCGAGTCCAGGACGCCCAGCGCGTGCCCGGTGTGCAGCGGCTGGCTCACGGGGCCGCGGAGATCGGGCTCGAGCGCGTAGCCGTACCCGCCGTCCGCGGTGGCGTACGAGGTCAGGGCGGTCTCCACCGCGTCCGCGGCCGCGTCGCCGCCCGCGCCTTCGAGGAAGTGGTACGCGAACCGTCGCTGTTCCAGGACGCGCGCGGTGAGCCAGACGAAGCGCTCGGCGCGGGCGAGCGGGGAGAGCGCCGCGTCGGGTGAGGGCACTGCGGGGGATGCTCCGGTTTCGGCCATGCACCGACCGTAGGACGGAAAGCGTTCTCGACGAGCCCCCTGCGCCCGGCTGCACCCTCAGGGGCGTGATACTGGAGTCATGCGGTTGACGGTCTTCTGGCAGCGGATGGCGGCCCACTTCGGTGCGGGGTACGCCGACTCCTTCGCGCGCGATCATGTGATGGCGGAACTGGGCGGCCGTACGGTCCATGAGGCGCTGGAGGCGGGCTGGGAGGCCAAGGACGTCTGGCGTGCGGTGTGCACGGCCATGGACGTACCCGCCGAAAAGCGCTGACCAGGGGCGGTTCGGTGACGCCGGGGAAGCTCCACGCGCGCGTGGGCCGTCCCAAGCCCGTCCCAAGATGTGAGGGTGGCGTCCGATCGACGCCGACGTGGGCGAGACTTGCTCCGTGGCACCGACAGACGAGACCGCGCAGGTCACCCAGGACACCGCTCCGCCCGGCACGACGCCGCCCGCACAGCCCCCCGCCGGGGCCGAGGCAGGGCACGGCGCCCGCATGCCGCGCTGGCTGCCGCGCGCCATGGTTCTCGCCCTCGCGCTCGTCGCCTGCTTCCAGCTGGGCAGTTGGGCGTTCCATCAGCTGACCGGGCTGTTGATCAACGTATTGATCGCGTTCTTCCTGGCGCTCGCGGTCGAGCCCGCGGTGAGCTGGATGGCTGCGCGCGGGATGCGCAGGGGCTTCGCCACGTTCCTGGTCTTCCTGGGCGTCGTGATCGCCAGCGCCGGCTTCGTCGCCTTGATGGGGTCGATGCTCGCGGGCCAGATCGTCGACATGGTCGAGGACTTCCCGGACTACCTGGACAAGGTCATCAGCTGGATCAACCAGACCTTCCACACGGACCTCTCCCGCGTCGAGGTCCAGGACAGCCTGGTCCACTCCGACTGGCTGCAGAAGTACGTGCAGAACAGTGCCAGCGGTGTCCTGGACGTCTCCGCGCAGGTGCTGGGCGGCCTCTTCCAGCTCCTGACGATCCTGCTGTTCTCGTTCTACTTCGCGGCCGACGGGCCGAGGCTGCGGCGCGCGCTGTGCTCGGTGCTGCCGCCCGCCAAGCAGGCCGAGGTGCTGCGGGCCTGGGAGATCGCGGTCGACAAGACCGGCGGCTACCTCTACTCGCGCGGCCTGATGGCGCTGATCTCCGGGATCGCGCACTACATCCTGCTCCAGGTGCTCGAAGTGCCCTACGCGCCGGTGCTCGCCGTGTGGGTGGGCCTCGTGTCCCAGTTCATCCCCACCATCGGCACGTATCTGGCGGGCGCTCTGCCGATGCTGATCGCCTTCACGGTCGACCCCTGGTACTCGCTATGGGTGCTGGTCTTCGTGGTCATCTACCAGCAGTTCGAGAACTACGTGCTGCAGCCGAAGCTCACCGCCAAGAGCGTGGACATCCACCCCGCGGTCGCGTTCGGCTCGGTCATCGCGGGCACGGCGCTCCTCGGCGCGGTCGGGGCGCTCATCGCCATCCCCGCCGTCGCGACGCTGCAGGCGTTCCTCGGGGCGTACGTGAAGAGGTACGACGTGACGGACGACCCCCGGGTGCACGGGCACCGGCGCCGGGTCGGAGCGCCTCTCCTCGCCCGGATGCGGCGAGCGCTGCGGGGGCCGAACCGGCCGGAGGCCCCGGCGGAGCCCGGCGGCTCTTCGCCGAAGCCGGGCAAGCGCCGGTAGGGGAGAGCGGGAGCCGGTAGCGGTGAGTGCCGGGGAGCAGCGGCGAGCGCCGCCGTCCCCGGCGTGCCACGCTTGACACTAAATTCGAACATCCATTCTCATGGGTTGTCCGGCGGCGATTCTGCGGGGCGGGCGGGGGCGTCCCCGGGACGCTCCAGAGGATTTCGGTAGGTGATGACCTCGAGTTATCCACAGGCTGGACGGGCGTCGGGGCGGATTGTCAGTGGCAGGCGTTAGCGTCTTTGACGTGAAGCGATCGACTCAAGCAAATCGGGTGGAACCCATGGCAGGAACCGACCGCGAGAAGGCGCTCGACGCCGCGCTCGCACAGATTGAACGGCAATTCGGCAAGGGCGCAGTGATGCGCATGGGCGAGCGGCCGAACGAGCCCATCGAGGTCATCCCCACCGGGTCGACCGCGCTCGACGTCGCGCTCGGCGTCGGCGGCATCCCCCGCGGCCGTGTGGTGGAGGTGTACGGACCGGAGTCCTCCGGTAAGACGACCCTCACCCTGCACGCCGTGGCCAACGCCCAGCGGGCGGGCGGCGCGGTGGCCTTCGTGGACGCGGAGCACGCCCTCGACCCCGAGTACGCGAAGAAGCTCGGCGTCGACATCGACAACCTCATCCTGTCCCAGCCGGACAACGGCGAGCAGGCTCTCGAGATCGTCGACATGCTGGTCCGCTCCGGCGCCCTCGACCTGATCGTCATCGACTCCGTGGCCGCCCTGGTGCCGCGCGCGGAGATCGAGGGCGAGATGGGCGACTCGCACGTGGGTCTGCAGGCCCGCCTGATGAGCCAGGCGCTGCGAAAGATCACCAGCGCGCTCAACCAGTCCAAGACCACCGCGATCTTCATCAACCAGCTGCGCGAGAAGATCGGCGTGATGTTCGGTTCTCCGGAGACCACGACCGGTGGCCGGGCGCTGAAGTTCTACGCGTCGGTGCGCATGGACATCCGCCGCATCGAGACCCTGAAGGACGGCACGGACGCGGTGGGCAACCGCACCCGCGTCAAGGTCGTCAAGAACAAGGTCGCGCCGCCCTTCAAGCAGGCCGAGTTCGACATCCTCTACGGCCAGGGCATCAGCCGCGAGGGCGGCCTGATCGACATGGGAGTCGAGCACGGCTTCGTCCGCAAGGCGGGCGCCTGGTACACGTACGAGGGCGACCAGCTCGGTCAGGGCAAGGAGAACGCCCGCAACTTCCTGAAGGACAACCCCGACCTCGCCAACGAGATCGAGAAGAAGATCAAGGAGAAGCTGGGCGTCGGCGTGAAGCCCGAGACTCCGACCGAGGAGCCGAGCACGGACGCGGCGGCCGTTGCCCCGGCTGCCGACGACGCCAAGACGGTGCCCGCACCGGCGGCCAAGGCCGCCAAGTCCAAGGCCGCGGCGGCCAAGAGCTAGTCCGTGACGCGACGAACCGACTGGGCGGACCACACCGCCCCCGAAAGCCGCACCGGTGCTGCCGGGCGGGGCCACGGGGGCGGTGTGGATCAGGACGGCGCGGGCCGGTACGCCGACCGGGGTGACGGTGACGGTTTCCAGGACGAAGGCTTCCAGGAGAGCGGGGGATACCAGGACGGCGAAGGCTTCCAAAACGGTGGAGGCTTCCAGGACGGTGGCGGCCGCAGCCGTGGGCGCCGACGCCGCCGCGGTCGATTCGGGGACTCCGACAGCCCCGGCGGCCACCAGGACAGCGGTTCCCCTTCCTCGTCGAGGGCCGAGAAGGGGGAGCCGCCCACGGATCCGGCGGAGCGGGCGCGGGCGATCTGCCTGCGCCTCCTCACCGGGACCCCCCGCACGCGCAAGCAGCTCGCCGACGCGCTGCGCAAGCGGGAGATCCCCGACGACATCGCGGAAGAGGTCCTCTCCCGTTTCGAAGAGGTCGGCCTGATCAACGACAGCGCCTTCGCGGACGCCTGGGTGGAATCCCGGCACCACGGCCGGGGTCTGGCCCGCCGTGCGCTCGCGCGGGAGCTGCGCACCAAAGGCGTGGAGTCCACGCTGATCGACGAGGCCGTGGGCCAGCTCGACGCGGAGCAGGAAGAGGCGACCGCGCGCGAGCTCGTCGCCCGCAAACTCCGCTCCACGCGGGGCCTCGACCGCGACAAGCGCCTGCGCCGCCTCGCGGGCATGCTCGCCCGCAAGGGGTACGCCGAGGGCATGGCGCTCCGCGTGGTCCGGCAGGCGCTCGAGGAAGAGGGCGAAGAGACCGACGACCTGGGGTACGAGGGGTTCTGAGCGGGCCGCCCCCACGGGGGTGGGGCGGCAGCCGGAACGCTCCGCGTGCCTCGGCTCGGGCTCCGCAGGGTGGGGGTAACCCCCCTGCGGAGACGCCGGGTTGCCGCAGTGCACAGCAACCTGTGCACAGGCGACTGTGTACGCATGGCAGAGGAACCTGGCAGGTCCCGCGCGGAACGGCCCGCGACCCGGGCCGACGGCCCGCACGAATCGAGCGAGGCCGAGGGCCCGCGAGAGCTGAGTGACCTGCGCGTCCTGAGGGCGCTCGCGCAGCCTCGGCGGCAGCAGATGCTGCAGCACCTCACCGTGCACGGACCGGCCACCTCCGCGACGCTCGCCCGAGCCCTCGGGCTCAACACCGGTGCGACCAGCTACCACCTGCGCGAACTCGCCCGCTATGGCTTCGTCGAGGAGACGCGCGGCTCAGGGCACGGACGTGAGCGCTGGTGGCGCGCCGTCCCGGGCGACCGGCGATTTCCGCCGCGCAGCAGGCAGAGCCCCGAGATGCGGCTAGTCATGGACGAGCTCAACCGCCTCTCGTACGCGGCCGACCTGGAGCTCTTCGCGCAACTGCAGCGGGAGCGCAGCCGGGGACAGGAGCGGCCGGACGCCTCCAGCACCAGGGTCACCACCGGCACCGGCATCGACGCCAGCACCGGCACTGCCACCGGCATCAGCACCGGCACCCGCACCGGCCCCAGCCCCGCCGAGTGGGCCGACGCACTGCCCTACTCACGCGGCACGATCCGGCTGACCCTCCCCGAACTCCGCGAGTTCTTCGAGGAGTACATCGCGCTGCTCAACCGCTACAAGCGGTCCGATGCCGACACCCCGGACGGCGCTCGCACCGTCCTCACCCGCTTCCTGGCCTTCCCCGCGCCCGCGGCCTCCTCGGCCCCCTCCTCCGACAACCGAAAAGAGTCCGAGCCCTCATGATGCTGCGCTACGCACTGCAGACCGTCAGGGACCGCAAGGGCGGATTCGTCGGCGCCTTCCTCGCGCTGATGTGCGCCGCGGCCCTGATCACGGCCTGCGGCACTCTCCTGGAAACCGGTCTGCGCGGCACGATCAAGACCGAGCGCTACGCCGCGGCCCCCGTGATCGTCTCCGCCGATCAGAACGTGCACCAGACCACGATCAAGCACAAGAAGGGCAAGACCAAGGTCAAGCACAAGGCGAAACCGATCGCCGAACGCGCGTGGCTGCGGGCCGACGCCATCGAGCGCAGGATCAAGAGCGCCCCGGGAGTCGGCTCGGTCGTCCCCGAACTCACCTTCATCGCGCAGCCGATGAAGCCCGGATCCACCACGGGAGCGGGGCCTGCCGACGGGGGCGACACACCCACGTACGGGCACGCCTGGGAGTCCGCCGCCCTCACCCCCTTCCGTCTCGTCGACGGCAAGGCCCCGCGGACCTCGCACGATCTCGTGATCGACCGCGGCCTCGCCGAACGGGCGGGGCTGCGCCCCGGCGACCGCCTCACCGTCCAGTCGACGCAGAGCCCGCGCGACTACCGCATCACCGGAGTGGCCGCGCCCGAGAACGGCGCCCTGCGGCACCAGACGTCGCTCTTCTTCTCCTCCGAGGAGGCCGAACGGCTCGCCGCACACCCCGGAAAGATCACCGCCTTCGGCGTGGTACCGACCGACGGCACCACCGTCACCGAGCTGAAGAAGGCGGTGGAGCAGGCCGTCGAAGGAACGTCGGCGCAGGTCAGCGCCGAGGACGACCGGGGTCCCGTGGAGTTCCTGGACGCGGCGGGAGCGCGCGTCAAGCTCGTCAGTATGGGCGGGGCCATGGGCGGCACCTCCCTCCTCGTCGCCGTCCTCGTGGTGGTCGGCACCTTCGCCCTCTCCATCCAGCAACGCCACCGCGAACTCGCACTGCTGCGTGCCGTCGCCGCGACCCCGAAGCAGATCCGGAGGCTTCTCGGCCGTGAGGCAGTGATCGTCGGTGGGGTGGCGGGCGCCGTCGGTGCCCTCGCCGGGCTCCCGCTCGGCGGTTGGCTGCACGAGCGGTTCGTGGCGACGGGCGCCGTGCCCGCCACCCTCGAGCGCACCGTCAGCGTCTTCCCGCCCCTCGTCGCAGTCGGGGCCGCCGTGCTGGGCGCCTGGGCCGCCGCACGTATCGCCGGGAGAAGGGTCGTCCGCATCCGCCCGGCGCAGGCCCTCTCCGAGGCGCGGGTCGAGCGCCGACGGCCCGCCTGGAGCAGGATCGTCGCCGGTCTGGTGCTGCTTGTCGGTGGCGTCGTCCTGGTCGCCGTGCTGAGCGTGCTCCGCACCGAGGCGGCGTCGACCCCCGTGACGTTCCTGACGGTCGTGGTCTTCGCCGGCGCCATCGCACTCCTGGGCCCGTTCGTCGTCCGAGCGGCGGCCGCACTCCTGCGGGGCCCGCTGCGGATGACCGGTCCCGGCGGCAAGCTCGCCCACGCCAACCTACGCGGAAACGCGGCCCGCATGGCCGCCGTCGTGACACCGCTCGCCCTCCTCACCGGCATGGCCTGCACCGTCCTCTTCGTCCAGCCCACCCTCGACGACGCGGCCCGCGCCCAGGCCCGCGACGGCATCCGCGCGAACTGGGTGCTGGCCGCCCAGGGCCCCGGCGTTCCGGCGCAGGCCGCGCGGAAGCTGCGTACGACCGGCGGGGTGGAAGCCGCCACCGAGGTCGTCCGCACGACAGTGCGCGTGGGGCTCGACAAGTACCCCGCGCAGGGCGTCACTCCCGAGAACCTCGCCCGGACCTGGGATCCGGACGTCACCGCCGGATCGATCGAGGACCTCGGCGCGGAAGACGTCGCCGTCAGTGAACTGGCCGCCGACCGGCTCGGGCTGAAGCCGGGCAGCACGCTGAAGCTCACGTTGGGAGACGGCACGAAGACCGAACTCACCGTGCGCGCCATCTACGCACGCGGGCTCGGCTTCGGGGATCTGACCATGGCGCACGACCTGGTCGCCGGGCACGTGGACAACCCGCTCGCCGCCACGGTCCTCGTCAGGAGCGACCGTACACAGGAACAACTCGCGGCGGCCGTCGATGAGTTCCCGGGCCTGAGTGTGCTCACTCCGGCAGCCGCGGACAGCCTTCAGACGGAGAGCCGCCGCACCAACGCCGAGGTGAACCTGCTGGCGATGGGGCTCGTCCTCGCCTTCACCGCCATCGCCGTCGTCAACACGCTGGCGATGTCCGTCTCGGAACGCATCCGTGAGTTCGCGATGCTGCGCCTGGCCGGGGCGACGCGCCGCCAGGTGCTGCGGATGCTCCGGACCGAGGCTCTGGCCGTCCTGTTGATCGGCACCGCGCTCGGCAGCGGGGTGGCGCTCGCCGTCCTGACCGCGTTCAGCATCGGCATGACCGGGAGCGCGGCGCCGACGGTCGTCCCTCTGGTGTACGTCTCCGTGCTCGCCGTCGCCGGCCTGCTCGCCCTGACCGCGACCGCCCTGCCGGGCCGCGCCGCCCTGAGGCCGCGCCCTGTCACGGTGGCGACGGCCAAGGAGTAGGCGGCGCGGTCAGGGGCCGGGCCGGGCGGCGCGGGCCGGTCTCATGACTCGGTGGTCACCACGGGCAGCCCCGCCGCCCGCCACGCCTGGAAGCCTCCCGTGAGGTCGGTGGCGTGGCGGAGCCCCAACTGCCGCAAGGAGACGGCCGCGAGGCTGGACGCGTATCCCTCGTTGCAGATGACGACGACGGGCAGATCGTGGCCCGTGGCCTCCGGAGCACGATGACTGCCCTGGGGATCGAGGCGCCACTCCAACTCATTGCGCTCGACGACGAGTGCGCCGGGGATCAGCCCGTCCCGCTCCCGCAGCGCCGCATAGCGGATGTCGACCAGCAGGCCACCGGCCTCGGCGGTTTGGTACGCCTCCTCCGGAGAGAGCCGGTCGAGGTCGAGCCGTACGCGCTCCAGCAACTCGTCGATGCCCACCGGCCGGTCGTCGCCCACTGCCTGTTCGTCGCTCACTGCCAGTCCTCAGGGCGCTCGACTGACTCCAGGCGGAGCACGTCACCGGTACGGCTGTAGCGGCGGATCCGTGGCAGCGGCGGGTAGTACGCGTGCACGGAGACGGCATGCTCGGTCGTCGACTCGTTGAGCACCTCGTGCACGTGGTTCCGGCCGAAGGCGCGGCCCTCGCCGGGCGTCAACTCCCGTTCGCGGTCCACGTCGTCGGAGAGCTCCAGGGTCTTCCACCCATCGGTGGGCAGGCGCGCGGCCAGGGAGTTCTCCTTGAGGGTGCCCGCCGCGGTGAGGAAGGCGCCGACTGATTCCGCGTGGTCGTGCCAGCCGGTGCCGGTGCCGGGCGGCCAGCCGATCAGCCAGGCCTCGCTGCCGCCGGGCCCCTCCAGCCGTACCCAGGTACGGCCCTCGGGGTCGAGGGGCAAGGAGGCGATGAGTTCGGAGTCCGCCGCGGTGCGACGGACGAAGGCGAGGAGTTCGGCGGCGGTGGGTGCCGAGGAGCGCGTCGGCGCGGGCGCGGCGGAGGAAGGGGCAACAGACACGGATACCGTCCTGGAGGTTCGCGGAAAGCGCGCACGACACACCCCGGAGAGGTGCTCGGTGCGCGAGGGAGGAGTGCGAATTCAGCAGGACAGGTGACACACGCAGCCTGCGTAGCGGACGAGGTCCATATGGACCCTCCGCCACAGGTGCACATCGGTGTCGGTCACGATCCGGAGTAGACCACGGGGGTGCAGACCGGTCAACCCCGGCTCAACATGCGAACAGGGGCCGTCCACGTACGCCGTTCAGAGTGAACACCGCCTTCATCCCGAATGCCGTGCCGCCCCCGCCGAGCTCTCCTGCTCGCCCGTGACCGTGCTGTCGGACTGCCCCGCGCCGTCCCCGCGCCCTGTCGGAGCGGGACCTCCCAGTGCCGTCTCGGCCGCCGCGTACAGCTCGGCCGGACGTACCCCGGACAGTGCGGTGATCAGGTGGCCGTCGGGGCGCACGAGCAGGACCGAGTGGGCCGCGGCACCGGGGTAGCTCTCCGCGACGAGCAGCTCGGCCGCGTGCGGCAGGGCCGTGACCGCGGCGGCGAGCCGCGGCATGATCCCGGCGGTCACCCAGTGCCGCCGCTCCCACACCATGGTGCCCGGCGCGACGAGGACGACGATCAGGTGCCCGAGGCCGAGGCGGTCGCGCAGCTGAACGAAGGACCCGTCCGGCGCCGTCACCCGTACATCGGCGACCGGAGCGCCCGGCTCCGTCTCGACCGCGGTGACGGACTCCGACGGAGCGGGTGCCAGCGGGGAATCGGCGTACGACGAGGGGGCGCCCAGGGGGCCGCGCCCCACGTGACCGTCCGTGAGGAGCGTGTCGTGCCCGCGGGCGGTTCCGGGGACGTACGAGCGCAGGTTCTTGCTGCCGCGCAGCGCGGGCAGCGACTGGTCGGCGGCGCGCAGCCGCGCGGCCACACCTGCCCGGCGCTCGACCTGATAGCTGTCGAGCAGCGCATCGCGCGCGCCGTGGTGCCAGGCGAGCCCCAGCTTCCACGCCAGGTTGTCGGCGTCCCGCAGTCCTTCGTCGAGCCCCTGGGTGCCGAGCGCGCCGAGCAGGTGCGCGGCGTCACCGGCGAGGAAGGCGCGGCCGACCCGCCACCGCCGGGCGAGTCGGTGGTGGACGGTGTGCACGCCCGTGTCGAGGAGTTCGTACGGCGGTGTGGAGCCCCCGCACCAGCCCGCGAGGGTCTCCCGGATGCGGACGACGAGGGCGTCGGGCGTCACCAGGTCGCCGCGCGGCGGCAGCAGCCAGTCGAGCCGCCACACTCCGCCGGCCAGCGGCCGCCCCACCACCTCGGCGCCCCCGTGGCGCCACGGAGGCATCCGATGCAACAACGCCTGACCGGGCCAGGGAAGTTCCGTGCGCAGTGCGGCCACGGCGTGTCGTTCGACGGCCGTACGTCCCGGGAAGCGGACGTCGAGGAGTTTGCGCACCGTGGAGCGCGAGCCGTCGCAGCCCACGAGGTAACTGCCGCGCCACCAGGTGCCCTTGGGGCCGCGGGTGTGGGCGGTCACGCCGCCGGCGTCCTGTTCCAGGGAGTCGAGTTTGCTGTCCACCGCGACCTTGACCAGCCGCTCGTCGGCGATGGCCTCGCGCAGCGCGGCGGTCAGCTCGTGCTGCGGCAGGTGCAGGGGCGCCGGGGTCGCCTCGTCGAAGTCGAGCTCCCGCATCAGTTGCTTGCGCCGCACCGAGCGCCAGCCCGTCCACCGTGCGCCTGTTTCCGCGTCGCCGAACGAGTGACCCGCGAGGCGCTCGGCGAACGCCGCGGTGTCGTCCCGGAGGACGACGGTCCGCGCGGGTCGCTGTTCGTCCTTGCCGGGTCCCTCGTCGAGGACGACGGTGGGCACCGAGTGGCGGGCGAGGGCGAGTGCGAGCGCGAGTCCGACGGGGCCCGCGCCGACGACGATCACCGGGTCCACGGCGCACATCCTCCGGCCCGGCGGGCTCCGAGGGTCCGGGCTGCCCGGATGCTCTGGACGTACGTACAGGAACTGGCAGTTGGAGCCCGGTGCACGATCACAGAACGTATGCAACCTATTGCCGGTGCTTGCGTCAAGCGACGGCGGCCCCGACGGGACCCACGGCGCCACCCCTCTGTCCGATCGTCACATCGCAGGCCGACGGGCCCGTCCGAAAACGGTAAGGGGCGACGTCCCATGGACGCCGCCCCTTACCTCGACTCGTAAGCCGCGGCCCACTCAGCCCGATTTGCCGGGCGGTTCGTCGGTCTTGGCGGCCGCCTGCTCGGCCTCGACCGTCGGGCCCTTCGGGTCGGACGGGTCGAGCGCCCCCGGAGCCTCGGCGGGCTCGGCTGCCGCGGCGACGGCGATGCCCGTCTTGGCGCGGCGTCCGCGCTTCTCCACCCAGGTGGCCAGGCCGGAGAGCGCCATGCACATCGCCACGTAGATCGTGCCGACGACCATGATCACCGGGACGTAGATGTACTGGCCGTTGACGAGGGTCGTGTTGGCCAGCTGTCGGGCCGCGTACAGGAGCTCCGCGTACGTGATGATGTAGCCGAGCGAGGTGTCCTTGAGCGTGACCACCAGCTGGCTGATGATCGTCGGCAGCATGGACCTGACCGCCTGCGGCAGCAGCAGCATCGTCATCACCTGGGACTTGCGCAGTCCCAGTGCGTACGCCGCCTCCACCTGGCCGCGCGGCACGGCGTTGAAACCGGCTCGCAGCACCTCTGCCTGCACGGCGCCGTTGTAGACGGCCAGACCGATGACCAGGGCCCAGAAGCCGTTGTTCTCGCCGACGAATCCCAGGTCACTCTTGTAGGTGAGGAAGAGCACCCAGAGGGCGTAGATCGTGATCAGCAGCGGGATGGCACGGAACAGCTCGATGAATCCCGTGGCCAGCCAGCGGATCGCCCGGTGGTCCGACGCGCGGGCGACCGCGAGCAGGGCGCCGAGCACCAGGGACAGCGCACCGGCGAGCGCGAAGACCTTCAGCGTGGTGAAGATGCCGTCACGGATGGCGATCCGCACGTTGGCGTAGTTGAAGGTGTTCCAGACCTCGGACGCGAAGTGGCCCCGGTCGGCCAGCCGCATGATCACGAAGGTGATCAGGCCGATGATCGCGAGCGTTCCGATGACCGAGTAGATGCGGTTGCGCATCCGGGCCCTGGGGCCCGGGGCGTCGTACAGGACGCTGGAGCTCATCGTGCGACCTCCAGGCTCCGCTCGAGCAGCCGGAACAGGCCGCTGATGGTGAATGTGATCACGAGGTAGCCGAGCGCCACCCAGAGGAAGAGCCAGGCGATGGCGAAGCCCTGGTCGCTGAGGACCTTCTGCCACCCGAACAGCTCCGTGACGCTGAAGGCGCCCGCGATGGCCGAGTTCTTGGTCAGGGCGATGAAGATGCTGCTCAGCGGCGGCAGAACGGTGCGCACGGCCTGGGGCAGGACGATCGTTCCGAGGGTCTGGAAGAACGTCATGCCGAGCGAGCGGGCGGCCTCGGCCTGCCCGAGCGGGACGGTGTTGATACCGGACCGTACGGCCTCGCAGACGAACGACGAGGTGTAGACGCTGAGCACGATCAGCGCCTTGGTCCACGGGTCGAAGCCGAAGTCGAAGACCTGCGGCACGGCGAACCAGATGGTCAGGAAGAGCAGCGTCAGCGGCGTGTTCCGGAACAGGGTGACCCAGGCGGCGCCGAAGAACCGCAGCGGCGGTACCGGCGAGACCCGGAAGCCGGCGAGCACGACGCCAAGGATCAGCGCGAGCACGCTGCTGGCCACGGTCAGCCAGACCGTGCCTATGAATCCCTCGCGGAATTCCGCGAAGTGGTCGAGCAGTACGTTCACGGGGATGTCCTCGTGGGCGGCAGTGGTCGGGCAGGGTGAGCCGGTCCCCGTACGCACCGTGATGCGTACGGGGACCCGGTCAACTCACTGCCGGGGAGTGGGACGAGCGGTTCGGCGCGGTCAGTAGCGCTCGAGGGCCGGCGGCTCGGTGTACTTGGACTTCGACAGGCCGAGCGTCGCGTCGTACGCCTTCTTGTAGTCGCCGTTCTTCTGGTGCGCCTCGATGGCGTCCGCAATGGCATCGCGCAGGGCCTTGTCGTCCTTGCTCATGCCGACGCCGTACGGCTCCTTGGTGAAGGGCTTCTCGACGACCTTCAGCGCCTTCGGCTGCTGCGCCGCGTACCCCTTGAGGATGGCGTCGTCGGTGGTGACGGCGTCGACCTCCTTGTTGATGAGCTGCTGCACGCACTCGGAGTACTTGGCCAGCTCGACGGTCTTCGCGCCGTACTTCGACTTCTTGATCTCCTGGAGCGGAGTGGAGCCGACGATCGAGCAGACCTTCTTGCCCTTCACGGTGTCCGGACCGGTGATGTCCTTCTCATCCGCGCGGACGAGGAGGTCGGCGCCCGCCATGAAGTACGGACCGGCGAAGCCGACCTGCTTCTTGCGCTCGTCGTTGATCGTGTACGTGCCTACGTAGAGGTCGACGTCGCCCTTGGAGATGGTGGTCTCGCGGACGCCGGAGTCGATCGTCTTGAACTCGATCTGGTCGGGCTTGAAGCCGAGGTCGGCGGCGACCATCTTGGCGATCTCGATGTCGAAGCCGGAGCGCTTGCCCGCACTGTCCTTGAAGCCCAGGTACGGCTGGTCGTCCTTGGCGCCGATCACGATCTTGCCGGCCTTCTGGGCCTTCTTCAGGACCGAGGAGTCGACCTTGACGTCGGACTTCACGTCGTACGTGGGCAGCTTGGGCGCGTTCTTGCCGCCGGTGGGGTCCTTCGGCTTGTCGCCGGCCGTGCCCTCCTCGCCGCCGCATGCCGTGGCGGTCAGGGCGAGAGCGGCGACGACGGCCGCCGCAGCAGCGGACTTGCGGAGCTTCATGGTGAACATCCTCTGTTTCGACTGGTGTTGAGACGGCGTGGGAGCCTCAGTGCTTAAGGATCTTCGACAGGAAGTCCTTGGCCCGGTCGCTGCGCGGGTTGTTGAAGAACTGGTCCGGCACGGCCTCCTCGACGATCCGACCGTCCGCCATGAAGACGACACGATTGGCCGCGGAGCGCGCGAAGCCCATCTCATGGGTGACGACGACCATCGTCATCCCGTCCCGGGCGAGCTGCTGCATGACCTCGAGGACCTCGTTGATCATCTCCGGGTCGAGCGCCGACGTGGGCTCGTCGAAGAGCATCACCTTGGGGTCCATCGCCAACGCACGCGCGATGGCGACGCGTTGCTGCTGGCCGCCGGAGAGCTGCGCGGGGTACTTGTCGGCCTGGGAGGCGACGCCCACACGGTCGAGCAGACCGCGTGCCTTCGCCTCCGCCTCCGCCTTGCCGATCTTGCGCACCTTGGTCTGGCCCAGCGTCACGTTCTCGAGCACGGTCTTGTGCGCGAAAAGGTTGAAGGACTGGAAGACCATGCCGACGTCCGCGCGGAGCCTCGCGAGCTCCTTGCCCTCCTGGGGCAGCGGCTTGCCGTCGATCGAGATGCTTCCCGAATCGATGGTCTCCAGGCGGTTGACGGCGCGGCACAGGGTCGACTTGCCGGACCCGGAGGGGCCGATCACGACGACGACCTCACCGCGGGCGATGGTCAGGTCGATGTCCTGGAGCACGTGCAGAGCGCCGAAGTGCTTGTTGACGTTCTTCAGCACGACCAGGTCGTCCGCCCCGGGCGGTATCGCGTCCTTGGTCACCGATACTTCGGTCACGGCTTGTTGCTCCATCCTCCTCGGTTGGGAGGACAGTAATAACCCAGTGCGACCAGCGTCATTACATCTGAGGGGAAATTGAGCATAACGATCCGGCCGCAACCGGACACTCCGTGTGAAGAGGGTCCACGGAGTGCGTACCGGGTGGGTAACGGAACGTGCTCGTGAGCCGAACCCTCTTGACGTGGTCCTTATGCATCGGCGTGGATGCCTTGATGGCTCGTGCCCCGACGGCGCGTGTCCGGGGTGCCTCCGAGCATCGACCATGATGACCTGCCGCGACGGAACGACCGATGAACTGGAGGGGGCCCCTATGAGACTGCTTCTCGTCGAGGACGACGACCATGTGGCGGCCGCCCTGTCCGCGGTCCTGGCCCGGCACGGCTTCGACGTCAAGCACGCCCGCAACGGCGAGGAGGCTCTGCAGGCCCTGCTGCCCGCGGAAACGCCCCCCTTCGGAGTGGTGCTCCTCGACCTGGGTCTGCCCGACCAGGACGGCTACGAGGTGTGCGGCAAGATCCGCAAGCGTGGCTCGACACCCGTGATCATGGTGACGGCCCGCTCGGACGTACGCTCCCGGATCCACGGCCTCAACCTCGGGGCCGATGACTACGTAGTGAAGCCGTACGACACCGGGGAGCTCATCGCCCGCATCCACGCCGTCATCCGGCGGCCCACCCCCGGCAGTGCGCCGGCTTCGGAGGGCAGCGATCTTCGGCTCGGATCCGTGCACATCGAGCTGCCCACGCGGCAGGTCACCGTGGACGGTTCGGTCGTCCAACTGACCCGCAAGGAATTCGACCTGCTCGCTCTCCTCGCACAGCGCCCCGGAGTGGTCTTCCGCCGGGAGCAGATCATCAGCGAAGTGTGGCGCACCAGTTGGGAAGGGACCGGGCGCACGCTGGAGGTGCACGTGGCCTCCCTGCGCTCCAAACTGCACATGCCGGCCCTGATCGAGACCGTGCGCGGCGTCGGCTACCGCCTCGTCGCCCCGGCCGCGTAACCAGGAGCAAGGACAGGTGCGTTCCCGCCTCCTCCCGCTGCTGATCGTCCTCATGGCGGGCGTACTGCTCGCGCTCGGCTTCCCGCTCGCCGTCAGCGTCGCCGCGGCCCAGCAGCAGAAGGTGGTCGTCGACCGGATCGACGACACGGCCCGCTTCGCCTCGCTCGCGCAGTTCGTCACGAAACGGCCCACCGGCCCCCTTGGTCTGGGCGGCACGGACGAGCGCCGCGAGACACTGCAGAACGAACTGGACGACTACTACGACGTCTACGGCATCCGCGCGGGCGTCTTCTACCGCGACGACGGCGCCATGGCCCAGTCCCCGAACGACTGGTTCCTGCCCCGCCACGGAGCCCTGCGCAGCGCCTTCGAGGAGGCGCTGCGCTCGCGCGGCAGCCACGACCCGGAGCAGGTCTGGCCGTGGCAGCGGGGGCGGCTCGCCGTCGCCTCACCGGTGATCAAGGACGGCGACGTCATCGCGGTCGTCGTCACGGACTCGCCGACCGGACGCATGCGCTCCGAGACGCTGCGCGGCTGGCTGCTCATCGCCGCGGGCGAGTCGGCGGCGATGCTGCTGGCCGTGGGCGCCGCCCTGCGGCTCACCGGCTGGGTGCTGCGCCCGGTGCGCATCCTGGACGCGACCACGCACGACATAGCGACGGGACGCCTCAAGTCCCGGGTCGCGGCGGCGGGCGGCCCACCGGAACTGCGGCGCCTCGCCCGTTCGTTCAACGAGATGGCCGACAACGTCCAGGACGTCCTGGAGCAGCAGCGCGCCTTCGTCGCCGACGCCTCCCACCAACTGCGCAACCCCCTCTCGGCGCTCCTGCTCCGCATCGAGCTCCTCGCCCTCGAACTGCCCGAGGGCAACGAAGAGGTCGCCTCGGTCCGCACCGAGGGCAAGCGGCTGGCCCAGGTCCTCGACGACCTGCTCGACCTCGCGCTCGCCGAGCACGCCGAGGCGGACCTGTGCGTCGTCGACATCGGAGAGCTCACCGCCGAGCGCGTTGCCTCCTGGCGGCCGCTCGCCGACGAGCGGGGCGTGCGGCTGACGGGCGACTGCCCGGCCACCACCGGCTGGGCCGACCCGATCGCCCTCTCCAGCGCGCTGGACGCGGTGATCGACAACGCCCTGAAGTTCACGCCGGAAGGAGGCGCCGTGCAGGTGGCGGTCGCGTCCGGCAACGGAACAACGACCGTCGTGGTCGCCGACGGCGGGCCCGGCCTGACCGAGGACGAGCTCGCCCGTGTCGGCGACCGCTTCTGGCGCAGCAACCGCCACCAGAACGTGCGGGGTTCGGGGCTCGGCCTGTCCATCTCACGGACCCTGCTCGCGGCGGGCGGCGGCTCCATCGCGTACGCACGTCACGAGCCGCACGGCCTGCGGGTGACGGTCAGCGTCCCGCGCAGCGAGCCCCTGGGGGCGGCCTGACGGGCGGCTCGGCGCCGCGGACGACGGGTCAGGGCTTGACCGAGCGGTAGTAGCGGCGCGCCCCGTCGTGCAGCGGGAGCGGGTCCGTGAACAGTGCGGTGCGCAGATCCACCACCTGCGCCGCGTGCACCTGGTCGCCGATGTGGTCGCGGCTGTCGATGACGGTGCGGGTCAGCTGCTCGGTGAGCTCGGGATCGGTGCGGTCCGTGGTCACCAGGAGGTTCGCCACGGCCAGCGTCGGTACGGCGGAGCCCTGTTGGGCCTCGGGATACGCGTCGGCCGGCATCGTCGCGGCCCGGTAGTACCGCGAGCCGCCGCCCTGCTTGTGCAGCGCCTCTACGAGGTAACCCAGCTTCACGAGCTTGATGTCCATCTCCTCGGAGAGGGCACGCACGGAGTTGGTCGGCAGACCGCCGGACCAGAAGAACGCGTCGATGGAGCCGCTCTTCAGGAGGCCGGGCATGGTGTCTATCCCGGCGGCCACCGGCTTGATGTCGGTTTTCGGTTCGAGGCCCGCGGCGTCCAGCACCCGGTCGGCTATCAGCCGCACCCCTGAGTGGTCCTGGCCCACCGCAACGCGCTTGTCGCGCAGATCGGCGACGTTCTTGATCTTCGAGGACCGGGGCACGATGAGTTGCACGTAGTCGTCGTACAGGCGCGTACAGCCCCGCAGCCGGTACCAGCCCGGTGCGGCGTCCAGGCGGTACGTCTCCACCGCGTCGGCGGCCGCGATCGTGAAGTCGGACTTGCCGGTGGCCACGCGCGCGACGTTCTGCTGCGATCCTTCGCTGTTGAGGAGCTTGACGTCGACGTCCGGCATGTCCTTGGAGATCGCCGTCTCCAGGAGCTTGCCGTACCGCTCGTAGACGCCTTCCCTCACGCCCGTGCTGAACGCGATCCGCCCGCTCGGAGACTCCTCGCCCACGGGCAGCAGCCACCACATCAGCAGGCCGAACACGATGAGGGCCGCGGCGGAACCCTGCAGGGCGCGGCGCCTGCTGATCTGGGGGAGTGCCTTGAGCATGCGCGCGATCCTGCCAGCCCACTCACCGTGATGACCAGGGGAGAGGTCACACCGGGCGGTCGCGGAGCCCGGTCGTCCCCGGCCCCCGGGCGCCGCAGTCGCAATCCGCGGGCACGCGCGCGTGGCGACCCCGTACCCTGGGGGGCGAGATGAGCGCGAAGACTTACGAGGTGCGCACCTACGGGTGCCAGATGAACGTCCATGACTCCGAGCGGCTCTCCGGGCTGCTGGAGGACGCCGGCTACGAACGTGCGCCCGAAGGAGCCGATGGCGACGCCGACGTCGTCGTCTTCAACACGTGCGCCGTGCGCGAGAACGCCGACAACCGTCTGTACGGCAATCTCGGCCGCCTGGCTCCGATGAAGACCAAGCGTCCCGGGATGCAGATCGCCGTCGGCGGCTGTCTGGCCCAGAAGGACCGCGACACCATCGTCAAGCGGGCCCCTTGGGTCGACGTCGTCTTCGGCACGCACAACATCGGCAAGCTGCCGGTCCTCCTGGAGCGCGCCCGCGTCCAGGAAGAGGCGCAGGTAGAGATCGCCGAGTCGCTGGAAGCCTTCCCGTCGACGCTGCCGACCCGCCGCGAGAGCGCGTACGCGGCCTGGGTCTCCATCTCCGTCGGCTGCAACAACACCTGCACCTTCTGCATCGTGCCCGCGCTGCGCGGCAAGGAGAAGGACCGCAGGACCGGCGACATCCTCGCGGAGATCGAGGCGCTCGTCGGCGAGGGCGTCTCCGAGATCACCCTCCTCGGCCAGAACGTGAACGCGTACGGCTCGGACATCGGCGACCGCGAGGCCTTCAGCAAGCTGCTGAGGGCCTGCGGCAAGATCGACGGCCTGGAGCGCGTGCGCTTCACCTCCCCGCACCCGCGGGACTTCACCGACGACGTGATCGCCGCCATGGCCGAGACGCCGAACGTGATGCCGCAGCTCCACATGCCGCTGCAGTCCGGCTCGGACCCGATCCTCAAGGCGATGCGCCGCTCCTACCGGCAGGATCGTTTCCTGGGCATCATCGAGAAGGTCCGTGCGGCCATGCCGGACGCGGCCATCTCGACCGACATCATCGTGGGCTTCCCCGGCGAGACCGAGGAGGACTTCGAGCAGACGATGCACGTGGTCCGCGAGGCCCGCTTCGCGAGCGCCTTCACCTTCCAGTACTCCAAGCGCCCCGGGACCCCGGCGGCCACCATGGAGGGCCAGATCCCCAAGGAGGTCGTCCAGTCGCGCTACGAGCGCCTGGTGGCCGTCCAGGAGGAGATCTCCTGGGAGGAGAACAAGAAGCAGGTCGGCCGCACCCTGGACCTCATGGTCGCCGAGGGTGAGGGCCGCAAGGACGGCGCCACCCACCGCCTCTCCGGCCGTGCGCCCGACAACCGCCTGGTCCACTTCACCAAGCCGGACACCGAGGTGCGCCCCGGCGACGTCGTGACCGTCGAGATCACCTACGCGGCGCCGCACCACCTGCTCGCCGAGGGCGCCGTCCTGAACGTGCGTCCCACGCGCGCGGGCGACGCCTGGGAGAAGCGGAACACCGAGGCGGCAGCGAAGCCCGCGGGCGTGATGCTGGGTCTGCCGAAGATCGGCGCCCCGGCACCGCTGCCGGTGGCGACGGGCAGCGGCTGCGGCTGCGACTGACGGAGTCGGGGCCCACCAGGGGGCGTTACGCTGCGGATCATGCTTGTCGCCGCAGCCGTCTGCCCTTGTCCGCCGGTGCTCGTTCCCGAGGTCGCCGCGGGTGCCGCTCCTGAGCTCGATGCCGCGCGTGCGGCCTGTTCGGACGCCATCGCGGTGCTCGCCGCCGCCCGGCCCGACCTCCTCGTCGTGATCGGTCCCGCCGAGGAGAGCGGGCGCGGACCGCATCCGCAGGGCGCGCGCGGGTCGTTCCGGGGTTTCGGCGTGGACGTGGACGTCCGTCTCGGGCCGGTGCCGCCCGGAGGGGAAGCGGAAACCGCTTCCGATGCCGTGCGGCGTGAGCTTCCGCCGTCGCTCGCGGTCGGGGGCCGGCTGCTCGAGCGTGCGCGCTGGTCGGCCGCGCCCGTGGAAGGTCTCGGCGTGGGGGAACCACTCGAGGCCGAGCGGTGTATCCAAGTCGGAGGGGGCATCGGGGCCCGAGCCGACCGAGTGGCACTGCTGGTGATGGGCGACGCCAGCGCGTGCCGCACGCTGAAGGCGCCGGGGTACCTCGACGAGCGGGCCGCCGGCTTCGACGCGGAGGTCGGGCGTGCGCTCGGAGGGGCCGACGTCGAGGCGCTGAAGGCGCTGGACGTGGGCCTCGCGTATGAACTGAAGGCGGCGGGCCGTGCTTCCTGGCAGGTGCTCGCCGGGGCGGCGGACGGCGCGGGTCTGAGTGGCGAGCTGCTCTACGAGGACGCGCCGTACGGCGTGGGGTACGTGGTGGCTGCCTGGTCGTAGCCGGGCTCCCACGGCGGTTCGGCGCGCGCGGACACGCGGAGGCGGCCGCGAAGCGCAGTGCTTCGCGGCCGTCCGCCGCTGCGGTTCAGGAAGCCGGCGGGGGCGACGGAGGCGACTGAGGAGTGGAAGGGCCGGCGCTGCCGCCCGCGTCCTTCTCCCCGTCGGTCCCGGCGATGCGGTCGAGGGCGTCCTTCGCCTTCCCCGTGCCCGCCTGGATCTTGTCGCTGTACTTGCCCTTGGTCTTCTCGTCGACCACCTTGGCAGCCTTGTCGAGGCCCTGGTCGATCTTGCCCCCGTGCTGCTGCGCCAGGTCCGAGACCTTGCCCTTCGCAGGGGCGAGTTTGGCTTTCAGTTGGTCCAGGAAGCCCATGGGTCCACCTTCCCTCGCTGGGGATCTACTTGCGGGCGCCCTCGCCGGCCTCGTTGTCGGCCGCCTCCTCCGCGGACTGCTGCTTCGGAATGTCCACACCCTCCGCATCAGCCGCTTCGGCGGCGTCCGCTGACTTGTCCTCGGCAGCGCTCTCGGTGTCGGTATCGGCACTGGCCTCGGCGGCGGGCTTCGCGTCGCTGTCGGCCTCCGAGGCGGCCTCTTCGGCTCCCTCGGGCTCGGCCGTCAGCGTGGCCGCTGCCGCGTCGGTCGTCGACGCCTCATCGCTGTCCTTGGACTTCCGGCGGAAACGTGCAAAAACGCCCATATCTACTCCATACGTTACTCGTGTGGGCGAAATCCCGCCCCACCCGGTGCGTCCCATTGCGCCGCCCGGGTCATCGGTTCTCGAAACCGGCGGCCGGAACCTCGCAACAGGCAACGACCCCAGAGCCGTGCCGTCACGTAGCTCGTTCGGGGACGGGGGCAGATGTTTGCGAGACTGAGGCAGTGAGTAGCGCAGCCCCCGCCCCGCGGGTCATCGCCGTCGTCGGTCCGACCGCGGCAGGAAAGTCCGATCTGGGCGTTTTCCTCGCCCAGCGTCTCGGCGGCGAAATCGTCAACGCCGACTCGATGCAGCTCTACCGAGGGATGGATATCGGTACCGCCAAGCTGACGCCCGAGGAGCGCGGCGGCGTACCCCACCATCTCCTCGACATCTGGGACGTCACGGAGGCCGCCAGCGTCGCCGAGTACCAGAAGCTGGCCCGCACCGAGATCGACCGACTCCTCGCGGAAGGGCGCTGGCCGATCCTCGTCGGCGGCTCCGGTCTCTACGTCAGGGGGGCCGTGGACCACCTGGAGTTCCCCGGCATCGACCCCGAGGTGCGGGCCCGCCTTGAGGAGGAGCTCACGGTGTGCGGCTCCGGTGCTCTGCACGCCCGCCTCGCCGCCGCCGACCCCGACGCGGCCCGGGCCATCCTGCCCAGCAACGGCCGCCGGATCGTCCGCGCCCTCGAGGTCATCGAGATCACCGGCAAACCCTTCACCGCCAACCTCCCCAGCCACGAATCCGTGTACGACACGATCCAGATCGGCGTCGACGTGGCGCGCCCCGAACTCGACGAACGCATCGCCACGCGCGTGGACCGCATGTGGGAGCGCGGCCTGGTCGACGAGGTGCGCGCGCTGGAGGCCCAGGGGCTGCGCGAGGGGCGTACGGCGGCCCGTGCGCTCGGCTACCAGCAGGTGCTCGCGGCGCTCGCGGGAGAGTGCACCGAGGACGAGGCGCGTGCCGAGACCGTGCGCGCCACCAAGCGCTTCGCACGCCGTCAGGACTCCTGGTTCCGCCGTGACCCACGGGTGCACTGGCTCAGCGGGGCACTGACCGACCACGAGGAACTCCCGGCACGCGCGCTGGCGTTGGTCGAACGACCGGTCACAGCCTGATCACGTGATGGCATCGGGACGCTCCGGCGGTCATCCCGGCACCTGACAGCGTGCCATCATCGACCATCGATCGACCGGTGAAAGTCCGAAGTGGGAGGGCGCGTGGCGATGGAGGCCGGCCCTCGTGACACCGCACATGACGGCGGAGAGCAGCTCAGCCCCGACGGTCCCGACGAGACGTCGGGCGGCGTGACGTCGAGTGGCGTGACGGACGACGGTCCCGACCCCGACGAGATGTCGGCAGCGGCCGAGGTCGAGGTCGAGGTAGAGCTGCGTCCCCAGCCGCGTCTGCGCATCTGGCAGCTCGCGCCCATTGTGATCCTGGCCGCCGTCGGCTCCCTGATGTTCGCCTTTCCGCTCGCCTTCGAGTTCGGCGACGGCGGCGCCGTGGTCGCCATGCTCGGCCTGCTGATCAGCTGCTGCGCGGCCGGCTGGGGCATGATGGCCGCCCGCCGCGTGGGCCACACCTGGCCGGGACTGCCCGAGCGCGGCTCCGGGGACCGCCCGGACTGGCGCGTCGTCTCCGGGTACGCCGTGCTGTTCCTGGGCGCCGTGGTCCTCGCCGTGTGGCGGGTCGCCAGGCTCCGCTGAGCGCACCGCCTGGACCGGGTGTCCTACCCACACCGTACGATCGAGGAATGAGCACGCGGATCGCCTTCCTCAAGGGGCACGGGACCGAGAACGACTTCGTGATCATCCCCGACCCCGACAACGCCATCGAGCTGTCCCCGTCGGCCGTGGCCGCCCTGTGCGACCGCCGCGCGGGCATCGGTGGCGACGGCCTCCTCCACGTCGTACGCTCCGCGGCCCACCCCGACGCCCGCCACCTGGCGGACCGCGCCGAGTGGTTCATGGACTACCGCAACGGCGACGGATCCGTCGCGGAGATGTGCGGCAACGGAGTGCGGGTCTTCGCCCGTTACCTGCAACGCGCGGGGCACGCCGCCGAAGGCGATCTGGCGGTGGCCACCCGCGGTGGCGTGAAGACCGTGCACATCGCCAAGGAGGAGTCCGGCGGCGACATCACCGTCGGCATGGGCAAGGCGGTCCTCCCCGAAGGGGACGTCACCGTCTCGGTCGGCGACCACCGATGGCCCGCGCGGAACGTGAACATGGGCAACCCGCACGCGGTCGCCTTCGTCGACGACCTCTCCGAAGCGGGCAACCTCTACGAAGCACCCCCCTTCAGCCCCGCCTCCGCCTACCCGGACGGGGTCAACGTCGAATTCGTCGTCCCGCGGGGCCCGCAGCACGTCGCCATGCGCGTGCACGAGCGCGGCGCGGGCGAGACCCGCTCCTGCGGCACCGGTGCCTGCGCCGTGGCCGTGGCGGCGGCCCGCAAGGACGGCGTGGACCCGGCCGTGACCGGGACCCCGGCCACGTACACCGTCGATCTGCCCGGTGGGCGCCTGGTGATCACCGAGCGGCCCGACGGCGAGATCGAGATGACGGGCGGAGCCGTGATCGTCGCGGAGGGCGAGATCGCGTCCGAATGGTTCGAAACGGCAAGCGCATGAACTGTCGCTCGAATGGGTGATCCGTTTCACGCTCGGCGAGAGGCGGTCAGCGCCACGTGATGGGCTCGGTAGCATCAAGCACCGGCCCGGACGGAGTACGCCGCCGTCCGCACACCGCCGGTCGAAGCAGCCGGAGGTGCTCATGAGTGCGGAGGCCACGAACCCTGCCACGCCCGTCCCCGCCGTGCCCGGGGTCCAGCGCAAGCGCGGTCGTGCGCGTCTCGACCTGCGCAGGCTCGGCAGGGCCGCCCTGCTCGGATCCGGCACCCGGGACCGTCTGCCCGACGCGATCGGCCATGTGGCGGAGGCCCACCGGAACCACTATCCGGACGCCGATCTGGAGCCGCTGCGCCGCGCGTACGTGCTCGCGGAGTCCTCGCACCGCGGTCAGATGCGCAAGAGCGGTGAGCCGTACATCACACACCCGCTCGCGGTGACCCTGATCCTCGCCCAGCTCGGCGCGGAGATCACGACCCTGACCGCCTCCCTGCTCCACGACACCGTCGAGGACACCGACGTCACGCTGGACCAGGTGCGGGCCGAGTTCGGTGACGACGTCTGCTATCTGGTCGACGGCGTCACGAAGCTGGAGAAGGTCGACTACGGAGCGGCGGCCGAACCCGAGACCTTCCGCAAGATGCTCGTCGCCACCGGCAACGACGTGCGCGTCATGTCGATCAAGCTCGCCGACCGCCTGCACAACATGCGCACGCTCGGCGTCATGCGCCCCGAGAAACAGGCCCGCATCGCCAAGGTCACCCGGGACGTGCTCATTCCGCTCGCCGAGCGCCTCGGTGTGCAGGCGCTCAAGACCGAGCTGGAGGATCTCGTCTTCGCGATCCTCCACCCGGAGGACTGCGCGCAGGTCAAGGCCATGATCGCCGCCAACGCCGAGAGCGAGGGCGACCCTCTCGGGGACATCGCGGGCGAGGTGCGCAGTGTGCTGCGCGACGCGGGCATCACCGCCGAAGTGCTCATCAGGCCCCGGCACTCCGTCTCGGTCCACCGCGTGCACCGCAAGCGCGGCGAACTGCGCGCCTCCGACTTCGGCCGCCTCCTCGTGCTCGTCAACGAGGACGCCGACTGCTACGGAGTCCTGGGCGAGCTGCACACCTGCTTCACCCCGGTCGTCTCGGAGTTCAAGGACTTCATCGCCGTACCGAAGTTCAACCTCTATCAGTCGCTGCACACGGCCGTGACCCGGTCCGACGGAGAGGTCGCCGAAGTCCTCATCCGCACGCACCAGATGCACCAGGTCGCGGAAGCGGGCGTCGTCACCCTGCACAATCCCTACGCTCCTCCTTCGGAGGAGCCGTCCGACGGCGCCGACGACGAGCGGGTGGACCCGACCAGGCCCGGCTGGCTCTCCCGGCTCCTCGACTGGCAACAGGCCGCCCCCGACCCGGACACCTTCTGGTCGACGCTGCGGGAGGACCTCGCCCAGGACCGCGAGATCGCCGTCTTCCGGCCCGACGGCGGCACGCTCGGCCTGCCCGCGGGCGCCAGCTGCGTCGACGCCGCCTACGCCCAGTACGGCGAGGACGCCCACGCCTGCATCGGCGCACGCGTGAACGGCCGCCTGGCGACGCTCAGCACGGTCCTGAGGGACGGCGACACCGTCCAACTGCTCATGAGCCAGGACCCCACGTCCGGGCCCTCACGCGACTGGCTGGACCACGCGCGTACGCCTGCCGCGCGGATCGCCATCCGGCGCTGGCTCACCACCCACCCCGCACCGGCACCCGCGGCGGCCGCGCCGACGTCGTCCCCGCAGCGGCCCCCGCAGCAGACCCCCGCGGGCGTTCCCAAGCCGGAGGACTCCGCGGCCCTGCGGCCCGCCGCGGCGAACGCCGTCGTGGACCGCGAGGGTGCGAGCGTGCGCCTCGCGGGCTGTTGTACGCCGGTGCCACCCGACGAC
Source organism: Streptomyces venezuelae (assembly GCF_008642315.1). NCBI lineage: Bacteria > Bacillati > Actinomycetota > Actinomycetes > Kitasatosporales > Streptomycetaceae > Streptomyces > Streptomyces venezuelae. The sequence continues at coordinate 2,417,435 of NZ_CP029192.1, read as the reverse complement.
GTCACCGCGTTCGCCGTCCGCGGCGGCGTCGTGACCGTCCACCGGGTCGGCTGTCCCGCCGTGGAGCGCATGAAAGAAGTGGGGCGCCCGGAGATCGGCGTGCGTTGGGGAGACACCGCCGAGTGCCGCGTCACCCTGATCGCCGAATCGTTCGGCCGGGCGCATCTGCTCGCCGACCTCACCGAGGCGATCGCCCTCGAAGGCGTGGCGATCATCTCGGCGACCGTGGAGCCGCCGACCCAGCAGCGCGTACGCCACACGTACACGCTCCAACTCCCCGACGCCGCACACCTTCCCGGGCTCATGCGCGCGATGCGCGAGGTCCCCGGGGTGTACGACGTGAGCCGCGCGCAGCATCCGGCGGCCGCCGCCCACTGAACAGCGGCACGCTCGCCGGCAGGGGGCCGAAGCCTGCCGAGAGGCGGCCGAAGCGTGCTGAGAGGGGACGCACGGCGTCCCGACGGCGACTCGTTCGAGTGGCCCGGCGCGCGCCGTCACCACGCGGAAGACGCGCGCTGATAGCGGTTGTTCATGCTGCTCATCCCTCGGACCACGGCCTCCGGGCCGAAGGCGCTCCGTCCCGCTCGTCCCACCGCCGCACTGATCGCGGCGACCGTGTCCGCCGCTCTCCTCGCGGCGAGCGCACCCTCGCCCGCCACCCCGCTCGGCATCGGCGACCGTCTCTTCCCGCACCTGGGCAACCCCGGGTACGACGTGCAGTCGTACGACATCGCCTTCACCTACCGCGGTGACAACCGCAAGCCGCTGGACGCCGTCACCAAGATCGAGGCCAGGGCGACCGAAGCCCTGGACCGCGTGAACCTCGACTTCGCGCACGGCAAGGTGCGTTCCGTCGAGGTGAACGGCGAACGCGCACGCTTCGAAAGCGGTGGTGAGGACCTAGTCGTGACGCCGTCCGCGCCCGTCGGACGAGGCGACCGGATGCGGATCACCGTCCGTCACACCAGCGACCCCACGTACGCGAAGGGCACCCAGGGAGGCTGGGTGCGCACCGACGACGGGCTCGCCATGGCCAACCAGGCCGACGCCGCCCACCTGGTCTTTCCGTGCAACGACCACCCGGCGGACAAGGCGGAATTCACGTTCCGCGTCACCACGCCCAAGGGGTACACCGCGGTCGCCAACGGCCTCCCCGCCGGCGCGACGCGGCACGGCGCCGCCACCACCTGGGCGTACCGGCACCAGCACCCCATGGCGACCGAGCTGGCCCAGGTCTCCATCGGCCGCTCCTCCGTGCTGCACAGGAAGGGGCCACACGGCCTCCCCGTACGCGACGTGGTGCCCACCGCGGACCGAGAGGTCCTGGAGCCGTGGCTGAGGAAGACGCCCGAGCAGCTCGGCTGGATGGAAGAGAAGGTCGGCCGCTATCCCTTCGAGGTCTACGGCGTCCTGATCGCCCGGGCCAAGACCGGCTACGAACTGGAGACGCAGACGCTCTCTCTCTTCGAGAGAGAGCTCTTCACCCGCCCCGAGTTCCCGGAGTGGTACGTCGACTCGATCATGGTGCACGAGCTCGCGCACCAATGGTTCGGCGACAGCGTCAGCCCGAAGACCTGGTCGGACCTCTGGCTCAACGAGGGCCACGCCACCTGGTACGAGGCCCTCTACGCGGAGGAGAAGGCGAACAAGCCCCTGGCCGACCGGATGCGGCAGGCCTACCGGCAGTCGGACGGCTGGCGCGCGGCAGGCGGGCCCCCGGCCAGGCCGAAGGCGCCCGCACCCGGCAAGAAGATCAGCATCTTCCGCCCCGTCGTCTACGACGGCAGCGCCCTGGTGCTCTACGCCCTGCGCCAGAAGATCGGCCGCACGGCCTTCGAGAGCCTGGAACGAAGCTGGGTCCGCGCCCACCACAACGGCAACGCCGAGACCGCCGACTTCGTGCGGCTCGCCTCCCGGATCGCCGGCCGTGACCTCACGGGATTCTTCGACGGCTGGCTCTACGGGAAGAAGACGCCGCCGATGCCGGGGCATCCGGACTGGAAGACAGGGAAATAACCCGGGTGACGAGACGGGCCGTGCCGTGCAACCATCGTCAGGTCGACGGCACGGGCCCGTCAGGGACATCCCCTCGGGGACATCTCAGGGCACGATCGGCAGGTTCCGGGAATCTCCGGACCGCATCGGGCGTTGTCGACTGTGACGGATCCGGCATCCGTCGCCTTCCCATCGACGGATCGACGTAAGGACCCAATGACCTCCTCTTCTTCCCCTTCCCAGGACGCACAGAGCTTCGCGCAGAACTACCCCGAAGGTCTTCGGGCCGATGCCCTGATGGAAGAGGACGTCGCCTGGAGCCACGAGATCGACGGAGATCGGGACGGCGACCAGTTCGACCGCTCCGAGCGCGCGGCTCTGCGCCGCGTCGCAGGCCTCTCCACCGAGCTCGAGGACGTCACCGAAGTCGAGTACCGACAGCTCCGTCTGGAGCGCGTGGTGCTCGTCGGCGTATGGACTTCCGGCACGGTCCAGGATGCGGAGAACTCCCTCGCCGAGCTGGCCGCTCTCGCCGAGACGGCGGGCGCGCTCGTGCTCGACGGCGTCGTCCAGCGCCGCGACAAGCCCGACCCGGCGACGTACATCGGCTCCGGCAAGGCCTTGGAGCTGCGTGACATCGTGCTCGAGACCGGAGCCGACACCGTCGTCTGCGACGGTGAGCTGAGCCCCGGCCAGCTGATCCACCTCGAAGACGTCGTCAAGGTCAAGGTGGTCGACAGGACCGCCCTGATCCTCGACATCTTCGCCCAGCACGCCAAGTCCCGGGAGGGCAAGGCGCAGGTAGCCCTCGCGCAGATGCAGTACATGCTGCCGAGGCTCCGCGGCTGGGGTCAGTCGCTCTCCCGTCAGATGGGTGGCGGCGGCGGTGGCGGCATGGCCACCCGTGGTCCCGGTGAGACCAAGATCGAGACGGACCGGCGACGGATCCGCGAGAAGATGGCGAAGATGCGCCGGGAGATCGCGGAGATGAAGACGGGCCGCGACATCAAGCGCCAGGAGCGCAGGCGCAACAAGGTGCCTTCGGTCGCCATCGCCGGATACACGAACGCGGGCAAGTCCTCGCTGCTCAACCGCCTCACGGGCGCGGGCGTCCTGGTGGAGAACGCACTGTTCGCCACCCTGGACCCCACCGTCCGCAGGGCCGAGACGCCGAGCGGCCGGGTCTACACCCTGGCGGACACCGTCGGGTTCGTCCGGCACCTGCCGCACCACCTCGTCGAGGCCTTCCGCTCGACGATGGAAGAGGTCGGCGACTCCGACCTGATCCTGCACGTGGTGGACGGTTCGCATCCGGTGCCCGAGGAGCAGCTCGCCGCCGTGCGCGAGGTGATCCGTGACGTGGGCGCGACCGACGTGCCCGAGATCGTGGTGATCAACAAGGCGGACGCGGCGGACCCCCTGGTTCTCCAGCGGCTGCTGCGCAACGAGAAGCACGCCATCGCGGTCTCCGCGCGGACCGGTGCCGGAATCGAGGAGCTGCTCGGGCTCATCGACACCGAGCTGCCGCGCCCCGAGGCCGACATCGAGGCCCTCGTTCCGTACACGCACGGACAGCTCGTCTCGCGGGCGCACGCCGAGGGCGAGGTGCTCTCCGAGGAGCACACCGCCGACGGAACCCTGCTCAAGGCGCAGGTGCACGAGGAACTCGCCGCGGAGCTCGCTCCGTACGTGCTGGCCGCGCACTGAACCTCGGCGCGCCACGCACCGGCGCGCCAGGTGTACGCGCACAAGTGAAGGCCCGCCCCCTGCGCAAAGGGGGCGGGCCTTCGCCGTGTCAGTGACCGTGGCGCCGCGCGAGGGTGAGGCCGCGCGGCCGCGCGCTTACTGAGCGCCGTACTTCTTGCTCATCATGTCGTAGACCTGCTCGGCGCCGCGGCCCAGCTGCGGGCCCGCCAGCCAGGTGTTCTCGGCCGGGCCGATCGAGGTGTTCGACACGAGCCGGGTCTTGCCGCCGGACACCCGGAACCAGCCGCCGCCGGACGAACCGCCGGTCATGGTGCAGCCGATGCGGTACATCGTCGGCAGCGACGGCGAGAGCGAGAGACGGCCCGGCTTGTCGACACACTTGTGCATGATCAGGCCGTTGTACGGGGGAGCGGCCGGGTAGCCCCAAGCGCCCATCGAGCTCACGCTCTGCGCGGCCGGAGTCGAGAAGTCGACGTCGAGCGCGTTGCCGACGGTCTCTTCGAGGGACTTGTCGCCCTGCTCCGGCTTCACGTGCATGACGGCGTAGTCGTACGTCGCACCCGCGCCGCCCGTCGGACCGCCGCCGTTGATCCACTCGTTGGAGGTCGAGACCCAGTCGGCCCAGAACTGGCCGTAGGGGGCAATCTCCTGCGGGGCCGCGTTACGCAGGTCGGCCTCGGACTTGCCCAGGTCGTTGTACGAGGGCACGAAGGCGATGTTGCGGTACCAGCCGCCCTTCGCGCCGGCGTGCACGCAGTGACCCGCGGTCCACACGAGGTTGGACTTGCCGGGATCGCGCGGGTCCTTCACCACGGTGCCCGAGCAGACCATCGAACCCTCGGGGGAGTCGAAGAAGATCTTGCCGACCGGAGCGGCGTTGTCGTGGTACGGCGTCTTCTCCGGCTTGGCCTGGACCGGCGTCGGCTCCGGGTCGGTCGCGCCCTGATCGGCGGTCGCGTCCTTCGCGGCGATCGTCTTGTTCGGGTCCTTGGCCTTCTGCATCCGCTCGGGCTTCCAGAGCCCTTCGATGACCGGGTTGGCGAAGTCCTTGGCCTCCCGGACCCAGTCGCCCTTGTCCCAGTTCTTCCAGGCGCCGTTCTTCCAGTCGTCCAGGTCGATGCCCTTGTCCTTCAGCTTGTCGGCGAGGCCGTCGGGAAGCTGGACATCGGAACCGGAGTCGGAGCCGTTGGCTCCCTGAGACGTGGTGGCGTCCGGCTTGTCGCTCGCCTTGTCGTCGCTGGGACCACAGGCCGTGGCGGTGAGCGCCAGAGTGGCCGCGAGACCGGTGGCGGCGAGCGCCACCCGCCGTCCGCGGCTGCGCGCGAACGGCGCACGAGTGGAACGCATGGTGCTGTTACCCCCGATGGAACGTGAATCTGCCATGTGCGTGTCATGTCGGTCGACGCGGGTCTCCGCGTCGAGCGTCGATGCAACACCCCACTATGCCTGTGGGGTTGGGGACGAACGGCGGCGGGGGCGTGAAGGTTTCCGGCGCCCCGCCGCCGTACAGAAGTCCCTAGGGGGCAGCCCTGGGCCTGCCCCCGGGTGACTGGCATACCAGTCGACGTGTGGGAGCGCGCCTACTTGTCGGCGAACTTCTTGCTCACCGCGCTGTAGATGCCCTTGGCCTCCTTGCCGAGGCGCGGACCGGCCAGCCAACCCGCCGTCACCGGACCGATGGAGGTGTTCGACACGAGCGCGGGCTTGCCGTCCTGGCCCTTGGCGACCCAGCCGCCGCCGGACGAACCGCCGGTCATGGTGCAGCCGACGCGGTACATCGTCGGGTCGGGCTTCGACAGCGACAGCCGGCCCGGCTTGTCAGCGCACTGGAAGAGCTTCTGGCCGTCGAACGGCGGCGCCGCCGGGTATCCCGTCGCCGTCATGGTGTCGATCTGCGGGACGGCCGGGGCGTTGAAGTCCACCGGGAGCGCGGAACCGACCGTCTCCTCGAGCGACTTGCCCTCACTGCCCTTCTCCGGCTTCACGTGGATGACCGCGAAGTCGTACGGTGCGCCCGCACCGCCGGTCGGGCCGCCCTGCTCGATCCACTGGTCGGAGGTCTGCGCCCAGTCGCCCCACCAGACGCCGTACGGAGCGACCTCTTCCTTCGGGGCGTTCTGCAGCTCGGCGACCGACTTGCCACTGTTGTTGTACGACGGGACGAAGACCATGTTGCGGTACCAGCCGCCCTTGGCGCCCGCGTGCACGCAGTGGCCCGCGGTCCACACCATGTTGGACTTGCCCGGGTGGGCGGGGTCCTTCACGACGGTCGCGGAGCAGACCATCGAACCCTCGGGGCTGTCGAAGAAGAGCTTGCCCGACTCGGCGACCTGGTCGTGGTACGGCGCCTTCACGGCGGCCGCCTCCACTGGCTTGGGGGTCGGGTCGGTGACGCCCTGGTCACCGGAGATGTCGTTGTCGTCGACGCCCCGGTCAGGGTTCTTGTCGGCGTCCCGCATCCGGTCCGGGTCCCACAGGTCCTCGATGATCGGGTTGACGAAGTCGCCGGCCTCGCGGAGCCAGTCGTCCTTGTTCCAGTTCTTCCAGGCGCCGTTCTTCCATTCGTCCAGATCGATCCCGTTCTCCTTGAGCTTGTCCTTCCAGGCGTCCGGGATCTGGATCTTGTCGTCGCCGTTGCTGTCACCGGGCTGGGCCGAGGACGAGTCACCGCCGGCGTTGTCCTCGCTGGGACCGCAGGCCGTGGCGGTCAGTACGAGCGCCGCGCCGAGCGCCACAGCCGCCACAGGGGAGGTTCTGGAGCGCATGCTCCTCCTACTGCGAACAGCGAAGAGCGGACGTATGGGTCGCATCGTGAGATTCCCCCTGGGCCTCGAAATTGTTCCAAAGTGCTGGACATCCGGGTGCGGAGCACCCGTTGCCACCGGTGCGGCACCCCCTCGCTCGATTTGCTCGGGTTTGCTCGGGGGAGCGGCGCCACCTGTCGCTGATGAACGGCCCCCACACTATGCCGGTGCCGTTGGGGACGGCCGACGGAAGGGCAACGGTTCCGTCACGGCAAGGATCTTCCACTTGCCCGTGTTCCGCCGGGCCTCTCGTCGTTGGTACGTACGGGGGAGTCGCCGCATGCGTTCATCCCCCTGCCCAACTCGCCTGCGCGTTCGCCCACATGACGCCCTCCTGGGCGTCACCGGACGGCCGCATTCGTCCCCAGCGGGAGGACCAACAGTCGTGGCCGTGACCGACCCTGCGCCCGCGGCGGCGTCCGCAGTGAATTCCGTAACGCAGCCCGCGGTGCAGCACGCGCAGTCCACAGCGCCGCCCGCGCAGAGCACACCGCAGCCCGCGCGGCCCGCGGCGCAGACCACGGCCCACGAGGGCATCCTGCGGCGCCAGGCGGCACGCGAATCGGCCGCCCGCACCTATGCGCGAGCCCTCCCGATCGTCCCGGTCCGGGCACGCGGACTGACGATCGAGGGCGCCGACGGCCGCCGCTACCTGGACTGTCTCTCCGGCGCCGGAACCCTCGCGCTCGGCCACAACCACCCCGTGGTCCTCGAAGCGATCAGGAAGGTCCTCGACTCCGGGGCCCCGCTGCACGTCCTCGATCTCGCGACGCCGGTCAAGGACGCGTTCACCACGGAGCTGTTCCGCACGCTGCCGCCCGGCCTGGCGGACCGCGCACGGATCCAGTTCTGCGGCCCCGCGGGGACGGACGCGGTGGAGGCGGCACTGAAACTGGTCCGCGCGGCCACCGGCCGCGACGGGCTGCTCGCCTTCGCCGGTGCCTACCACGGCATGACCGCAGGCGCGCTCGAAGCGTCCGGCGGCGCATCGACCGTCCGGGTCGCGCGCCTGCCCTACCCCCAGGACTACCGCTGCCCCTTCGGGCTCGGCGGCGCGCAGGGCGCCGAACTGTCCGCCCGGTGGACCGAAAACGTCCTCGACGACACCAAATCGGGCGTACCGGCCCCCGCCGGCATGATCCTCGAACCCGTCCAGGGAGAGGGCGGGGTCTACCCCGCACCCGACGCCTGGCTCCGCCGGATGCGCGAGATCACCGCCGCCCGCGGCATCCCTCTCATCGCGGACGAGGTGCAGACGGGTGTCGGTCGCACCGGCGCCTTCTGGGCCGTCGAGCACAGCGGCATCGTCCCGGACGTCATGGTGCTCTCCAAAGCGATCGGCGGCAGCCTGCCCCTGGCCGTCGTGGTCTACCGCGACGACCTCGACGTCTGGCCCCCCGGCGCCCACGCGGGAACCTTCCGCGGCAACCAACTCGCCATGGCGGCGGGCGCGGCGACCCTCGCGTACGTCCGCGAGAACGGCCTCGCCGAACGCGCCGCCACCCTCGGCTCCCGTATGCTCGCCCAGCTCCGCTCCCTGGCCGCGCATCACCCCTGCATCGGCGAGATCCGCGGCCGGGGCCTGATGATCGGCGTGGAGCTGGTGAATGCGAACACCGAGCCGGCGACGGCGCTCCCGTCGCAGGCCACAACGTCAGGCGCCGCAACCACGGGCCCGGCGCGCACGGGAGGCGTACGCACCGGGACCGCACACGCAGACGAGCACCTCGCTTCCGTCCTCACCGACCTCGCCCCCACCGCACAACCTCACCCCCCGGCGCCCGAACTGGCCGCTGCCGTGCAGCGCGAGTGCCTGCGCCGTGGACTCATCGTCGAGCTCGGCGGCCGCCACTCCAGCGTCGTACGACTCCTGCCTCCCCTCACCCTCACCGACGAACAGGCGGCCGCGGTCCTCGACCGCCTCGCCGACGCGCTGGCCACCGCGGCGCGCGCCCACCCCAGATAGCCAAGACGGGCCCGGGCAGCCCTCCTGCCGGACAGGAACCGCCGAGCACGCCCCGGGCCGCGTCGCCACACGGAGACCCGAACAACCTCACAAGGAAGCCCTCTTGAACGCCACCCCCGCATCCGAAGGCCGCCCCCAACCCGACGCCCCAGGCGCGTGCGGCACGCACACCTCACTGGTGGCGGAGTCCGGTACGGTCCCCCGGCAGAAGGGTGGCGGCCAGGAGGCCGAGCGCCTGCGCGGGGCATCCACCGACTTGTTGGAACACCCCGACCCGCACATCGCCGCACAGGCCGCGGCCGTCGAGAACCTTCTCCGCTGCTGGGTCAGGGAGAACAATCTCCCCGCTCCGGACCAAGGCATCCTTCGGGTCCCCCTCAAGGCCAGCGGAACGGCCCTCCTCGTCCCCGTGCACTACTGGTCGGCCACCGGCTGGCACCGCTTCAGCCTCCCTTACCTGGAGGACGGCCCCGAGAGCGCCCCACCCGTGGACGCCGTCACCGTCGCCGCCCTCCTCGGCCGCGAAACGGCCCGTCGCGCGACCCACGCCGAGTCGGACGATACGGCCAGGACCGCCACCTCCCCTGAACCTGAACCGGTCAGCGCGGACTGCGAGGTCAGCGAGGCCAGCGGAGCCAACGCGGCCGGCACGGTTCACGCGGCCCCAGCAGGCACCACGGCCACCACCTCCGAGCCGGTCGACGGCGCCGACCTCGTCGGCCGGGTGGCCGACTCGGTTAGGCGCACGGCCACCTTCCTCGCCGACCGTCGCGACCGCCCCGCCGACGAACCCGACCTCTTCCTCGCCGCCGAGCAGTCCCTCCTCCTCGGGCACCCCCTGCATCCGACCCCCAAGAGCCGTGAGGGCCTGTCCGACACCGAATCCCGCCTCTACTCACCGGAGTTGCGCGGCGCCTTCGCACTCCACTGGTTGGCCGTCGACCGCTCCGTACTCGCTTCCGACTCCGCATGGACCGAGCGCGGCCGCACCGTCCCCGCCGACCAGCTCGCCGCCCGGCTCGTCGGCGCCGAGTTGCCGCTCCCAGACGGCCGCGCCGCCCTTCCCGTGCACCCCTGGCAGATCCGTGAACTCCGGCACCGGCCCGCGACCGCCGCGCTCTTCGACGCAGGCCTGCTCCAGGACCTCGGCACTCACGGCACCCCCTGGCGCCCCACCTCCTCCGTCCGTACCCTCTACCGCCCAGGCGCCGCCGCCATGCTGAAGCTGTCGCTCGGCGTGCGCATCACCAACTCCCGTCGCGAGAATCTCCGCAAGGAACTCCACCGCGGTGTCGAGGTCCACCGGCTGCTCCGCAGCGGCCTCGCAGAGCAGTGGCAGTCGGTCCACCCCTGCTTCGACGTCATCCGCGACCCGGCATGGCTCGCCGTCACAGGGACCGACGGCGAGCCCGTCCCCGGACTCGACGTCATGATCCGGCACAACCCCTTCCAGCCCGGCGACGACGCCACCTGCATCGCCGGACTGGTCTCACCCCGCCCTTCGGTACTGCCCTCCTGCCAGGACAGTCACGCGATGCACTCCCGGCTCGGCGAAACCGTCACCCGTCTCGCCGGGCGAACAGGGCGTTCGCGAGGCGCGGTTGCCACCGAGTGGTTCCTGCGTTACCTGGAAACCGTCGTACGCCCCGTGCTCTGGTTGGACAGCGAGGCGGGTGTCGCCCTGGAGGCGCACCAGCAGAACACCCTCCTCCTGCTCGACCCCGACGGCTGGCCCGTGGGCGGCCGGTACCGCGACAACCAGGGCTACTACTTCCGCGAGTCTCGGCGCGCCGAACTCGAACGACGACTTCCCGGCATCGGTCGGGACAGCGACACGTTCGTATCCGACGAGGTGACGGACGAGCGGTTCGCCTATTACCTCGGCATCAACAACGTCCTCGGCCTCATCGGAGCCCTCGGCGCCGAACGGCTCGCGGACGAACGTCTGCTGCTCGCCGCCTTCCGTCGCTTCCTGGGCGATGTGGCATCGGGCCCCGCCAAGCTGCGTACCTCGCTGCCCGCGACCTTGCTCGACTCACCCGTGCTGCGCTGCAAGGCCAACTTGCTGACCCGGTTGCACGGGCTCGACGAGCTCGTCGGCCCGGTCGACACCCAGTCCGTCTACGTCACCATTCCCAACCCCCTCCATTCCTGAGGACATGCCACACCTCTGCTGACAGGAGCGACGTCGTGCCTCCCACCGATGCGAGCACCGACACCGGGATCGATGCCGGACCTGATGCCGGACTCAACGCCGGAATCGAATCCGCCGCTACCGGCGCCGACTGCGCGGACACCCTCGACCTGCGGCTGCCCGATGAGCTCGTCGCCCTGATGGCAGAGGGCGAGCGGCGAATCGGTGGGGTGCAGGACGATCTACTGGACGGCGTCGGCGACTGGGGCCCTGTCACCACCGGTGCCGGTGTCTTCCAACTCGTACCCGTACGTCTCGAACGTGACCTCCCAGTGATCAGCCGCTGGATGAATGACCCTGCGGTGGCCGCTTTCTGGGAACTGGCCGGACCCGAAGCCGTGACGGAGACCCACCTCCGGACGCAGCTGGACGGGGACGGACGCAGCGTTCCTTGCCTGGGCGTGCTGGACGGGATGCCGATGAGCTACTGGGAGCTGTACCGAGCGGACCTGGATCCGCTGGCCCGGCACTACGCCTCGCGGCCGCACGACACCGGCATCCACCTCCTCATCGGCAGCGTCGCCAACCGCGGCCGTGGCCTAGGCACTTCGTTGCTCAGAGCCGTGGCCGACCTGGTGCTCGACCACCGTCCTTCCTGCGCACGCGTCGTGGCTGAACCCGACCTGCGCAACACCCCCTCCGTCTCCGCTTTCTTGAGCGCCGGCTTCCGCTTCTTTGCGGAGGTGGATCTGCCCGAGAAACGCGCGGCTCTCATGGTCCGTGACCGGGCCCTGCGCTCCCTGCTCTGGCCTGATCACTCTTAGTAACGACGCTCGACCCGATCCGGTTCCCTCACCGAGGAGTCCCCGTGCCGAATCCGTCCGCCAGCTCGATTCCCCGGCCCTCCATCGAGCTATACGACCCGCCCGAACTGACTCAGGACAGATGGCGAGAGGCCGGGCGCCGACTGCTGGCCAAGATGATCGGGGAGTTCGCGTACGAGGAGATCATTCGGCCCGTGCCGGTGTCCGTGCCCGCGGCTGAGGGGGACCGGGACGGGGACGGGGAGGCGGGCATCTACCGGCTTCGGCTCGAACCGGCCGGACAGGATCTCGAACCGGCCGACCAGGACGAGGCCGCGGACGATGCGCGGAGGCAGGACGAGGTCGCCGATGCGGTGGGGGAGAGGAACGGGACCGCCGGCTCGCACGGGAACGGCGGTTCGCACCGGGCCGGCGACTCCGACGGGACCGACGACTCCCCGGATCGACAAGGCACCGTGCTCACCTTCCGCGCCCGCCGCGGATCGTACGGAAGCTGGTATGTGGACCCGGCCGGCCTGACCCTCACCGAGGGCAACGGGCCGGCCCTCGCATTGAGCGACCCCCTGCGCTTCCTCGTACTCGCCCGCCGGACCCTGGGCCTGGACGGCGCCACACTCGGCCATCTCATCCGCGAGCTCACCGTCACCCTCAGCGCCGACGCCAAGATCGACAACACGGCGCTCAGCGCGGCCCAGCTCGCCGATCTCGGCTACGCGGAACTCGAAGGGCATCAGACGGGCCATCCCTGGCTCGTCCTGAACAAGGGGCGGATCGGGTTCTCCGCCGGCGACACCGACCGTTGGGCCCCCGAGGCGCGCCGCTCCACGACGCTGCCGTGGATCGCCGTCCACACCGACCTCGCCGTGTACCGGGGCGTCGCGGGGCTGGACACCGCCCCGCAGCTGTACGCACGCGAGCTCTCCGCCGACATCCGGGCAGTCTTCGCGGATTTACTGCGCGCACGCGGGTTGGACCCGGCGCAGTACCTCTACCTGCCCGTGCACCCCTGGCAGTGGGACGAGACGGTGCTGCCGCTCTTCGCACCGTCCATTGCCGCGGATGCCATCGTTCCGCTCTGCAGTGACGGTGACCTGCGCCTTCCTCAGCAGTCCATCCGTACGTTTCTCAATACGACCCGCCCCGACCGGCACACCGTGAAGCTTCCGCTGTCGGTCCTGAACACGCTCGTGTGGCGGGGTCTGCCCACCGGCCGCACGGTGGCCGCGCCCGCAGTCACCGCCTGGATGCACGGGCTGCGGGACGCCGACCCCTTCCTGCGCGACGAATGCGGGGTCATCCTGCTCGGCGAGGTGGCGTCGGTGGCCGTCGAGCATCCCGTGTACGACGGGCTGCTTGAAGTCCCCTATCAGTACAGAGAGTTGCTCGGCGCCATCTGGCGAGAGCCCCTGCATCGCTACCTTGCACCCGGTGAACGTGCCCGCACCCTGGCCTCTCTCACGCATACCGACTCCGGCGGCCGGGCCTTCGTCGCCGAGCTCGTGGAGCGCTCGGGGTTGGCGCCCGAGGCCTGGCTGCGGCGGCTCTTCGCCGCACTGCTGCCGCCCTTGCTGCACTTTCTCTACCGCTACGGAACGGTGTTCTCCCCTCACGGGGAGAACGCCATCGTTGTTTTCGACGGTAATGACGTGCCCGTCCGGCTCGCCGTGAAGGATTTCGTGGACGACGTCAACGTGAGCGCGGTACCGCTGCCCGAGCACGACGCGATGCCCGGGGACGTGCGTGACGTACTGCTCACAGAGCCGCCCGCTTTCCTCACCCAGTTCATCCACTCGGGTCTTTTCGTGGGCGTCTTCCGCTATCTCGCGCCCCTCTGCGAGGAACAACTGGGTGTTCCGGAAGCCGACTTCTGGTCCTTCGTGCGGTCCGAGATCCTGCGGCACCAGGCACGCGCCCCCGAGCTGAAGGAACGGTACGAGATGTTCGACCTGCTCACCCCCCGTATCGAGCGGCTCTGCCTGAACCGGAACCGCCTGCACCTCGACGGATACCGCGACCGGTCCCAGCGCCCGCACGCCGCCGTGCACGGAACCGTGGGCAACCCCCTCCACCAACCTTGATCGGCGGATTGTCAGTGGGGCACCGTAGGGTGGTCGCGCTATGACGAAGCCCTCGCTCCCCGAGCTCCTGCACGCCGCCGTCGCCGCTGTCGGTGGTACGGAACGCCCTGGCCAGGTGTCCATGGCCGAGACCGTCGCCGAGGCGATCGACGACGGCTCCCACCTGCTGGTCCAGGCCGGCACCGGCACCGGTAAATCCCTCGGCTATCTGGTGCCGGCCCTCGCCCACGGCGAGCGTGTGGTGATCGCGACGGCCACTCTCGCCCTGCAGCGCCAGCTCGTGGAGCGCGATCTGCCGCGCACCGTGGACGCGCTGCATCCGCTGCTGCGCCGCCGTCCGCAGTTCGCGATGCTCAAGGGGCGTTCGAACTATCTCTGCCTGCACCGCCTCCACGAAGGCATGCCGCAGGACGAGGAGGAGGGCCTTTTCGACCAGTTCGAGGCGGCCGCCCCCACCAGCAAGCTGGGCCAGGACCTCCTGCGGATGCGGGACTGGGCGGACGAGACAGAGACGGGCGACCGCGACGACCTGACCCCCGGGGTCTCCGACCGGGCCTGGTCCCAGGTGTCCGTCTCCTCCAGGGAGTGCCTGGGAGCTTCGAAGTGCGCCTATGGGGCGGAGTGCTTCGCCGAGGCGGCCCGCGAGCGCGCCAAGCTGTCCGAGGTCGTCGTCACGAACCACGCGCTGCTCGCCATCGATGCCATCGAAGGTGCCCCCGTCCTGCCTCAGCACGAAGTGCTGATCGTGGACGAGGCCCACGAGCTGGTCTCCCGCGTCACCGGTGTGGCCACGGGGGAGCTCACTCCGGGGCAGGTCAATCGTGCCGTGCGCCGCGCGGCGAAGCTGGTCAACGAGAAGGCGGCGGACCAGCTTCAGACCGCCTCGGAGGGCTTCGAGCGGCTGATGGAGCTTGCTCTGCCCGGCCGCCTGGAGGAGATCCCCGAGGACCTCGGCTATGCGCTGATGGCCCTGCGGGACGCCGCGCGCACGGTGATCAGCGCGCTCGGCTCGACCCGGGACAAGTCGGTCCAGGACGAGGACGCGGTCCGCAAGCAGGCTCTCGCCTCCGTGGAGTCGATCCACGACGTGGCGGAGCGCATCACGAACGGCTCCGAGTACGACGTGGTCTGGTACGAACGCCATGATCGCTACGGCGCCTCCCTGAGGGTGGCCCCCATGTCGGTGTCGGGCCTCCTCAGGGAGAAGCTCTTCGCCGATCGTTCAGTGGTCCTCACCTCCGCCACGCTCAAGCTGGGCGGTGACTTCAACGGAGTGGGGGCCTCGCTCGGTCTGGCCCCGGAGGGCACCGAATCCGACGACGCGCCCGTGTGGAAGGGGCTCGACGTCGGCTCGCCCTTCGACTACGGGAAACAGGGCATCCTGTACGTCGCCAAACACCTGGCCCGGCCGGGGCGCGAGGGCACCCGCAGCGACATGCTGGACGAGCTCGCCGAGCTGATCGAGGCGGCCGGTGGACGCACGCTCGGTCTCTTCTCCTCGATGCGGGCCGCTCAGGGGGCGGCGGAGGAACTGCGGGGGCGGCTGGACATGCCGATCCTCCTGCAGGGCGAGGAGACGCTGGGAGAGCTGATCAAGGGCTTCGCGGCCGACTCGAAGACCTGCTTGTTCGGGACGCTCTCGCTCTGGCAGGGCGTCGACGTGCCGGGGACCAGCTGCCAGCTGGTGATCATGGACAAGATCCCGTTCCCGCGTCCCGACGATCCGCTGATGAGCGCTCGCCAGAAGGCGGTCGACGATGCCGGTGGCAATGGGTTCATGGCGGTCGCGGCGACCCACGCGGCCCTGTTGATGGCCCAGGGCGCGGGCCGTCTCGTACGGGCCTCCGGGGACCGTGGAGTGGTCGCTGTCCTGGACCCCCGCCTTGCCACCGCCCGCTACGGCAGCTACCTGCGGGCCTCGCTGCCCGACTTCTGGTACACCACGGACCGCAACCAGGCCCGACGCTCGCTGGCGGCGATCGACGCGGCGGCGAAGGCAGCCGAGGCGGCCGAGGCCTAGGCCCGCGCCGGATCGAGCCCGAGCTCTACTACGAGGTTCGGCCGGCGGCTTCGCCCTGCGGAACCTGCGCCTCAGGAACCTCAGGCGGTCGCAGACGCAGCAGGGCCCCGGAACCGGCGCAGTTGGTTCCGGGGCCCGGTCTGGGGCGGAGTCACACCCGCCGGAGCACCGCGACGACCTTGCCGAGGATCGTCGCCTCGTCGCCCGGGATCGGCTGGTACGCGGAGTTGTGCGGGAGCAGCCAGACGTGGCCGTCCTCGCGCTTGAACCGCTTGACCGTGGCTTCGCCGTCCAGCATGGCGGCGACGATGTCGCCGTTCTCCGCGACGGGCTGGCGGCGCACCGTGACCCAGTCGCCGTCACAGATCGCGGCCTCGATCATCGAGTCACCGACGACCTTCAGTACGAAGAGCTCGCCGTCACCCACCAGCTGGCGCGGGAGGGGGAAGACGTCCTCGACCGATTCCTCGGCGAGGATCGGCCCACCGGCGGCGATGCGGCCCACCAGCGGGACGTACGACGCGGCAGGCTTGCCGGTGGTGTCGGTGGGCTGACTGCTGGGCTGGTCGGAGCCCCGCACCTCGTACGCACGCGGGCGGTGCGGGTCGCGGCGCAGGAAGCCCTTGCGCTCCAGAGCCATCAGCTGGTGGGCGACGGAGGACGTGCTGGAAAGTCCGACCGCCTGACCGATCTCCCGCATGGACGGCGGGTAGCCACGCCGCTGCACGGAGTCCCTGATGACCTCGATCACTCGGCGTTGCCTGTCGGTGAGCCCCGAGCTGTCCGCGCGGATGCCTGGAGGTCGGCCCGGCAGGGAGCGAGTGGGCTTGGGCCCCTCCTGGTTCGTGGCTGCGTCATTCATGGCATGCACCGGCTCGAGTCGGCTCTGGGAGCGGTCCTGGGCAGTGATGGTGGCGCTGTCTGCGGTGGTGGTCACGTCGGTCGGCCCCTCTCGAGATGTTCTCTCCCTAGCTAGCCAACGGTAGTTGCTTTCGAAAGGTTGCGCCAAACACACGTTCGAGTGAAAAAACGGAGATTACCTACCGTGATCATGTGTTTGGGTGTATGGCTAGCGCTCGGGCCGAACGGCAATTCGGTTCATTACGGTACGCTTCACCGCCGGGACAGTGAGCCCCTTGGTGGGGCTCCCATACTGCCACCCGGCACCCCGTCAATCCGGCACCGGCCCCCGTCCAGAGCGGCGCGTGTGGCCGTCGGGTGCGTCCGGGGTCACGGGATGCGGCACGACACGCGCGATGTCGAAAAAGCGGCCAAACCCCAGATCTAGTGGTTGGATTGCGGCAGCAGCCCAGAAGTTGTGGTCCCTGGTCTTTCAGGGGCTCCGGGATCGCCTATGCTTGGGGCTGCTTCGAGGGCCCCAAGGGCCCGTTGAAGCTTATGAGTCGTGCCGTGAAGGAGGGTTGGGAGTTCCATGCACTGCCCCTTCTGCAGGCACCCCGACAGCCGCGTAGTCGACAGCCGCACCACTGATGACGGCACGTCGATCCGACGGCGCCGTCAGTGCCCCGACTGCTCCCGTCGTTTCACGACCGTGGAGACGTGCTCACTGATGGTGGTCAAGCGCAGCGGCGTGACGGAACCCTTCAGTCGCACCAAGGTCATCAATGGCGTCCGCAAGGCATGCCAGGGACGGCCTGTGACCGAGGACGCCCTCGCTCTGCTCGGCCAGCGGGTCGAAGAAGCGGTGCGGGCAACCGGAAGCGCCGAGCTCACCACTCACGACGTGGGCCTTGCCATACTCGGCCCGTTGCAGGAGCTCGACCTTGTCGCCTACCTGCGCTTCGCGTCCGTGTACCGGGCCTTCGACTCGCTCGAGGACTTCGAGGCCGCCATCGGGGAACTGAGGGAACAGCGGCTCGAGGCCGAGCCGCGCGACGCGGGCGGAGAGCGCGTCGTGAACGACTGCGGGCCTGGAGGGACTGTCGAAGTCCCGGTGCCCGCCACCGCCGCCGACTGACCGGCTGGCCGACGGGCCGGCGGCGAACCAGACCTGTCGAGGGCCCCCTCCGGGGTGCCCTCGACACCAGACACACATCCGTGCCATGGGAACAACGTGGCACTTCAGGGCGTTTTAGCCTGATATAGGGAGGCGGCATGACCGAGACGACGAGCGGCCCGGCACGAGGTTCCCGCGCCAAGGGTTCCAAGGCCAGCAAGGGTCTGCGTATCGAGCGCATCCACACGACCCCCGGCGTGCATCCGTACGACGAGGTGGCCTGGGAGCGCCGAGACGTCGTCATGACCAATTGGCGCGACGGCTCGGTCAATTTCGAGCAGCGTGGCGTCGAGTTCCCCGACTTCTGGTCGGTGAACGCGGTCAACATCGTCACCAGCAAGTACTTCCGCGGGGCTGTCGGCACCCCGCAGCGCGAGACCGGCCTCAAGCAGCTGATCGACCGCATCGTGAAGACGTACCGCAAGGCTGGTGAGGACTACAGCTACTTCGCCTCGCCCGCCGACGCGGAGATCTTCGAGCACGAGCTGGCCTACGCCCTCCTGCACCAGATCTTCAGCTTCAACTCTCCGGTCTGGTTCAACGTCGGAACGCCCCAGCCCCAGCAGGTGTCCGCCTGCTTCATCCTGGCCGTCGACGACTCCATGGAGTCGATCCTCGACTGGTACAAGGAAGAGGGCATGATCTTCAAGGGCGGCTCCGGCGCCGGCCTGAACCTGTCCCGCATCCGTTCCTCCAAGGAGTTGCTGTCCTCCGGAGGCAACGCCTCGGGTCCGGTCTCCTTCATGCGCGGTGCCGACGCCTCCGCCGGAACCATCAAGTCCGGTGGTGCCACCCGGCGCGCCGCCAAGATGGTCATCCTCGACGTCGACCACCCCGACATCGAGGGCTTCATCGAGACCAAGGTGAAGGAAGAGGAGAAGATCCGCGCCCTGCGTGACGCGGGCTTCGACATGGACCTGGGCGGCGACGACATCACGTCCGTCCAGTACCAGAACGCCAACAACTCGGTCCGCGTGAACGACACGTTCATGAAGGCGGTCGAGGAGGGCGGCAAGTTCGGACTCACCTCCCGCATGACGGGCGACGTCATCGAGGAGGTCGACGCCAAGTCGCTCTTCCGCAAGATGGCCGAGGCCGCCTGGGCGTGTGCCGACCCCGGCATCCAGTACGACGACACGATCAATGCCTGGCACACCTGCCCGGAGTCCGGCCGCATCAACGGCTCGAACCCCTGCAGCGAGTACATGCACCTGGACAACACGTCCTGCAACCTCGCCTCGCTGAACCTGATGAAGTTCCTGAAGGACGACGGCAAGGGCAACCAGTCCTTCGACGCCGAGCGCTTCTCCAAGGTCGTCGAGCTGGTCATCACCGCGATGGACATCTCGATCTGCTTCGCGGACTTCCCGACGCAGAAGATCGGCGAGAACACCCGCGCCTTCCGTCAGCTGGGCATCGGCTACGCCAACCTGGGCGCCCTGCTCATGGCGACCGGCCACGCCTACGACTCCGACGGCGGCCGCGCCCTCGCCGGTGCCATCACGTCGCTGATGACGGGCACCTCGTACAAGCGCTCCGCCGAGCTGGCTGCGGTCGTCGGTCCGTACGACGGCTACGCCAAGAACGCCACGCCGCACAAGCGCGTCATGAAGCAGCACGCCGACGCCAACGCCGCGGCCGTCCGCATGGACGACCTGGACACGCCGATCTGGGCCGCTGCCACGGAGGCCTGGCAGGACGTCGTCCGTCTCGGTGAGAAGAACGGTTTCCGTAACTCCCAGGCGTCGGTCATCGCCCCGACCGGCACCATCGGTCTCGCGATGTCCTGCGACACCACGGGCCTGGAGCCCGACCTCGCCCTGGTGAAGTTCAAGAAGCTCGTCGGCGGCGGCTCGATGCAGATCGTCAACGGCACCGTGCCGCAGGCCCTGCGTCGCCTGGGTTACCAGGAGGAGCAGATCGAGGCGGTCGTCGCCCACATCGCCGAGAACGGCAACGTGATCGACGCCCCGGGCCTGAAGCCCGAGCACTACGAAGTCTTCGACTGCGCCATGGGTGAGCGTTCCATCTCCGCGATGGGCCACGTCCGCATGATGGCCGCGATCCAGCCCTGGATCTCGGGCGCCCTCTCCAAGACGGTCAACCTCCCGGAGACTGCCACCGTCGAGGACGTCGAAGAGGTCTACTTCGAGGCCTGGAAGATGGGCGTCAAGGCGCTCGCCATCTACCGCGACAACTGCAAGGTCGGCCAGCCCCTCTCCGCCAAGAAGAAGGAGGAGGAGAAGGCCGAGATCACCGAGAAGACCGAGGACACGATCCGTGCCGCGGTCGAGAAGGTGGTCGAGTACCGCCCGGTCCGCAAGCGCCTCCCCAAGGGCCGTCCCGGCATCACCACATCCTTCACGGTGGGTGGCGCCGAGGGCTACATGACCGCGAACTCCTACCCGGACGACGGTCTCGGCGAGGTCTTCCTGAAGATGTCCAAGCAGGGCTCGACCCTCGCGGGCATGATGGACGCCTTCTCCATCGCCGTCTCCGTCGGTCTGCAGTACGGCGTGCCCCTGGAGACGTACGTTTCCAAGTTCACGAACATGCGCTTCGAGCCGGCCGGCATGACGGACGACCCGGACGTGCGGATGGCGCAGTCGATCGTCGACTACATCTTCCGCCGCCTGGCGCTGGACTTCCTGCCCTTCGAGACGCGCTCCGCGCTCGGCATCCACTCGGCCGAGGAGCGTCAGCGTCACCTCGAGACCGGGTCGTACGAGCCCGCCGAGGACGAGGTGGACGTCGAGGGTCTGGCCCAGTCCGCCCCGCGGCAGCCCGAGTCCCTGAAGGCGGTCTCCACGCCGAAGGCGGAGGCCGAGGCGGCGAAGGAGGTCCCGCAGCAGGCACACACCAGCGCTGAGCTCGTGGAGATGCAGCTGGGCATCCAGGCCGACGCACCGCTCTGCTTCTCCTGCGGTACGAAGATGCAGCGCGCCGGTTCCTGCTACATCTGCGAGGGCTGCGGCTCCACCAGCGGCTGCAGCTGACAGCCAGCGGATGACGTCCGGCGCGGGACGCTGAGCGTCCCGCGCCGGACAGCGCTGAGCCGCAGCTGAGAGAGGGTGTCGACCATTGGTCGGCACCCTCTTCCGCGTTGGTGGATGCGTCAGGGGGGTGGTCCCGGCCGTCGATCCCGACCAGCGGGGTTCCACTCGGTCAGTGCTCGTTGCCCATCAGGGACGCGAACGTCGTCGGGTCGGCGTCGAAGCCCCGGACGAGACCGCGGAACGACCACGCTCCGGCCTCGTCCCGCGTGAACTGGGCGATCGTCGCGGCCGTGCTTCCAGCGACGTCCGAAAGGTCGCTCTCCGCGAGGTTGTTGTGGCCCTCGCGGATACGGAAGGCGGCGTTCGAGATGTCGCCGAACACCTTCTGTCCCGCCTCCTGCTGTATGGCCACGCCCACCACGACCCGGGTGAACGTCGGCCCGAGCCGGTCCAGTTCCAACGTCATGACCTCGTCGAAACCGAAACCCTGCCCCGTCCTGCTGTCGCGGTTGAGGGTGATCGTGCCGTCAGGGGAGCGGCTGTCGAAGTGCACGAGGTACACAGGAGCGCCGTACGGAGCGTCGGCCGCGTACGTCGCCGCGATGATGTCGAGGTCGTTGGGTGGTGTTCCGGCCGGGCTCGGGTCCCACTTGAGACCGACTTCGACCTTCTTGATGCCCTTGTGGACACTGTTCACTGGACTTCCCCCTCCTTGTGCCCCGGCCGCCGAGACTGCACCAGGCCTGTTCCACCACGTGCACGCCGTGGCGTAACGCACACGCTACGACGTGCGACGGACAACGTCGTAGTGCCCCAGGTCAGAGACTGGGCAGCCGAGGCGCGCCCAAACCTGGTTGGTCCGGTCTGCGTCCCCGGAGATCATGGACCTATGACATGGAACGGGGAAGAACTCGACATCGATGCCTACTTGGCGAGGCTCGGGCACACGGGCAAGACGGAGCCGGACCTGGAGACTCTGCGCACGCTCCACCGGGAGCATGTAGCGGCGATCCCCTTCGAGAACCTCGAGATGATGCTCGGGCGACCGGTTCCGCTGGATCTACCCGCTCTACAGGACAAGCTGTTGCGTCGGCGGCGGGGCGGTTACTGCTACGAACAGAACCTGCTCTTCGCGGCCGCCCTGGAACGCATCGGCTTCGATGTCGCCGGGCTCGGAGCGCGCGTCAGGGCCGGGGCGAGCTCCACGCGCGCGGTGACCCACATGCTCCTCAGGGTGGAGGTGGACGGCCGGGCGTGGCACTGCGACACCGGGTTCGGAGCAGATGGGCTGCTCGAACCGATTCCCCTGTCCGCGGGTGTGGAAATGGAACAAGGGGAGTGGCGTTTCAGCCTCCACCAGGAAGATGAGGACGAAGGCGTCCTGGTGCTGCGGACATGGCGTCCTGGCGAGGGCTGGTTCGACCTCTACGCGTACACCCAGGAGCGGCGCCTCCCGGTCGACTACGTAGTGATGAACCACTACACCTCGACCCACCCCAGGTCGTCGTTCATTCGCCGCCCGGTGTTGCAGAGGGCCGGATCCGAGGTGCGTCGCAGGCTCGTCGGCGATCTGTTCACGCAGATCCTCCCTGACGGCACGACGGTCGAACGAAGCGTTCCTGTGGGCGAATTGATGAGCGTTCTCGACCGCGAGTTCGGTATTGAACTCGATGCCGAGGACTCGGCAGAGCTGATCCGGGTGCACTACGCCGGAGCGTGACCCGGGCCGTGCTCCGCGCCGTACGATGGCGCGGTGCTGGTCAAGTGGATTCGCTGCTCCGTGGTCGATCGTCGGGGGTTCGAACGAGGACAGCGGAAGTGGGCGGGGCTCTTGGGGGAGCCGGGGTTCCGGGGACAGGGTGGGGGGTGGAGTCGGGGGCGGCAGGGTGTCGCTCATGTCTTCACGTTCTGGGAGAGCCGAGCCTTCTACGACTCGTTCATGGCCCGCTCCCACGATCGGCTGGCCGCCGGGCAGTCCGGCACCTACAAGGACCACCGCGCCAAACTCTTCGACCACCGTTTCGACGTGAAGACCGGGTTCGAGCCGCGCTTCACCGACGTGGATGTGGTGCGCGTCGCGCACTGCCGGGTCCGTGAGGCGCGGGTGGAGCATTTCGCGCTGATGCAGGAGAAGGTCTGGAACCCCGCTATGGCCGGCTCGCCCGGCATGGTGCGCGGTCTCTTCGGCGAGGCGCCCGGGTACGAATTCCTGGTGCTTTCCATGTGGTTGTCGGCGGCCGAGCACGGCAAATACCGCGCCGAGCGGGTGGAGCGCCTCTCGCTGCGAGCGCAGACGGATGCCGACGTCGCCGCGCTCGCAGGGGACATCGTGGAGTTGGAACCGTCCTGGACGGTTTGACCCCTTCCTGATCCGGGTGGGGCAGTCCCGCTGGGGCCTCAGCGCCGAGCGAACGCCCCGTCGCGAGTCGCGGCGATGGCCGCTGCCGCCGCCTGATCCGCGAGTGCCGCGTCGACCGGTTCCCGCGTGATGAAGACGCGGAGCAGCAGCGGAGCGGAGACGGCACGGACGAGCGCTGCCGCGTCGGTGTCCGGGGATGCCTCGCCGCGTTCCACGGCACGTTCGACGACCGCCTCGCAGCGTCCGAAGCGCTCGGCGTAGAAGGCGTGGAGGGCATCGGCCGCCCGGGCGGACTGGAAGGCCGCCGCGACGAAGGCGGTGGGGGCCGCCGCGGCCGCGTCGTCGGAGAAGGATTCGACCACTTCGCGGGCGAGTTCCCGCAGATCGCCCTCGAGACTGCCGGTGTCCGGCGGAGTCCAGGTGTCCTCGCCCGCCATTTCCAGGGCGTCGGCGACCATGCCTTCGAGGCCGCCCCAGCGGCGGTACAGCGTGGTCTTGTGGACTCCCGAGTGGTCGGCGATGTATTCGACGGTGAGTCCGGGATACCCGTGGTCGGCCAGGCCGCTCAGTACGGCGTCGCGGACGGCTGCGCGGGTTCGGGCCGTTCGGCCGCCGGGGCGACGGGTGCCTGGGGCGGCCGGGGTGGACGGGGTGGCCGGGGCCACCTGGTCCGCGAAGTCCGCCAGGTCGGCCGGGGGTGACGAAGCGGCCGGGACGGTTTCCGTCCCGGCCTTTTCGGTCCGATCGGCTGGATCGGTTTGCTTCGGACCGTCCGAGTCTCGTCGTCCGCCCGAGCGGCGTCCGTCCGCGCCGCGTCCGTCTGAGCCGCCTTCCCCCGAGCCGTGTCCCCCCGCGCTCGGTGTTCCACCGCCCTGAACAGCAATAACAGTCTCGTCCTTCATCGACCCGTCCCTTCCCCGCCGTATCGCCCGGATATTTATCGCTACTCGGGTTGCGTTAGCTGCGCCAGTCTGCCACACTCATCGTAATGCGACAGGCGTTGCGTTTGCTTGGGTGGATGGAAACCGGGGGTTCCTGTGCCTACTCAGATTTCTCTGCACGGTGTGACCAAGGCCCGTGGGGATCGGCTGATCCTCGACGCGGTGTCTCTCGCGATCAGGCCGGGCGAACGCATAGGCGTTGTGGGGGAGAACGGTGCGGGCAAGTCCACGCTGCTGCACCTGATGTCCGGTGACCTGCGGCCCGACGAGGGCGAGGTGGTCACTGTCGCCGAACGAGGGGCCGGCCTGCTCGCGCAGACTCCTCAGCTTCCCGCGGACCGGCACGTCGGCGATGCCATCGACGCCGCCCTGGGCGAACTCCGTTCGATGGAGCGCCGATTGCGGGAACGCGAGGCGGAGCTCGGTTCAGCGAGCGAGCGTGACCTGGGTGAGTACGGGGACCTGCTCACCGCCTTCGAGTTGCGCGGGGGATATGAGGCGGACGCGCGCGTGGACAAGGCGATGCACGGTCTGGGGCTCGGTCACATCGGCCGGGACAGGGTGCTGGGCAGCCTGTCCGGCGGCGAACAGGCCCGCCTCGGCCTGGCCTGCCTCATCGCGGCCGCACCCGAGGTGATGTTCCTGGACGAACCGACCAATCATCTGGACGAGAGTGCACTGGACTGGCTGGAGACTGCCCTCTCCGCGCACCGCGGGACGGTCGTCGCGGTCTCGCACGACCGTATGTTCCTGGAGCGCGTGACCACCGCGATCCTCGAAGTGGACGCCGACCGTCGGTCGGTGGTGCGACACGGCGGTGGCTACCAAGGACTGGTCGCGGAACGGGCCGCGGCCCGCCAGCGCTGGGAGCAGCAGTACGCGGAGTGGTGCGAGGAGACGAGTCGTCTTCAGGAGTTCATGGCGACCACTGCCCATGCGGTGGCCGGTGGCCGGGGAATGAAGGACAACAACAAGATGGCGTACGACCGAGCCGGCGGACGGGTCCAGGCCTCGGTCGCGGGGCGGGTCAGGAACGCTCAGGAAAGACTGCGAAGGCTGCGGGACCAGCCGGTGCAGCGCCCGCCAGAACCGCTCAGCTTCACGGCACGCCCGCTGGCAGGTGCGACGCAAGGTGAGCTGGTGAGCCTGCGCGATGTGACGGTGGGAGAGCGGCTCGCCGTGGAGTCGCTCACCGTCTCGGCAGGCGATCGGCTGCTGATCCACGGAGGCAACGGTGCCGGCAAGTCCACGCTGCTGCGCATCATGGCAGGGGTGCTGCAACCCGACCAAGGCACGGTCGTCCGCAGAGGGCGGATCGCCTATCTCGCGCAGGAGATATCGGTACGGCGCCCGACCGAGCGCGTCCTCGAAGCCTTCGGCAAGGGACTCGGGCTGACCGACGACGAGGAGCGGGAGCTGCTCCTCTCCTACGGCCTGTTCAGACCACGTGACCTGCACGTCCAGGTTGGCTCACTGTCCGCCGGGCAGCGACGGAGGCTGGCCCTCGCACGCCTGCTGGCCAGACCCGCCGATCTCCTGTTGCTGGACGAGCCGGCGAACCACCTCGCACTGGGTCTGGTCGAAGAACTGGAGGCGGCGCTGGAGCAGTGGACAGGAGCGCTGGTCGTCGTCTCGCACGACCGATTGCTCCGTCGGCGCTTCACGGGCCGAATACGCCGGATGGAGTCCGGGCGGCTACCCGACTGAGCAGCTCACCCGGGACCCGATCTAGGGTTTCCGTATGGCACGCCCGCGGCGCATCATCCTGGTCAGGCACGGCGAGTCGGCAGGCAACGCCGACGACACCGTGTACGAGCGCGAACCCGATCACGCTCTCGAGCTCACCGAAACGGGGTGGTCGCAGGCGGAAGACACGGGGAAACACCTGCGGGAACTGCTCGGCCGCGAGCGCGTGAGCGTGTACGTGTCGCCGTACCGCCGCACCCACGAAACCTTCCAGGCGTTCCGGCTCGACCCGGAGCTGGTGCGTGTACGGGAGGAGCCGAGGCTGCGGGAGCAGGACTGGGGCAACTGGCAGGACAGGGACGATGTGCGGCTGCAGAAGGCGTACCGCGACGCGTACGGGCACTTCTTCTACCGCTTCGCACAAGGAGAGTCGGGGGCTGACGTCTACGACAGGGTGGGGGCCTTCCTGGAGAGCCTCTACCGGAGCTTCGAAGCACCGGACCATCCGCCGAACGTCCTGCTGGTCACGCACGGGCTCACCATGCGGCTGTTCTGCATGCGGTGGTTCCACTGGTCGGTGGCCGAGTTCGAGTCGCTGTCCAACCCGGGCAACGGGGAGATGAGGGTGCTGGTGCTCGGCGACGACGGCAAGTACACGTTGGACCGGCCGTTCGAACGCTGGCGTGAGCCCGAGTCGTACGGCGTCACGGGCTAGGGCCTGTGTCGGAAGTCCCGCCTGCCCCGCGGCGCCCGGCACGCACTCCCCCACGCCTGAAGGGCGCGGGGGGACCCCCAGCGGCGTTGGAGGGTCGTCCCGGTACGACCAGTATCGGGGCGACCCTGCGCCTTGCGATCGCACGCGCCGGACGCCGCGGGGCCCGCCCTCCGGGCGGACGACGGGACTCCCGACACAGGCCCTAGGCGACTTCGGAGGTCGTGAGGGCTCTCCGGGGCCGGAGCTGTGACCGGGATATCACCGGCCGGCGGTTCCGGCGGGCTCGGAGGAACCGATTGAGTGGTGCTGGATCCGTTGGCAACGAATTAGAGTGGCAGGGCGATGACCGCTGATTCCTCTCCCGACCGGCGCCTCGAGCGCGCTCTGGCCAGCCTGCGCGGACTGGCGGTGGGGGACGCGCTGGGCTCACAGTTCTTCGTCCCCGCGCATTACCCCCTGCTCAAGCGCCGCGAGCTGCCGGACGCGCCCTGGCAGTGGACCGACGACACCGAGATGGCCTGCTCGGTACTGGCCATCCTCGCCAAGCACCGACGCATCGACCAGGACGCTCTCGCCCTGTCGTTCGCGGAGCACCATGACTTCGACCGTGGCTACGGGCCCGCCGTGAACCGGCTGCTGCGGCAGGTCCGCGAAGGCGGGGACTGGCGGGAGCTGGCCTCCGCGCTCTTCAAGGGGCAGGGGTCCTGGGGCAACGGCGCGGCCATGCGGATCGCCCCGCTCGGCGCTTGGTACGCGGACGACCCGGAGCAGGCGACGCACCAGGCGGAGATCTCGGCGTATCCGACGCATCAGCACCGTGAGGCCGTCGTCGGGGCGATGGCGGTGGCCGCCGCCGCGGCGCTGGTGGCCGCTCCGACGGGGCCGCCCGCGCCGAAGGAGCTGCTCGACGGCGTGATCGACCTGGTGCCGCGCAGTGCGGTGGGGGCGGGGCTGCGGAGGGCGCGGGACATGCTCGACTACGGCGATGCCGGGACCGTGGCGGCGGTTCTCGGGTGCGGTCGGCGGACGACGGCCCACGACACGGTGCCGTTCGCGTTGTGGTCGGCTGCTCGTGGGCTTGGGGCGTACGAGCGGGCGATCTGGGACACGGCCCGGGTCGGCGGAGACATGGACACGACGTGCGCCATCGTCGGTGGTGTCGTCGCCTCCGCGGAGGAGGGCACGCCGCCAGGAGAGTGGCTGGAGCGGACGGAGGCGCTGCCGGACTGGGTTCTCGACGCGGTGGGGTGACCCTTCGCTCGGGGCAGGCCCACGGCGGGCGGTGGGCGCAGCCCGGGCGCCGGTCCGTGTGGCCCACGTACCGTGGCTCGCCGTCCGGGCCCATCCACCGTGGCTCGTTGTCCTGACCCATGCACCGTGACTCGCCGTCCGTGGCCCGCGGTAGGCGCACCATGGCGGCAGGCGCACCATGGCTTGCGGCCCCTGGTGCCAGCGCCCCCGCTCGTGCCAGGAGCTGCACGGGTGCCGATTGGCGTGGCGCCCCAGTCCGCCACGCCAATCGCCCCCCGGCACCCGCACCCGCACGTGCGTCGCCCCCGGCACCCGCGCACGTGCATCGCCCCCCCGGGGCACCCGCGCCTGCACCCGCGCCCGCCGCCACACGCGCACCCGCCCCCGCAGGGTGCCGTCCACCAGCCGCAGAAGGCTGGCCTCGTCAGCCGCCCGCAGGGCCCGCCAGGCTGGTCGCGTCAGCCGCCCGCAGGGCCCGCCGCGCCCGCCGTGCCGGCCAGGGCGTCGAGGTCGCTCTTGCGGACGCGGATCACCAGTGCCGCGGTGATCAGCGCGAGGACGGCCATGGCGGCGGCCGGGATGAAGGCGGTGGAGATGCCCTCGGCCAGGATCTCGTGGCTCCAGGGGGCCGGGAGTTCGTGGGTCTTGGCGAACTCGGCCTTCTGTTCCGGGGAGGCGTGGGCCATGAAGTCGGCGACCTGGTCCTCGGCCTCGTTGCGGCTCGCCGTGCCGAAGACCGTGGTGAGGATGGAGAGGCCGAGCGAGCCGCCGACCTGCTGGGTGGCGTTGAGGAGGCCGGATGCCGCGCCGGCCTCGTGGAGGGCGACTCCGGAGACGGCGGTCAGGGTCAGGGTCACGAAGTTCAGGCCCATGCCGAAGCCGAAGAGGAGCATGGGCCCGAGTACGCCGCCGACGTACGAGCTGTCGGGGCCGATCAGGGCCTGCCAGCCGAGGCCGACGGCGACGATGGCCGAGCCGGTCACCATGAACGGCTTGGGACCGAGGACGGGGAGGAATTTCTGCGACAGACCGGCGCCGATCGCGATGACCACCGTGACCGGCAGGAAGGCCAGGCCGGCCTCGATCGGGGTGTAGTTCAGGATGTTCTGGACGAAGAGAACGATGAAGAAGAACATGCCGAACATCGCGGCGGCCAGGCTGAGCATGATCACATAGGTGCCGGACCGGTTGCGGTCGGCGAACATGCGGAGGGGTGTGATCGGCTCCTTGGCCCGCTTCTCGATGAACACGAAGGCCATGAGCAGGACGACCGCGGCGGCGAACGAACCGACGGTGACGCTGTCGCGCCAGCCCTCTTCGGAGGCGCGGATGAATCCGTAGACCAGGGAGGCCATGCCGAGCGTCGAGGTCAGGGCGCCCAGGATGTCGAAGCGGCCGGGGTGGCGTTCGGATTCATTGATGTAGAGCGGGGTGAGGACGGCGATCAGGATGCCGATGGGCACGTTCACGAACAGGACCCAGCGCCAGTTGAGCCACTCGGTGAGCATGCCGCCCGCCAGGAGGCCGATGGCGCCGCCACCTGCGGAGACGGCGGCGAAGACGCCGAAGGCGCGGTTCCGCTCGGGGCCTTCGGGGAAGGTTGTCGTGATCAGCGCCAGCGAGGTGGGCGAGGCGATGGCGCCTCCGACGCCCTGCAGGGCGCGGGCGGCGAGCAACTGCCAGGGCTCCTGCGCGAATCCGCCGAGGAGCGAGGCGAAAGTGAAAAGAAGGATGCCTGCCATGAACACGCGGCGGCGTCCCAGGATGTCACCCGCGCGGCCGCCGAGGAGCAGCAGTCCACCGAAGGTGAGGGTGTATGCGCTGACGACCCAAGTGAGGTCGGTCGTCGAGAAGTTGAGGGCTCCCTGGATGTGGGGGAGCGCGATATTCACAATCGTGGCGTCCAGTACCACCATGAGTTGGCAGGCCGCGATGACAGTGAGTGCTAAGCCGGGGTGCCCCTCTCGGCGGGCGGTACCGGGCTTTTGATTCTTCGTCAGCTGAGAGGTGGTCGTCATGATCCCCCACAAGTTCCTTAGTGAACGGTTCCGTTCACTGTCAACCACGACGGTAGTGACACCTCTTGAGTGAACGCAACCGTTCACTGACCCTTCTTCTGTTCTCTGCCTCCCTTGTGTGCTCTATGGAGAGAAATTGATGGCTACTTCCCGTTGGTCCGCGGTTTCCGCACGGACGGCGACACCGCGCCGCCGGGGGCCCGTCCTGGAGCGGGCGATCCTGGACGCCGCCCTGGAGCAGCTCAGCACGGTCGGCTGGAGCGGGCTGACGATGGAGGGCGTGGCGGCGGGCGCGCAGACGGGCAAGGCCGCGGTGTACCGCCGGTGGCCGTCCAAGGAGGACCTCGTCGTCGACGCGTTGCGGGCCGGGCTGCCCCGGCTCGACAGCCCGCCGGACTGCGGCAGCGTCCGCGAGGACCTGTTGCAGCTGTGCAAGGAGATGCGGGTGTCGATGTTCTCGCGCACCGGCTCCGCCCTGCGCGCGGTGCTTCACGAATGCGACACGGCGGCCGCCGAGCGCTTCCATGACGTGATCTTCCAGGGCGTCATCGAGCCGAGCGTCCAGTTGATCAAGGAGGTCGTACGCCGCGGAATCGAGCGTGGAGAGGTGCGTTCCGGGGGACTGGACGCGTACGTCTGCGATGTCATTCCGGCGATGCTGATGTACCGCTCGAAGGTGTGCGGCAGTGAATGGGACGACGAGGAATTCGAGGCCTTGATCGATCAGGTGATGGTTCCCATGCTGCGCCCCTGAGGGTCCGGAGAGCCGAGGGGCGGGCCTGGGTGTCGCGGGCGGGTCCCGGCGGCGTAGGCTATTGCCGCCATGCCGTACGAACCACCCACCCACACCGTCGAGCGCTCCTTGCGCGCCACCACCGGAGCGAAGATCGTCGCCGGTGTCGACGAGGTCGGGCGCGGCGCGTGGGCGGGACCGGTCACCGTCTGTGCGGCGGTCACGGGCCTGCGCAGGCCGCCGGAAGGGCTCACCGACTCCAAGCTGATCACTCCCAAGCGGCGCACCGCGCTCGCCGAGGAGCTGTCGGGCTGGGTCACGGCGCACGCCCTCGGTCATGCCTCGCACGAGGAGATCGACGACATGGGGATGACGGCCGCTCTGCGGCTCGCCGCGGTGCGTGCTCTGGAGGGGCTGCCGGTCCGTCCGGACGCGGTCATCCTCGACGGAAAGCACGACTACCTCGGCAATCCCTGGCGGGTTCGTACGGTGATCAAGGGCGACCAATCCTGTGTGGCCGTCGCCGCGGCTTCGGTGATCGCGAAAGTTCAGCGCGACAAAATGATGGCCGAACTGGGCATCGAACATGCAGACTTCGGTTTTGCGGCCAACGCCGGCTATCCGTCGCCGGTGCACAAGGCCGCGCTGGCGGAGCGGGGGCCCACCCCGTACCACCGGCTCACGTGGGCGTATCTTGATGCGTTGCCCCAGTGGCGGCACCTCAAGAAGGCCCGCAGCTGGGCGGACGGAAATGTTCCGGAAATCGAGGGTCAGCTCGGCTTTGAGTTCTGACGCTTTTCCGGTCCTTCCCGTCGCACTCATGTGCCACCCGCCGACGCGAGTCGCATCGGCGTTTGATAGACAACACTTCATGCCTCTCATTCCCGAGGAGCCTCAGATTCACGAGAGTGCCCAGGGTCCCCGCGCCACGCCGGCCAGTGGCCGTACCGCGCCGACCCCCCGCCCCGTACCCGGACCGCGTCCCGCGGCCCCGCCGTGCCCCGGCCGTCCGGGTCCTGCCCGGCCGATGCCGCCCGCGCAGCGCACGCCGCGTGACGCGGCAGCCAAGCCCGGGCCTGCCGCCCCGGCTGCCCCCGGTCCCGCCGCTTCCGGTGCCCCGGCATCGGTGCCGCAGATCCAGCTGATCCCGGCCTCGGCCGAGGGCGCGCTGGACGCGGCCGAGGAAGCGGTCGACCTCCTTCTCGACTCCGGGCGTGCCCCCGGCGAGGTCCTGGTGATCAGCACCGGTGACCCGCACCCGTGGGCCGCGCACGAGCTGTCCTTCGGTGAGGCCTCCTACTGGGCCCAGCACGACGCGGGCGACGACGTCTTCTACGCCGACGCCGCCGCCCTGGATCGTGCCAAGTCCCGGCCCGTGGTCGTCGTCGCCCTCAACGGCGGCGAGGAGACCGCGGTCGCGGCCCTGCCGACGGCCCTCACCCGAGCCGGCACCCTGCTGATCGTCTGCGGTGATCCGCAGCGCATCAACTCGATGCTGGGCGCGGGCGTCTGAGACGACGTCCGTCGGCCGAAGGCATGGCCGACGCGGGGTCGTAGCGGGCGTGGAGTCGTTGTGGACCGTGCGGTGGTGCCGTCAGGCGCCGACCGCGCGGGAGCACGGTGTCATGGTCGACGTGTGCCGTGACGCGCGGTGCGGGCCTTCGGCGACGCACCGTGTGTCAGCGTGCCGCCGCGCGGCGCAGCACATCGGAGGCGGCCCCTCCGGTGCGTATCGCCGATGGGTCGGTGCCGGTGAAGGGCTCGGGCCGTGAGCCGGTGCTCGGCTGCCGGCCGCCGCGTCCCTCGCCCAGCACCTGCCAGCCGTCCGAGGTCAGCGTGATGTACGCGCCGCAGCGCAGACCGTGCAGCGTGCAGGCGTCGCGCAGACCCCACATCCAGGCACCGTCCTCCTGGGTCCAACGGGCGTCCCCTTCGCGGCAGTAGAGCAGCACGGCGGTCCGTACCGGAGTGCGGCGACGCAGGTCGTGCGGGATGACCCGGCGCAACTGGGTGAGCAGCGCGTTGCGGAAGACCCAGCCGTCCGTCACTGTCGCGCGCCGGCTGAACGAGGCGCTCGCCCGCAGCCGTTCGTCGGGATCGAGCACGGCCACGACTGCCGTCGCCGGGGTCGGCAGATGGCGCGCGTGCAGGCCGCTGACGACCTCGCGCGGGTTGCGCAGCAGGGGGATCCCCGCCGCCGACCACTCGGAGGGTTCCAGCATCCGCGCCAGTCGGTGGGCGGAGTCGGCGGAGTCGCGGGCGAACTCGGGCGACGTCGATGCCGACGCGGGTGAGCCCGGCGTGGATGCCGCGCCGGACGAGGCGAATCCGAAGGTCACGGTCCTCCCTTCGGCTACGCGCCCGTACGAGGGCGGGGTCGGATCGGGGGAGCGCACCACGGCACAGCCCTACCGGACCAGGGGGCCGCGCGGGGAGCGGTTCCAATTCTCACCGTCGCGGCCGTCGGCGGCAATGAACAATCGGCATCACATGCCGTTATCGGCCGGTGCGCTGCCTATATACCTGCCCAGAAGATCCGCCTTCGAGTCCTGCGGGACCCGTGGCGGATTCGGCGATTGTCAGTGGCATCGGGTTGCATGGAGGCATGGACACCCTGGAGCTCCGCACCGAAGCCGACGCCATCCTCGCCGAGCTCGTCGGCGACCCCGGGGGCTCGGCCCGGCTGCGCGAGGACCAGTGGCAGGCGGTCCAGGCCCTGGTGCAGGAGCGTCGCCGCGCCCTCGTGGTGCAGCGCACCGGCTGGGGCAAGTCGGCGGTGTACTTCGTGGCAACGGCCCTGCTGCGCCGCCGCGGCGCGGGCCCCACCGTGATCATCTCCCCGCTCCTCGCCCTGATGCGCAACCAGGTCGAGTCCGCGGCACGCGCCGGCATCCAGGCACGCACCATCAACTCGGCCAACCCCGAGGAGTGGGACACGATCTACGGAGAGGTCGAGCGCGGCGAGACCGACGTCCTCCTCGTCAGCCCGGAGCGCCTCAACTCGGTGGACTTCCGCGACCAGGTGCTGCCCAAGCTCGCGGCCACCACCGGTCTGCTGGTGGTGGACGAGGCGCACTGCATCTCCGACTGGGGCCACGACTTCCGGCCCGACTACCGCAGGCTGCGGGCGATGCTGGCCGAGCTCTCGGCCGGCGTGCCCGTTCTGGCCACGACCGCGACGGCGAACGCGCGCGTGACGGCGGACGTGGCCGAGCAGCTCGGCACCGGCGCGGGTGAGGCCCTGGTGCTGCGCGGCGCACTGGAGCGCGAGAGTCTGCGCCTCGGGGTCGTCCAACTGCCGGACGCCGCCCACCGGCTCGCCTGGCTCGCCGAGCACCTGGAAGAACTGCAGGGCTCCGGGATCATCTACGCACTGACCGTCGCCGCCGCCGAGGAGGCCACGGCCTTCCTGCGGCAGCGCGGCTTCAAGGTGGCGTCGTACACGGGACGCACGGAGAACGCCGACCGGCTCCAGGCCGAGACCGACCTCCAGGAGAACCGGGTCAAGGCGCTGGTCGCGACCTCGGCGCTCGGCATGGGCTTCGACAAGCCGGACCTGGGTTTCGTGGTGCACCTCGGTTCGCCGTCCTCGCCGATCGCGTACTACCAGCAGGTGGGCCGCGCCGGACGAGGCGTCGAGCACGCCGATGTGCTGCTGCTGCCGGGCAAGGAGGACGAAGCCATCTGGCGCTACTTCGCGGATACGGCGTTCCCGCCCGAGGCGCAGGTCCGCCAGACCCTCGCCGCGCTCGCCGACGCGGGGCGGCCGTTGTCCGTGCCGGCCCTGGAGGCCGTGGTGGAACTCCGCCGCACCCGGCTGGAGACGATGCTCAAGGTCCTCGACGTGGACGGGGCGGTCAAGCGGGTCAAGGGCGGCTGGATCTCCACCGGCGAGCCGTGGGTCTACGACGCCGAGCGGTACGCGTGGGTGGCCAGGCAGCGGCAGGCCGAGCAGCAGGCCATGCGGGACTACGTGAGCACGGACCTGTGCCGCATGGAGTTCCTGCGCCGGCAGCTGGACGACGAGGGCGCGGCTCCGTGCGGCAGGTGTGACAACTGCGCGGGCGCCTGGACCGATGCGTCCGTCTCCGAGGACGCCCTGTCGGGCGCGGCGAAGGAGCTGGACCGGCCGGGCGTCGAGGTCGAGCCTCGCCGGATGTGGCCGACGGGCATGGCCGCGCTGGGCGTCGAGCTCAAGGGACGCATTCCGGCCAAGGAGCAGTGCTCCACGGGGCGCGCGCTCGGCCGGCTGTCGGACATCGGCTGGGGCAACCGGCTGCGCCCGCTGCTGGCCGAGAACGCGCCGGACGGCCCTGTCCCCGACGACGTGCTCAAGGCGGCGGTCTCGGTCCTCGCCGACTGGGCGCGCTCCGGCGGGGGATGGGCGACCGGTGCCGCGGATGCCGCCGCTCGGCCGGTGGGCGTCGTGGCCGTGCCGTCGCTCTCCCGCCCGCAGCTCGTCGGCTCGCTCGCGCAGGGGATCGCGTCCGTCGGCCGCCTCCCCTTCCTGGGGACGCTGGCGTATGAGGGTCCCGGCGGCGCGCACACGGCGCGCCGCAGCAACTCCGCCCAGCGGCTGCGGGCGTTGTCGGACGCGTTCACGGTCCCCGAGGAGCTGGCTGCCGCGCTCGCCGCCTCGCCGGGCCCGGTCCTCCTCGTCGACGATTACACCGACTCGGGCTGGACCCTGGCCGTCGCCGCACGCCTCCTGCGCAGGGCGGGCAGCGGGGAGGTGCTGCCCCTGGTGCTCGCGGCGGCGGGCTAGGGCCTGCGCCGTTATCCCGCCTGCCCCGCGTCGCCCGGCACAGGCCCTGGACCGGGTTCAGGCCCCGTGCCGGGAGGGGGGTGGCACGGGACCTGAGGCCTCAGCTCACGGACGGCTCGTCAGGTACCCGCCCATGGAGGTGAAGTACTCCGTCGCGGGCAGCTCCTGGCCGTCCTCGGTCCGTACGCGCGTGATGGCCAGACCGTGGTTGCGCCCAAAGCGCGCGTCGGCTCCGGCGACGATCACCACGCCCTCGCCCTCGCGGTAGAAGATGCGGCCGGGCGTGCCGCCGTAGCGGTTCTCGGACACCACCGCGGAGACGATCTCGAGACGCTTGCCCTTGTGGAAGGCGTAGGCGCTCGGGTACGGCGCGGACTGGGCGCGCACCAGGCGCTCCAGGTCCTCGGCGGGCCAGGTCCAGTCGATGCGGATGTCCTCGGCGGACCGCTTGTGGAAGAAGCTCGCCTGGGAGCGGTCCTGCTTGGTGAACTCGGTCTGCCCGCCGGCGATGAGGTCGAGCGCGCCGATGGTCACCGGGGCGATGAGGTCGACGGTCTTGTGGAAGAGGTCGGTGGCGGTGTCCTTCGGGCCGACCGCGACCGCCTCCTGCCGGACGATGTCGCCGGCGTCGAGTTCGTCGTCCATCATGTGCGCGGTGACGCCCACTTCGGGCTCTCCGTTGATCATCGCCCAGATGATCGGGGAGAAGCCGGCGTACTTCGGCAGCAGTGAGTCGTGGACGTTCAGCGTGCCGTGGCGCGGGAGACCGAAGATGCGCGGGGGGATCCAGGTGCGCCAGTTGTTGGCGACGATGATGTCCGCGTCCGCCTCCTTGAGGCGCTCGAACAGCTCGTCGTCGTCAGGGCGGTTGCGGATCAGGACCGGAACGCCGTGCTCCTCGGCGAGGTCGGCGACGGAGTCGCTCCAGATCTTCTCGTACGCGTGCTCGCTCTTGGGGTGAGTCACCACCAGCACCACGTCGTGCTCGGAGTCCAGGAGGGCTTGCAGGGTGCGGTGCCCCCAGGTCTGGTAACCGAACATGACGACCCGCATGGGGGTTCCTCCTCAGGGCAGGGAATGACTGACGATAAGTAAAGCAAGGCTTACCTTACTGCGCAATGCGCCCCCTCGGTACCGTGCGGTGCGTTCGCCCGGCATCACGTAACGCGTCCACTCCGCGCCCCAGTTGACGGGCCGACGGCCCGTCCGATATGCCCCCATGTCCGTTTCGCCCGGTCGACAGTCGTCACGGATTAGCTTAGGCTCACCTAAGTTCGAGTGGGTCGCCCGTCGGCGTGCCCACTTGCCGTACCTTCCCCCACGCCTGACAGGCGGCTTCCCCGCACGATGGGAGTGACATGTCACAGGTTCTTCCTGGCGACGACGCACCACTGGTCCACGACCTCATTGGCATCGGCTTCGGCCCGTCCAACGTGGCGATGGCGATCGCGCTCAGCGAGCACAACGCGAGCGTCGGCAGGGAGGAGACGGTCACCGCTCACTTCTTCGAGCAGCAGTCGAGCTTCGGCTGGCACCGCGGCATGCTGATCGACGACGCGACCATGCAGGTGTCCTTCCTCAAGGACCTGGTGACACAGCGGAACCCCACCAGTGAGTTCAGCTTCCTCTGCTACCTGAAGAGCAAGGGCCGCCTGACCGACTTCATCAACCACAAGAACCTCTTCCCGCTGCGGGTGGAGTTCCACGACTACCTGGAGTGGGCCGCGGCCAAGGTCGACGACCAGGTCTCCTACGGCCACGAGGTCGTCGGTGTCACGCCGTTCGTACGGGACGGAGTGGTCGAGTACCTGGACGTCACCGTCCGGTCGGCGGAGGGCCTCGCCGTCCACCGCGCACGCAACCTCGTCATAGGCACCGGCCTGCGCCCGCTCATGCCCGAGGGCATCGAGCGCGGGGACCGCGTCTGGCACAATTCCGAGCTGCTCGCCAAGGTCGACGGCCTGGAGGGGACTTCGCCCTCCCGCTTCGTCGTCGTGGGCGCCGGCCAGAGCGCCGCCGAGAACGTCGCGTACCTGCACCGCCGCTTCCCCGAGGCCGAGATCTGCGCCGTCTTCTCGCGCTACGGCTACAGCCCCGCGGACGACAGCTCCTTCGCCAACCGGATCTTCGACCCGGACGCCGTCGACGAGTACTTCGACGCTCCCGAGGACGTCAAGCAGCGGCTGATGGGGTACCACGGCAACACCAACTACTCCGTGGTGGACATCGACCTGATCGACGACCTGTACCGGCAGATGTACCGGGAGAAGGTCCTCGGCACCGAGCGCCTCCGCTTCCTCAACATCTCGCGCCTCACCGGCGTCAAGGAGACGGAGGACGGCGTCCGCGCCACCGTGAAGTCCCTCGTCACCGGCGAGGAGAACCCCCTCGACGCCGACGTCGTGGTCTTCGCCACCGGCTACAGCCCTGCCGACCCCGTCGGCCTCCTCGGCGAGGTCGCCGACCGCTGCCTGCGCGACGACGAGGGCCGCGTCCGCGTCGAGCGCGACTACCGCGTGGCGACCGACGACGACCTGCGGTGCGGCATCTACCTCCAGGGCGGTACGGAGCACACGCACGGCATCACGTCGTCGCTGCTGTCCAACATCGCGATCCGGGTCGGCGAGATCCTGGACTCGGTGCGCGAGCGCGGCGCCGCCTCCGCGGAGGCCCGCCCGGTCGCCGGCGAGACGGGCAGCGCCGCGCGATAGGACGCGGGCCCCACCCGCCGTACGGCACGATCCGATCAAAAGGACAACGGATCAAAGGGATAACGTACGTCGACATGAGCACGACTGCAGTGGAGCGCCCCGTGCCGAGGGGCGCAACGGAGTCCCGTCGACGGCGGGTCGTGGGTCTGGGCATCCTCGCCGCGGTCCTGGTGATCGCGGCGGCGGTGTCGCTGGCCGTCGGGGCGCGCGCACTGACCCCGGCCGAGGTGTGGCACGGGCTGTTCGCCGGACCCGAGTCCGACCAGCGGCTCACGGAGATCCGGCTGATCGTGCAGACCGTGCGCGTGCCGCGGACGGTGCTCGCCGTCGTGGCGGGCATCGCGCTCGGTGTCGGCGGCGCGCTGATCCAGGGGTACACCCGCAACCCCATCGCGGACACGGGCCTGTTGGGCGTGAACGCGGGCGCGTCGTTCGCCGTGGTGACGGTGGTCGCCGTGTTCGGCTTCTCCAACCCGTTCCAGTACGTGTGGTTCGGCTTCCTGGGAGCGGCCGTCTCCGGTGTCGTCGTGTTCGGCCTCGCGAGCATCGGGCGCGGGGCCGGCAATCCGCTGACGCTCGCCCTCGCCGGGCAGGGCATCACGGTCTTCCTCGCGGCGATGACCACGGCCGTCTCCCTCTCGGACACGCAGTCGCTGAACGCCCTGCGGTTCTGGAACGCGGGCTCCGTCGCGGGCGTCGACTTCGACGTGATCTGGCCGGTGACCGCGTTCATCGCGGTCGGTCTCGTCCTCGCCCTGATCACGCTGCCCGCCCTCAACCTGCTCAACCTGGGCGAGGACGTGGCCCGGGGGCTCGGCGTGAACATCGCGGTCAGCAGGACCGTCGGCATCCTCGCCATCACCCTGCTCGCGGGCGCGGCGACGGCGGCCTGCGGCCCCATCGCGTTCCTCGGTCTGATGGTGGCGCACGTGGCCCGCTACCTCACAGGACCGGACTACCGCTGGCTGGTGCCGTACGCGGGACTGCTCGGCGCGGTCGTCCTGCTGGTCTGCGACATCGTGGGCCGACTGGTGGTGCGGCCCGGCGAGTTGGAGGCCGGTGTCGTCGTGGCTCTGCTCGGGGCACCGTTCTTCGCGGTCCTGGTCTGGCGAGGAAAGTTCAAGAACGCATGAGCGAGACAGATGTGAAGCCCGCACTGACGCCGGGCGTGCGGCTCGGCCCGCTGTCGTTCGTCTGGCGGCCCTGGCTCGTCCTCGTCACGCTGGTGCTCGCGGCGGCGACCTTCCTGGTGTTCTGCTTGTCCATCAGCATCGGCGACTTCCCGATCGGCCTCTCCCGCGTGATGGCCACGCTCGTCGGCCGCGGTGAGCAGGTCGACGAGTTCGTGATCATGGATCTGCGGATGCCGCGCGCCCTGGCCGGGCTCGTGGTGGGGATCGCGCTGGGCGTCTCCGGCGCGATCACGCAGTCGGTCGCGCGCAACCCGCTGGCCAGCCCCGACATCCTGGGCATCACCGGCGGTGCGAGCGCGGTCGCGGTGTTCTCGGTGACGGTGTCGGGCGGGGCCGCCGCGGCGGTCGTCGACTCCATCGGCCTCTCGGCCGCGGCCCTGGCCGGCGGGCTCTGCACGGGTCTGCTCGTGTACTTCCTCGCGTGGCGGCGCGGGGTCGACGGCTTCCGGCTCATCCTCATCGGGATCTCGGTGAGCGCCGTGACGCAGGCCATCACGACCTGGCTCCTCGTCTCGGCCGACATCAGGGATGTGGCCCGCGCCCAGGCGTGGTTGGTCGGGTCGCTGGAGAACCGGTCGTGGGACCAGGTGTGGGTGGCGCTGTGGTGCTCGCTCGGCCTGCTGGTCGTCGTGGCCGCGGCCGCGTTCCAGTTCAAGCCGCTGCACCTCGGCGACGACATCGCGGCGGGGCTCGGTGTCCGTTTCGGGCGGGTCCGTGCGGTGCTGCTGCTGTGCGCGGTGCTGCTGGCGGCCGTGGCCGTGAGCTCGGCGGGGCCCGTTCCGTTCGTCGCGCTGGTGGCGCCCCAGGTGGCGATGCGTCTGACGCGCCGTCCGACACCGCCGCTGATCGCGTCCGGTCTGTTCGGGGCGCTGCTCCTGATCGGCGCCGACCTCGTCGCGCGAGCGGTGCTGCCGAACAACCTCCCCGTCGGCGTGGTCACCGCCGCGATCGGGGGCCCCTTCCTCGTCTACCTGTTGGTGCGGGCGAACCTCAAATAGCAGGCTCGGCTCGATTAGCTGGTACAAAGGTGAGGCAAACCTAATATTAGGGGGGCTTGTGGTCGCTCAGTACATCACCGAGATCGAGCCGGCGGTCCAGGACGCCGCGCGGCTTTCCGCCAGGGGCGTCTCGGTCGGATACGGCAGCCGTACCGTCATCGACGACCTCGACGTGTCCATCCCGCCCGGGGTGATCACGACGATCATCGGCCCCAACGGGTGCGGCAAATCGACACTGCTGCGCACCCTGACGCGGCTGTTGAAGCCGGCCAGCGGCTCGGTCGTGCTGGACGGTCAGGACATCGTCAAGCTCAAGACCCGTGACGTCGCGAAGAAGCTGGGGCTGCTGCCGCAGACGCCCGTCGCGCCGGAGGGCCTGACGGTGGCCGAT
The DNA here is from genome assembly GCF_008642315.1 of Streptomyces venezuelae. NCBI lineage: Bacteria > Bacillati > Actinomycetota > Actinomycetes > Kitasatosporales > Streptomycetaceae > Streptomyces > Streptomyces venezuelae. The sequence goes on along the minus strand of NZ_CP029192.1, from coordinate 2,377,133 downwards.
CTGGTCGCCAGGGGGCGCCATCCGCACCAGAGTTGGCTGCGCCAGTGGTCCTCGGACGACGCCGGTGTCGTGGAGCGCGCGCTGGCCATGACCGGCGTCTCCGACCTGGCGGACCGCCCCGTCGACTCGCTCTCCGGCGGCCAGCGCCAGCGCGTCTGGATCTCCATGACCCTGGCCCAGGGCACCGACCTGCTGCTCCTCGACGAGCCCACCACGTACCTGGACCTGGCGCACGCGATCGACGTGCTCGACCTGGTCGACGATCTGCACGAGTCGGGCCGGACCGTGGTCATGGTGCTGCACGATCTCAATCTGGCCACGCGCTACAGCGACCACCTCGTCGTGATGAAGGCGGGTGCGATCCTCGCGCAGGGGCACCCGCGCGAGGTGATCACCGCGGAGCTGCTGCAGGAGGCGTTCGGGCTGCGCGCCAGGGTCGTGGACGACCCGGTGGGCGACCGCCCGCTGATCGTGCCGATCGGCCGTACGCACGTTCAACTCGACTGACCCCGCCGCGGAACAGTCTGGTAAGGCTAGGCTAACCTCATCTCCGCAGGATAAGGTTTGGCTGCCCTGAGACCGGGGTGCAGCGGTCAGCGCGACAGCAAGGGAATCCGGATGCTCCTCCACCGAACGACGCTCACGAAGAAGCCCCGGCGGCTGGCGGCCGTACTGACCGCCACGGCGCTCGGTGTCGGCCTCCTCGCGGGCTGCGGTTCCGACTCGGACGACAAGGCGGACGACAGCGCCCCGGCCGCCGCCACCGGCGGTACGTTCCCGGTCACCGTGGAGCACGCGTTCGGGTCCACCAAGGTCACCAAGGCCCCCAAGCGCGTCGTCACCGTCGGCTACACCGACGACCAGACCGCCCTGGCCCTCGGCACCAAGCCCGTCGGCATGGTCGACCAGTACCCGAACCCGGAGGGCAAGTCCCCCGACATCAACACCCAGTGGCCCTGGGTGAAGGACAAGTGGGGCGACACCAAGCCCGACGTCATCATGAAGAACGGCGACTCCGGCCCCAACTACGAGAAGATCGCCGCCCTGCGCCCGGACCTGATCATCGCGGTGTACTCCGAGATCGACAAGGCCGCCTACGACAAGCTCTCGCAGATCGCCCCCACGGTGGGCCGCACCAAGGGCGAGAAGGAGCTCTTCAGCGCCCCCTGGCAGGACAACGCGGTGCACATCGCCAAGGCGCTCGGCAAGGAGGACGAGGGCAAGAAGCTCGTCGAGGGCATCGAGGACAAGCTCGCCGAGGCCAAGAAGTCGCACCCGAAGTTCGCGAACCAGACCTCCGTCGCCCTGTCCTGGTACAAGGACTCCATCAACCCGTTCACCTCGAAGGACGTGCGCGGGCGGCTCCTGACCGGCATGGGCTTCTCGTACCAGACGAAGATCGACAAGATCGCCGGCGGCAAGTTCTCCACCGAACTCTCGCCCGAGCGCACGGACCTGGTCGACGTCGACCGCATCGTCGTCATCAACGACAAGGCCGACACCGCGGCGCTGATGAAGTTCAAGCTCTTCGCCAACCTCGACGCGGTGAAGAAGGGCAACGTGTCCTACCTGCTCGACAGCGAGGGCCCGGCGGTCGGCGCCGCCATGTCGCAGGGCACCGTCCTGTCCCTCCCGTACGCGATCGACGAACTCGTCAAGTCGGTCGAGTAGCAATGCCGTTCCACCTGCCCCGTCCCCGGCTCGACTTGGTCTTCGTGTGAGCACAGCCGAAACACCCACCGCAGAAACACCCGCGGCCGAAACGTCCGCGACCGAAGCCCCCGCCGCCGGGGCGCCCGCCGCCCCGGCGACGCTGCGCACCGCGTCCGGACGCGAGGCCACCCGGTGGGTCTCGGCCCACTGCCGCGAAGTCCCGTGGCTCACGACGGCCACCGTGTTCACCACGGTGGCCGGGGCGGCGCTCCAGGTGCTGCCGGTGCTGCTCCTCGGCCGGGTGGTCGACGGAGTGGTCGAGGGGGACGGGCGCTCGGTCCTCGTCACGATCGGGGTCCTCATGGGGGCCGCCGCGCTGCTCGGCGCGGTGGCCACCGCGGCCTCGACCTATCTGATCGGACGCCTCGGCGCGGATCTGCTCGCGCGGCTGCGCGAGGGCGCCGTCCGCGCGGTGCTCGGCATGCCGAGCGCGCGGATCGAACAGGTCGGCCGCGGAGACGTCCTCTCCCGGGTCGGCGACGACGTGGCCGTGCTCTCCAAGGGCATCCGCACGGCCATCCCCACGGTGTTCTCGGCGGGCGTGCTCGTCTTCATCGCCACGGTCGGCATGTTCGGCCTCGACTGGCGGCTCGGCCTCGCGGGCGCCGCCGCGCTTCCCGCGTACGCGCTGGCCCTGCGCTGGTACCTGCCGCGCTCCGCACCGCTCTACCGCAAGCAGCGGGTGGCCCAGGCCGACCGCGCCCAGGCGTTGATCAGCGGTCTCAACGGGATCGACACCGTACGCGCGTACCGCCTGGAGGACGATGTCCGGGAGAAGGTCACCGCGGAGTCCTGGCGGGTGCGCAATCTCGGGATCGACGTCTTCCGGTTCTTCGGCCGGTTCGTGGGCCGGGAGAACCGCGCCGAGTTCATCGGGCTCGTCCTCATCCTCGTGGTGGGATATGCCCTGTTGGAGGCCGACGCCGCCAGTCTGGGCGAGGTGTCGGCGGCCCCGCTGATGTTCCACCGCCTGTTCACGCCGCTCGGCGCCATCATGTTCACCTTCGACGAGGCGCAGAAGTCGGGCGCCAGCCTGACCCGTCTGGTCGGGGTGCTCGGGGAGTCCGCGGAGGAACGGCTCGTGGGTGACACGTCCGTCGCCGCGGCCGACGCCGTGCCGCATCAGGTGACGGTGGAGGGGCTGACGTTCACCTATCCCGGGACCGACGAACCGGTGCTCAGGGATGTCGACCTGACGATCCCGGCCGGCGGTTCGCTGGCGCTGGTGGGGGCGACGGGCGCGGGCAAGTCGACGCTGGCCGCGCTGATCGCGGGCATCGGGACGCCGCAGACGGGTTCGGTGCGCATCGGCGCGCACGACCTGGGCGGCCTCGACGAGGCCGGGGCGCGGGCCCTGGTGAGCATCCTGACGCAGGAGACGTACGTCTTCTCCGGTCCGCTCGCCGACGACCTGCGGCTCGCGGCGCCGAAGGCGACCGACGCCGAACTCATGGACGCGCTGCGCACGGTGGGCGCCCACGGCTGGGTCGAGGCGCTGCCCGAGGGCCTGCACACGGCGGTGGGCGAGGGCGGCGAACGCCTGGACGTCACCAAGATCGCGCAGATCGCGCTGGCCCGCCTCGTGCTGGGCCGCGCCCCGGTGGTCGTGCTCGACGAGTCGACCGCGGAGGCGGGCAGCGAGGGCGCCGCCGAGCTGGAGCGTGCCGTGCTGGCCGCGTGCGCGGGTCGTACGACGTTGTTCGTGGCGCACCGGCTCACCCAGGCGATGGCCGCGGACCGGATCGCCGTGCTCGACGCGGGGCGTGTGGTGGAGCAGGGCACCCACGACGAGTTGGTGGCTCTGGGCGGTCGGTACGCGCGGCTGTGGCGGGCCTGGCGAGAGGGTAGTTAGGCAACCCTAATTTAGGTTAGCCTAACTGCGATTACCTGGAAGGGACGCTGTGTCTTCGATGATGGAACCGAGCGCTCGCCTCGCGCTGCTCACCCCCGACCGCCTGGCCGATGTGCGTCGGCGTGCCGGCGACTACTCCGACCGGACCATCGCCGAGGCCTGCGCCATCGGTCTGTCGTACTGGGCGACCGGCCGCAGCCCCGAAGGCATCGAGCTCGCTCCGGGCACGCTCTTCGCGGACGTCCTCGGCTGGGTCGACAACGGCGGTTCCGGGCCCGGCAGTCGGGAAGCAGGTGCCGAGGGGTGGCATGTCCCTGTCCCTGACGGTGTCGACCCCGACACCGCGCGGCGCGCACTCGACGACCTCGCCGACTTCCCCGACCGGCCCCTCGGCAGCATCGGCCCGGACGACGCGGAGTCACGCCTCAAGGCCCTCGCCGAGTGGAACGACACCGACGCGGACCGGGTCCGCCCCACCGTCGTCGAGATGTTCCTCGAACAGGCCCGCACCAGGCCGGACGCCGTCGCCATCGTCGACGAGCACCGCTCGCTGACCTACCGCGAGGCGGCCGAACGGTCCGCCCAGCTCGCCCACCACCTCCTCGCCCGCGGCCTCGGCCCCGAGCAGGTCGTCGGCATCTCGCTCGGCCGCTCCGCCGACATGGTCGTCGGCCTGCTCGCCGTGCTCCGGGCAGGTGGCGCCTTCGTACCGCTGGACCCGCAGTGGCCCGCGGCCCGCCGCTCCGTCGTCATCGAGGACGCCCGCGTCGTCCTGCAGCTCAACTCCTCGGGCGAGCACGACCCGCAGGAGCCGGAAGCCGTCGCCGTCGACCTCGCCGACTGGGCGTTCGACGCCCTGCCCACGACGGGCGGCGACGTCGCCGTGGACGCCGACTCGCTCGCGTACGTGATCTTCACGTCCGGTTCGACCGGGCGTCCCAAGGGCGCGATGATCCGGCACGCGGCGATCAGCGAGCGCCTGCTCTGGCAGGTCGACGAGATCCTGCACTTCGGCCACGACGACGCGTCCCTGTTCAAGGCGCCGCTCTCGTTCGACATCTCCATCAACGAGATCTTCCTGCCCCTGGTCAGCGGCGCCCGCCTCGTCGTCCTGCGGACCGGCGGCGAACGCGACCCGCACCACCTGCTGGGCGTCATCGCCGAACAGCGCGTCACCTTCACGTACCTCGTGTCGTCCATGCTGGACGTGCTCCTGGAGATGGCGGGCGACTCCGGCCGCCTCGACAGCCTGCGCCACGTCTGGTGCGGCGGCGAAGTGCTCACCCCCGAGCTGTACGAGCGCTTCCGCACCCAGCTCGCCATCCCGCTCTACCACGGCTACGGCCCGGCCGAGACGACCATCGGCGTCTCGCACGTCATCTACCGGGGCGAGGCCGAGCGCCTCTCCACCTCCATCGGCAGGGCCAACCCCAACACCCAGCTGTACGTCCTCGACGACGAGCTGCGCCCGGTACCGGTCGGGGTCGGCGGCGAACTGTACGCGGGCGGCCTCCTCCTGGGGCGCGGCTACGTCAACGCGCCCGGCCTGACCGCCTCCCGCTTCGTCGCCAACCCCTTCGCGTCGGACGGGTCCCGGCTCTACCGCACCGGCGACCTCGCGCGGTTCGCCCCCGACGGTTCCCTGGACTTCCTCGGCCGCGCCGACAACCAGGTCAAGATCCGCGGCATGCGCCTGGAGCTCGAGGACGTCGAGGTCGGCCTCGCCGAGCACCCCCGCGTACGCCACACCTGCGTCGTCGCCAAGAAGAACACGGCCGGCGGCACCTACCTCGTGGGGTACGTGATCCCCGCGGGCGGCGAGAGCCTGCGCGCCGACGAGGTCAAGGCGTGGGCCGTCGACCACATGGTCGAGTACATGGTCCCCACCCACATCGTCGTGATGGACGCGTTCCCGCTCACCGCGAACGGCAAGCTCGACCGCAACGCGCTGCCCGAACCCTCCACCGCGACCGGCGCCGTCGCCCCGCCCGCCACCGAGAACGAGCGCGTGGTCTGCGCGGCGGTCGCCGCCGTCCTCCAGCTCGACGAGGTCGGCGTCGACCAGGACTTCTTCCAGCTCGGCGGCGACAGCATCCTGACCATCTCGCTGCTGAGCGCGCTGCGCGAGGCCGGGCTCTACGTCACGGCACGGCAGATCTTCACCCACAGCGTCGTCGGCGCCCTGGCCGCCGTCGCCAGCCGCGAGGACGTCTCCACCGCCGACCACGGCGACGTCGCGACCGGCGCCGTCGCGGGTTCGCCCATCGTGCAGTGGCTCGGCGAGACCACCGGCGCCGTCGACGGCTTCGTCCAGTCGGTCGTCCTCAACACCCCCGAGGAACTCAACCCCGAGGCGCTCGACCAGATACTCGGCGCCGTCCTCGCACGGCACGACATGCTGCGCGCGAAGCTCGTGCGCGGCGACCGCTGGAGCTTCGACATCCCGGAGGCCGACCGCGCCGCCGCCCCCGTGTGGCAGGAGAGCGACCGGCCGCTGGACGCGTGCGTCGAGCTCGCCACCGACGGTCTCGACCCGGACGACGGCGTGATGCTCCGCGCCGTCTGGCGCCGCGCGGAGAACCAACTGGTCGTCGTCGTCCACCATGTGGTGATCGACGGTGTCTCCTGGCGGGTCCTGATGGAGGACCTGGCCACGGCCTGGCGGCAGCTCTCCTCCGGCGCGCCCGTCGAGCTGCCCCCGGTCGGCACCTCGTTCCGGCGCTGGACGCAGCTCCTGGAGCGTGCGGACTTCGCGGCGGACCTCGACTACTTCCACCGGCCCCTGCCGGGCACCGACCAGCCGGTGGGCAGGCGCGCGCTGACCGCCGCCGACACCGTCGCACGCGAGCGGATCCAGACCGTCTCCGTCGGCCCCGAGGTCACGGCCGCCCTCCTCGGCGAGATACCTGCCAAGTTCCACGCGGGCGTCAACGACGTGCTCCTCACCGCACTCGCCGTCGCCCTCGCCCGGTGGCGCCGCGACCTCGGACAGGACCAGACGTTCGCGCACATCGAACTGGAGGGCCACGGCCGCGAGGGCCGTCACGTGGCGGACGCCGCGGGCTTCGAGCCGGAGCTCTCGCGCACCGTGGGCTGGTTCACCACCCTGTTCCCGGTGGCCGTGGACCCGGGCGGCGCGCCCGACCTCACCGCCCCCGAGTACCTCGCCGCGGCCCTCAAGGCGGTCAAGGAGGACCTGGCGCGCGTACCGAGCAACGGCATCTCCTACGGCGCCCTGCGCTACCTGCACGACACCCGGTTCGACGCGCCCGCCCCGCAGGTGCTCTTCAACTACCTGGGCCGCTTCGACGCGGGCGCCTCCGGACACTGGCAGCTCACGGGCGCCACCGGCCAGCTGGGCGAGAAGCGCGACCCGGACATGAGCCTGCCGCGCGCCCTGGAGTTCAACGCCATCGCCGAACCCGCCTCGGCCGGCGGCGAGTACGAACTGGTCACCACCGTCTCCTGGCCCGACGGCATGTTCACCGACGAGGACATCGCGACGCTCGGCGGCTACTTCCGCGTCGCCCTCGCCGGTCTCGCCGCGCTCGACGAGGGCGGGCACACCCCCAGCGACTTCCCCCTGGTGCCGCTCACCCAGGCCGACGTCGACAGCCTGGACGGCCCGGCGCTGCGGGACGTCCTGCCGCTGACCCCCCTCCAGGAAGGCCTGTACTTCCACTCGGTCTTCGACGACGACTCGGCGGGCGCGTATGTCGAGCAGCAACTCCTCACCCTGCAGGGGCCCGTGGACGCGGACCGGCTCGCCGCCGCCGCGACCCGGCTGCTCACGCTCTACCCGAACCTCGCCGCGCGGTTCACGGCCCTCGCCGACGGCCGCGTGGTCTCCGTCCTGGAGAGCGGCGTCCAGGCGCCCTTCACGACCGTGGACCGCCCCGGCATCACCGGCGCCGAGCTGCGCGACCTCGCCGAGCGGGACCGCCGCGCCGGGTTCGACCTGGCCACCGGGCCACTGATGCGGTACACGCTCGTCCGTGAGGGCGACGACCGTGCCGTCCTGGTGCAGACCGTGCACCACATCATCGCCGACGGTTGGTCGGTGCCGCCGATGCTGCGCGCACTCCTCGCCGAGTACCACGCGCCGGGCACCGTGTACCCGGTCGGCGGCTTCCCCGACTACGTGCACTGGCTCGCCGGGCGGGACGACGACGAGAGCGACCGGGTGTGGGGCGAGGAGCTCGCGGGGCTGCCGGGGTCCTCACTGGTCGCCGAGGGTCACACCCCGTCGGACCGGTTCGCCGACACGGCCGTCGAGGCCGAGGTCGACGTCGACGCCGCCGTCCGCACCGCCGGAGTGCCGCTGAGCGTCGCCGTGCACAGCGCGTGGGCCGTGACGCTGGGCGGCATCCTGCACACCGACGACGTGGTGTTCGGCTCCACGGTTTCCGGGCGTGACGCGGACGTGCCCGGCATCGGCGACATGGTGGGCCTGTTCATCAACACCATTCCCGTACGGGCCCGTTGGACCGGCACGACCACCGCGGGCGACCTCCTCGGTCGGGTGCGGGAGCACCAGAGCGCCGTCTTGCCGCACCAGCACGTCTCGCTCGCGCGCATCGGCCGCCAGGCGGGCGCAGGGCCGCTCTTCGACACCCTCGTGGTGTTCGACGTCGCGACGGACGTGGACAGCCTGCGGACCCCCGACGCCGAGCTCGTCATCACCGACCTCGTCAACGAAGGAGCCCCGCACTACCCGCTCACCCTCGTCGTGGAGCGCGCGCTCGACGGGCGTCCGCGCTTCAACCTGATCTACGACGGCGAGCTCGTCGGCGAGAACACGGCCCAGGACATCCTGCGCACCTTCACGCTGACCCTCACCGGCCTCCTCACGCGCCCGGACGCTCCGGTCGGCGAGCTGGGGCCCGAGGGCGCCCGGCGGCCCGCACACGTCGAGCCGACGACCCTCGGCGGCCTCTTCGACACGGCCGCGCGCCGCGACCCGGCGGCGACCGCCGTCACCCAGTGCGCACTCGACGGCACCACCAGGTCGCTGACGTACGGCGAACTGGCCGACGCCAAGAACGAGTTGGCGTCAGGCCTGCGCGCCGCCGGGGTCGGCCCCGGCAAGCGCGTCGCCGTCGCCGTGCCGCGCTCCGTGGAGCAGGTCGTCGCGCTGGTCGCGATCGTCTCCGCGGGCGGTGCCTACGTACCGCTCGACCTGGCCTACCCGGACGAGCGCCTGGAGTACATCCTGGCCGACGCCGCCCCGCAGGTCGTCCTCGTCGACCGCGAGCAGCGCGACCGCTTCACCGGGCTGCTGGAGCGGGCGGGCGTATCGGCCCGGGTGCTCGTCCAGGGGGACGAGATGCCGGAGGACGCCGCCGGGCCGGTGCCCGAAGCCGCCTGGCACGACCCCGCGTACGTCATCTACACCTCAGGATCGACCGGCCGCCCCAAGGGCGTCGTCGTGCCGCACTCCAGCGTCGTCACCCTGCTCGCCAACACCCGCCCCGACATGGGCTTCGGGCCGCACGACGTGTGGGTCCAGTTCCACTCCTTCTCCTTCGACTTCGCGGTCTGGGAGCTGTGGGGCGCGCTGGCGCACGGCAGTGAGCTGCTGGTGCCCGAGTACGGCCTGACCCGCTCCCCGGTCGACTTCCACCGGCTCGTCCGCGAGCGCGGCGTGACCGTGCTCAACCAGACGCCGTCGGCGTTCTACCAGTTCATCGAGGCCGACCGGCACGCCGCCGAACCCCTCCCCGCACTGCGGAAGATCATCTTCGGTGGCGAGGCGCTCGACCTCGGGCGGCTGCGCGGTTGGGTCGAGCGGCACGGCACGGCGTCGCCCGAGCTGGTCAACATGTACGGCATCACCGAGACGACCGTGCACGTCACGCGCCGGGTGCTGACCGACGAGGACGTCACCCGCGGCCAGGACGTCAGTCCCATCGGCGGCCCGATCCCCGGCCTCGTCACCTACCTGCTCGACGACCGGCTCAGGCCGGTGCCGCCCGGCCGCGTCGGCGCCATCTACGTAGCGGGCGACCAGGTGTCGCTCGGCTACCTCGGCAGGTCCGGCCTCACCGCCGGCCGGTTCGTGGCGAACCCGTTCGCGGACGACGGGTCCCGCATGTACCACACGGGCGACCTCGCCCGCCGTACGCTCGACGGGGAGCTGGAGTTCGCCGGGCGCGCCGACGACCAGGTGCAGCTCAAGGGCTTCCGCATCGAGCTCGGCGAGGTCGAGTCCGCGCTCCGGGAGCTCGACGGCGTGGTCGACGTGGCCGTCACCGTCGCCGACAGCGGCGACCACCTCGTCGCGCACGTCGTGGGCCGCGCCCCCGGCGACCTCGCGGGCCTGCTCGCCGCGAAGCTGCCCGTGCACATGGTGCCGGGCCGGGTCCTCACGGTCGACGCGCTGCCGCTCACCGTCAACGGCAAGCTGGACCGCAAGGCACTGGCCGAGCGCGCCGCGGAGGAGGCCGACAACTCCGGTACCGCCGCGAGCGGTTCCGCGCTCGCCTCCCTGGTCGGCATCTTCGCCGAGACGCTGCCCGGCTCCGCCGCCGTGGACGAGGACACCGACTTCTTCATGGCGGGCGGCGACAGCATCGTCGCCATCACTGTGATCAACCGCGCGAGGGCGCTCGGCCTGCCGATCGCGCCCCGTGACGTCTTCCTGTTCAGGACGCCGCGCGCGCTCGCCGAGCACGTGGGTGCCGGCGTGCCCCGCGTGCCCGCCTCCGCCCCGGCTCCCGCCCGCCGCGAGGACGGCCCCCTCACGCCGACGCCGATCATCCTGCGCCAGCGCGAACTGGGCGGCTCCCTCGACCGGTTCGTCCAGGCCAGGACCCTGGAGGCCCCCGAGGGCACCGGATTCGCCGACGCCGAGCACGCCGCGAACGCCGTCGTGGCCGCCCACCCGGCCCTGCGGACGCGACTGCGCGTCGAGCACGGCGTGTGGGCGCTGCGCACCGAACCCGCACGCGAGGTCGCCGTCATCCGCACCGACGCGGCCGACGCGACGGCCGCCGCGGACGAGGCCGCGGGCCGGCTCGACCCGGGGACCGGGGACGTCGTCGCGTTCTCGTGGCTGGAGGCCGGCAGGACTCTGGTCGTCACCGTGCACCACATCGCCGTCGACGCCGTGTCCTGGCTGGTCCTCCTCGACGACCTGGCCACCGCCATGAGCGGGGCGGACCTGGCGCCGCCCACCACGTCCTACGCCGAGTACGCCGACGCGCTGACGCTCGGCGCCGCCTCCGACGAGACGATCGACGGCCTCCCGCACTGGATCACCACACTCGAAGCGCCCGCGCTGCTGCCGGACCGCGACAGCGGAAACCTGCGCGAGACCACCGTCGTCCTGCCGCCCGAGACGAGCGACCGCCTCACCCGCACCGCGCCCGCCGCCCTCGGCGTCGGCCTCACCGAGCTCCTGTGCGGCGCGCTCCGCGCCGCCCTGACCCACGTGCAGCCGTCGCCCACCGACCTCGCGGTCGAGCTGGAGCGGCACGGCCGAGTCGCCCTCTCCGAAGAGCACGACTACACCCGGACGGTGGGCTGGTTCACCTCCATCGCGCCCGTACGGCTCACCGCGCACACCGACCCCGTCGCCGCCGCGCGCGAAGTCGCCGAGCGCCAGCCGGACGAGCGCGGGCACATCGCGTACGGACAGCTGAAGTACCTCAACCCGCAGACCGCGCCGCTGCTCACCGGCCGCCCTCAGGTCCTCTTCAACTACCTGGGCCGGGGCAGCGAGTCGCAGGCGGTGCACGTCACCGGAGGCGACCAGGGCAGCCCGTATGCCGTCGAGGTCAACGCCTGGACCGACGACGCCACCGGCAGCCTGCACGCCGCCTTCACCCTCGCCGACGGCATCCCCGACGCCGTCGCCGAGCACTGGCTCACCGCCCTGGAGCGCGTCGCCGACGCCTCCGCGACCGCCGAGCGCACCGCACCCGTCACACCGCTGCAGCGGGGCCTGTTCTTCCAGGCGCAGATGGCGGGCGCGGCCGGACACTACGTCGCGCAGAGCTGGTTCACCTTCGACCGGCGCCTCGACACCGACGCGCTGGCCGAGGCCATGGCGCACGTGATCGCACGGCACCCGGTCGTCGGCGCCGGCTTCACCACCGACGACGACGGCAACCCGGTCCAGGTCCTCAAGGCCGGCCGACGGGTCGACGTCCGCACGGTGGAGCTCGCGGACGACGCCGAGGCCGAGGAGTTCCGCACCCGGGACCGCGACGCCGGATTCGACCCGGCCGAGGCTCCGCTGATCCGCCTCACCGTCGTCCGCCTGCCCGGCGGCCACGACGGACTGCTGCTCAGCTACCACCTGCTGCTGTGGGACGGCTGGTCCCGCGAGATCGTGCTGCGCGACCTGTTCGACGCGTACGAGGCCGCGGTGGCCGGCGAGCCGTTCGACCCGACCCCGGCCACGCCGAGCTTCGAGGAGTACGCCAGGGCGCTCGACGCCAAGGACTCCGCGGTGTCGGAACGTTTCTGGGCGGAGCACCTGGCGGGCGTCACCGGCCCGACCCTGCTCGCAGGGCCCGCGCCGACGCTGTCGCAGGACCTGCCGCCCGCGCTCGTGCACCGGCTCACCACCGAACAGTCCGACCTCCTGAAGGACGCGGCCAAGCAGCACGGCGTGACGCTGAACGCCGTCCTCACCGGCGCGTTCGGCCTCCTCCTCGGCGCTCACACGGGCCGCAGTGACGCCGTGTTCGGCGTGACCGTGTCGGGCCGCGACGGCGAGGGCCTCTCCGACGTCGTCGGCGTGCTCCTCAACACCGTGCCGACCTGGACGAAGGCCCGGCCCGACGACACCGTCGGCGGCTACCTGTCGGCCGTACAGGCGGCCAGGGTCGAGGCGATGGAGCACGAGCACCTCGGGCTCGGCGAGATCCAGCGGGCCAGCGGGCACGACACCCTGTTCGACAACCTGTTCGTGCTCCAGAACTTCCTGGACATGGACGCCTTCGCCGAGATGAACTCCCGGCACGGCATCACCTCCGTGACGGCCGACGACTCCACGCACTACCCGTTCACCTGGGTCGTGACGCCCGGCGACCGTCTCACGGTCAAGCTGGAGCACCGCCACGGAGACACCGCCGACGCCCGCCGCCTCCTCGACGACTACGTACGCGTACTCGAAGACCTGGCCCGCGCGACAGGCCCCCTCGGCGCGCTGCCCGGCCTCGGCCGCGCCCCCGAGCCCGCCGAGCGCACCGACGTCGGCACGGACACCGTCGTCGACCGTTTCGACCGGGCCGCGGACCGTGACCCCGAGCGGGTCGCCCTCGTCGCGCACGGCTCGACGATGACCTTCGCCCAACTCCGGGACCGCAGCCGCGCGGTGGCGGGCGTGCTCGCCGGGCGCGGCCTCGGCCCCGAGACGACCGTGGGGCTCGCGATACCGCGCTCCCTCGACTCGATCGTGGCGCTGTTCGCCGTGCTGCGCGTCGGCGCCGCGTACGTACCGCTGGAGCTCGACCACCCGGACGAACGGATCGCGGCGATCGTCGAGGACGCACACCCGGACGCGATCCTCACGGTCAGCACGGTCTCCCCGCGGCTGGCCGGCGCCCTGGCCGCCACCGACGGCCTCATCGAGCTGGACCGCCCGCTGCCCGCGGCCGAGCCGTTCGTGACGTTCGCCCCCGATGACCCGGACCGGCTGCGGCACCCCGCGTACACGATCTACACCTCCGGATCGACCGGAAAGCCCAAGGGCGTGGTGACCGAGTACGCCGGGCTCACCAACATGCTCGTCAACCACCAGCGGCGGATCTTCGAACCGGTCCTCGCCGAGCACGGCCACCGGACCTTCCGGATCGCACACACCGTGTCGTTCGCGTTCGACATGTCGTGGGAGGAGCTCCTGTGGCTCGCCGACGGACACGAGGTGCACATCTGCGACGAGGAACTGCGCCGCGACGCGCCCGGCCTGGTCGAGTACTGCCTGGAGCACGGGATCGACGTCATCAACGTCACCCCGACGTACGCGCAGCAGCTGGTGGCCGAGGGCCTGCTCGACCAGCCGGAGCGGCGCCCCGCCCTCGTCCTGCTCGGCGGCGAGGCCGTCACACCGACCCTGTGGCAGCGGCTCGCCGAGACCGAGGGCACGGTCGGCTACAACCTGTACGGGCCCACCGAGTACACGATCAACACCCTCGGCGTCGGCACCTTCGAGTGCCAGGACCCGGTGGTGGGCGTGCCCATCGACAACACCGACGTGTACGTGCTCGACCCGTGGCTACGGCCGCTGCCGGACGGTGTCCCCGGCGAGCTGTACGTGTCGGGCGTCGGCATCGCGCGCGGCTACCTCGGCCAGTGCGCGCAGACCGCGCACCGCTTCGTCGCCTGCCCCTTCGGCGCCCCCGGCGAGCGCATGTACCGCACCGGTGACCTGGTGTTCCGCAGGCCCGACGGGAACCTGACCTACCTGGGCCGCACCGACCTGCAGGTCAAGATCCGCGGCCACCGCGTCGAACTGGGCGAGGTGGAGGCCGCGTTCGCCGCGCACCCGGCGGTGCGGTTCGCCGCCGCCGTCGCCCAGCCGGACCCGCAGGTCGACGGCGCGTACCGCCTCGCCGCCTATCTCGTGCTCGACGGCGCCGACCTGGCCGCCGTCGCGGCCGACGTGGGCACGGGCCTGCCGGACTTCCTGCGCCCGACGCACTTCGCCGAGGTCGACAGCATCCCGCTCACGGTGAACGGGAAGGCCGACACCAAGGCGCTGCCGGAGGCCAAGCCCCTCGGCGCGCTGACCACGGAGGGGGAGCGCGGCCCGGAGACCGAGACCGAGACCACGGTCTGCGAGTTCTTCGCCGAAGCACTGGACCTCGACGACGACGAGGTGAGCGCGGTGAGCGACTTCGTGTCCCTCGGTGGACACTCGATGCTGGCGGTCCGGCTGATCGGGCTGCTCCGTCGCGAGTACGGTCCTGTGATCACCATCCGCGACCTCTTCACCCTGCGAACCCCGGAAGCGATTGCCCGCCACCTCGATGACAACTCTGACGACTGATGACGACTCCTGACACGAAGCGGCCCCGACCGGGGTCCGACATCCTCCGGACCGCCCTGCGCCGCAACGTCGGCGCGATGGTCCTGGGCACCGTCCTCATGGGCCTGTACCAGGCCGGCGAGACGGCGTTCCCCATCGCGCTCGGCATGATCGTCGAGCACACGATGAAGGACGACAGGACCCTCGGCGCGCTCGCGCTCTCCATCGGCGCGCTCGCCGTGATCATCACGACGGTCTCGCTGTCGTGGCGGTTCGGGATGCGCGTCCTGCAGAAGGCCAACACGACCGAGGCGCACCGCTGGCGCGTGAAGGTCGCCGCCTGCGGCCTCCAGCCGGTGGCCAGGGACGTCGACCTCAAGTCCGGCGAGGTCCTGACCATCGCCACCGAGGACGCCGACCAGACCGCCGACATCATCGAGGTGGTGCCGCTGCTGATCAGCTCGCTGGTCGCGGTGCTCGTCGCGGCGGTCGCGCTCGGCATGGCCGACTACCGGCTCGGGCTGCTCGTGATCGTGGGCACCGTCGCGATCCTTTCGATCCTCAGCGTGATGTCCAAGCGGATCGGGTCCAGCACGCGTGAACAGCAGGCCCGGGTGGCGCGGGCCGGCGCGAAGGTCGCCGACCTGATCAGCGGTCTGCGCCCGCTGCACGGCTTCGGCGGCAACCACGCGGCGTTCCGCTCCTACCGGGCCGTCAGCACGGAGGCCAAGCACCAGTCGGTCACCGTGGCCAAGGTCAACGGCGTGTACGCGGGCACGGCCCAGGCACTCAACGCGGTCCTCGCGGCCGCGGTCACCCTGACGGCGGGCTGGCTGGCGTTCGAGGGCGGCATCACCATCGGCGAACTCGTGATGGCCGTCGGCCTGGCGCAGTTCATCATGGAACCGCTGAAGATGTTCTCCGAGATGCCCAAGTACGTGATGATCGCGCGGGCGTCGGCCGAGCGGATGGCGCTGGTCCTGAACGCGCCGCCGGTGACGGATCCCGGAGCCGGACGCCCGGCCCCCGGCGGGGACCTGGAGATCGACTCCGTTCGGTACGGGTCGCTGCGGGAGCTGAAGTTCACGGTGGCGGCGGGCGAGTTCGTGGCCATCGCCGGGTACCAGCCGCGCGCGGTCGCCGACCTGGCGTCGGTCCTCGCGATGAACGTGCCGCCGGACGCGTACGAGGGAGTGGTGCGGGTCAGCGGCCGGGAGATGGCGGACCTGTCGGTCGAGGCGGTCCGCGAGCACATCCTGGTCAACCCGTACGACGGGGAGATCTTCGCGGGCACCCTCCGCTCGAACATCGACCCGTCGGGCACCAGCCGCACGATCTCCGAGGCCGTCGAGGCGTCCATGCTCACCGACGTGGTGGCCCTCCACCGCGAAGGCCTCGACTACGGAGTACGCGATCGGGGAGCCAACCTCTCCGGAGGACAGCGCCAGCGCCTCTCCCTGGCCCGCGCGCTGGCCGCCGACACGGAGGTCCTCGTCCTGCACAATCCGACGACGGCCGTCGACGCGGTCACCGAACAGCTCATCGCGCGGAACGTCGCGAAGCTGCGCCGGGGCCGCACGACCGTCGTGATCACCAGCAGCCCGGCCATGCTGGACGCCGCGGACCGGGTGCTCGTCCTGGACGAAGGCGTGATCACCGCGGAGGACAGCCACCGCAACCTTCTCGCCACCGACGAGGACTACTGTGCGGCGGTGGCGAGGTGACGGGCCGTCCCGTGACGTGGGTCAGGCGAGGGCCCAGGCGACGTCCCTGAGCAGCGGGTGCCGCCAGCCCGCCCGGTCGTGGCCGGCGGGCGCCCGCGAGACCCGCACGGTCGCACCGGCCTCCTCGACCAGCGTCTCGGTCAGCTCGCAGTGCGGGAGCATCCGCGGCTCGTGCTCGCCGAGGTCGAACGCGATGCGCAGCCCGGACAGGTCGGGGCGCTCCTGCCGCAGCCGCGCGGCGATGGTGCCGCCGACCGGGCCGCCCAGCGGGTCCTCGGACGCCATGGCGTCGGGCGTCCACCAGAACGACGGCGACTGACAGGCCACCCGGGAGACCAGGTCGGGGAAGTCCAGCGCCGCGTACATGGCGCTGAGCCCGCCGAGGCTCTGCCCGGCGACCACCAGGCGCCCCGGGTCCGCGGGCACGCCGCACCCGGCCACCAGAGGCAGCAGTTCGTCCCGTACCGCCTCCCACAGCGCGGGGTCGCACCCGAACTCGCCCAGCCTGTCCTTGGACGGCAGGAAGACGAGGGTGACCGGCTCCATCTCACCGGCGGCGACGGCCGACTCGAAGGCGGTCATGGCCGGGTGCAGGTAGAGCCAGTCGTCCCCGTCGAGCAGCAGCACCAACGGCCCGCCGCCGCCCACCGCGTGGACCCGTACGGTGCGCCGCCCGCCGAGCCGCTGACTGGCCCAGCGGATCCGGGTGGCGGGCAGGGGGAGGGCGTCGTCGGCCGCGACGGCCGGCCAGTGGGGCTGGGCGGGGGCGTCGGGGGTCGCGGCGATGGAGCGGTCGCCGCCGGCGCCGTGCGAGTTGAGCGGGTCGGCGTACGCCTCGCCGTCCTCTCCCACGAGGATCTGGTAGGTGACACGCAGCCGCGCGGGCATGCGCACTTCGGCGTACCAGCAGTCCGTGTCGGCCCACCGGGTCAGCGGCACGGGGTCCGACCAGCTCTCGAAGGCGATACGGGGGGACGGCCCGTGCCCGCGCCAGAGGAACAGGGTCCGCCAACCGCCGTCGTCGGCAGGTACGGCGACCGGGCTCCGGGCAGCCGACCAGAAGGCTTCGGTGCCGGGTTCGCCGGACAGTTCGTACTCGGCGAAGGCGTTCCCGGTGTCGGCCGCGGGGCGCATCAACGTCTCCTTGTGAGAGGGAAGGAAGTAAGGCTAAGCTCGCATTAATTTAGGGGAGCCTAACCTAATCATCCTGACGGAGGCACTGACACATGAGCACCAACCCCTTCGACGACCCCGACGGCCGCTTCCTGGTCCTGGTGAACGACGAGGGGCAGCACTCGCTCTGGCCGTCCTTCGCCGAGGTGCCCGGCGGGTGGACGACCGCTTTCGGCGAGGACTCGCGGGACGCCTGCCTGGAGTACATCGAGACCAACTGGACGGACCTGCGGCCGCGTTCCCTCGTCACGTCGGTGGAGGGCTGACCGCACCTCTGCGACGAGTGGAGAGGCACCCGTGATGCTCTGCAAGAGGCTGACGAACGCGCGCTTCCTCACCATGGATCCGGACCACCCCGTCGCCCACGACCTGGGCATCTGGCGGGGCCGGATCGCGGGCCTGGACGCCGCCGTGACGTCCCGGCCCGCACGTGAGGTGATCGACCTGCAGGGGGCCACCGTGCTGCCCGGCTTCGTCGACGCCCACGTGCACCTGGCCTGGACCGGGCTCAAGCAGGACACCTTGAGCATCGCGGGCCGCACCAGGATCGACGACGTGCTCGCCGTCGTGGCGGCGGCCGCGGCCCGTGAACGCTCGCCCGGCTCCTGGCTGAGCATCGCCGGATACGACCAGCGGGCCCTTGGCCGCCATCTGACCGCCGCCGAACTGGACACGGTCAGCCACGGCCACAAGGTCTACGTCCTGCACGAATCCGGACACGGCTGTGTCGTCAACTCCGCCGTCCTCGACCTGCTCCCGCCGGGCACCCCGCACGAGAACGGCTTCCTCGCCGAGGGCGCGATGGGCGCGGCCCGCGCGCTGCGCCTGCCGTACTCCCAGCGCGAACTGGCCGAGGCGATCGGGCGGGCCGCCAGGACCTGTCTGGCCGAAGGCGTCACCGCCTGCGCCGAGGCGGGCATCGGCGGCACCCTCTTCGGTCACAGCCCGGTCGAGCTCGGCGCTTACCAACTCGCCCGCGAGGAGGGGCTGCTGCCGCTGCGCGTGCAGCTCATGGTGGCCGCGGAACGGCTCCGACCGGTCGCCGCGCACCAGGACGACGGCTTTCCCAGGGCCCTCGACCTGGGCCTGCGCACCGGCTTCGGCGACGACTGGCTCTCCGTGGGCGCGCTGAAGGTGTACACCGACGGCGGCATGATGGCGCGGACCGCCGCGCTCAGCAGGCCGTACGAAGGACTCGGCCACGCGGGCCAGTTGCAGGACGACCCGGACGCACTGACCGATCTGATCGTCGACGGGCATCTGGCGGGCTGGCAGCTCGCCGTCCACGCCATCGGCGACCGCGCGGCCGACCTCGCCCTGGACGCCCTGGAACGGGCCCAGCGCCTGCGGCCGCGGCCCACCGCCCGGCACCGCGTCGAACACGCGGGCCTGATCCGCCCGGACCAGCTGCCGCGGTTCGCGCGGCTCGGCGTCAGCGCGGTCGTCCAGCCCACCTTCCTGCACAGCTTCGGCGACGACTACGCGGACATCATGGGCGAGGAGCGGGCGCCCTGGCTCTACCGCGGCCGCGCGTTCCTCGACCACGGCATCCCGCTGGTCGGCAGCTCCGACCGCCCCGTCACGGACGGCGCCCCGCTGCGGGCCGTCCAGTTCATGGTCGAGCGCGCGTCCGCGTCGGGGCGGGCGATCGGCCCGGACGAGGGCATCACCGTCGACCAGGCCCTGCACGCCTACACGGTGGCCAGCGCCCGAGCCTGCCACTGGGAGGACACTTTGGGCAGCCTCACCCCGGGCAAGTACGCCGACCTGGTGGTGCTCGGGGACGACCCTCGACGTGTCGACACGTCACGTATCGGCGACATCGAGGTGGTGGCGACGTACGTGGAGGGGCGCGAGACGGGGTCGTGAGCGAGGTGGCGGAGCGTCAACGGCTCGTGAGGATCACGAGTCGCTGCGTCGCGCGGGTCATCGCCACATAGCGGTCGACCGCGCCTTCGACGCCCTCGCCGAACGTCTCCGGGTCGACGAGGACGACCAGGTCGAACTCGAGCCCCTTCGACAGCTCGGGAGTCAGCGACCGTACGCGTGACGGCGCCTCGCACCGCTCCTGGAACTTCTCGTGGAAGACCCGGTCGCCGATGACGCAGGCGACGCCGTCGGCGTGCTCGTCGAGCCAGGTGCCGAGGACCGAGTCCAGTTCGGCGACCGACCCGTGGGTGACGGGAATGCCGCTGCCGCGGATGGACGTCGGGACGTTGGCGTCGGGGATCTCGGCACGGATGACCGGCTCGGCCTCCGTCATGACCTCCTCCGGCGTGCGGTAGTTGATGCTCAGCGCGGCCATCGTGACCCGGTCGATGCCGGCCCGCTCCAGCCGCTCCACCCACGACTCGGTGAAGCCGTGCCTTGCCTGGGCACGGTCGCCGACGATGGTGAAACTCCGCGACGGGCAGCGCAGCAGCAGCATCTGCCACTCCGCGTCGGTCAGCTCCTGCGCCTCGTCCACGACGACGTGCACGAAGGGGCCCGCGAGCCGGTCCGGGTCCTCCGTGGGCAGCGCGCTCTCGTCGATCAGCGTGTCCTGGAGGTCCTTGCCGCGCAGCATCCGCACCGCGCCCTCGCTCTCGTCACCGGCCGAGGAGAAGTCGGCGGCCGAGAGGATCTCGTCGATGACGCCGGACATGCGCTCCCGTTCGGCGGCGACGGCCGCGTCGTGGCGCCGCTTGCGCCGCGCCGCCTCCGGGTCGCCGAGCCGCTGCCGCGCGGCGTCCAGCAGGGGCAGGTCGGACACCGTCCAGGCCTGTGGGGCTTCCTTGCGCTGCAACGTCGCGATCTCGTCCCGGTCGAGCCAGGGCGCGCACATCCGCAGGTACGCGGGGACCGTCCACAGGTCGGACACGAGGTCCGCGGCTTCGATCAGCGGCCATGCGCGGTTGAGGGTCGTGACCAGCTCCCTGTCCTGGCGCAGCGAGCGCAGGAACAGCTCGGACGAGACGCCGGCCTCGTTCTCGTCCATGTCCTCGCCCAGGCCGAGCTTGTCCATGAGGATCGTGGCCAGCTCCTCCCAGATGAGCTCCCGCGCCTCGTTGTGCGGCGTGCCGGGACCTGGCGCCCGGAACGCCTCGGCCCAGTCGTCGGCGCTCACCCGTACGTCGGCCCAGGGCGTCGAGGCCGTGTACGCGTCCGTGGGCGGCTCCTCGTAGAACCTGACGGCCTTCTCGATCGCCTTCACCATGTCGGCGGTCGACTTCAGCCGGGCCACGTCCGGGTCGCTCTCGGGGCCGGCCGCGGCGCCCTCGGCGACCAGGTCGCGCAGGGTGCAGGTCTGCACGCCCTCCTCGCCGAGGCTGGGCAGGACGTCGGCGACGTAACCCAGGTAGGGCTCGTGCGGGCCGACGAAGAGCACCCCGCCGCCGCGGCGGTCGTGGCCGAGCCTCGGGTCGGAGTAGAGCAGGTACGCGGAACGGTGCAGGGCGACGACGGTCTTGCCCGTGCCGGGGCCGCCGTCGACGACGAGGGCCCCCCGGGAGCCCGCGCGGATGATCGCGTCCTGGTCGGACTGGATGGTGCCGAGCACATCGCGCATCCGGGCCGAACGGTTGCCGCCCAGACTGGCGATGAAGGCGGACTGGTCGTCGAGCGCGGCGTGGTGTTCGAGGCCGTCGGCGGTGAAGACCTCGTCCCAGTAGTCGCTGATCCGGCCGCCCGTCCAGCGGTATCTGCGGCGGCTCGCCAGCCCCATCGGGTTGGCGTGGGTCGCCGCGAAGAACGGCTCGGCGGCGGGCGAACGCCAGTCGACGAGCAGGCGGCGGCCCTCGCTGTCGGTGAGTCCGAGACGTCCGATGTACAGCGGTTCGCCGTCGGTGCCCGTGACGGTGTCGGTGTCGTCCGAGACGACGACGCGTCCCAGGCAGAGGTCGAGACCGAAACGGCGCAGGGCGCGCAGCCGACTGCTGACCCGGTGGATCTCCGAGTCGCGGTCCATGGCCTCCCGGCCGATGCCGCCGGGAGCCTTGCGCAGGGTCTCGAGACGGTCGGAGAGCTCCGCGACGGTCTGGTCGAGGCACTCCGCGATCGCCGCGAAGTGCCGCTCGTCGCCGGCGATCAGCGCCGGGTCGGCCTTGGGCGAGAGGTTGGCGGGCAGGTTGAACGCGCTGCTGGTCAGGGGGGTCTCCGATGTCCGCGGAACGGGGTAGGCCAGTGATTTTGCGGGACGGAGGGGGCCTTGCCGCAAGCCCCCCTGTGGGCTATAACTTGAGAGTGGCAAGAGGTGGGATTCCCCTCTTGCCTTTGTCGTGTCCGGTGTCGTGTCCGGACCGACTGTCCGGCTCGCCGTCACTCCGGCCCCTCTTTCGGTTCCTTCCTCCGTGGCCACTCCGCGCCAACTGGACTCGATAGTTAGGTAAGGCTAGCCTTACCTCGCAAGGTCGATCGTGGAACCATCGTGGAACCGAGGAAGGTACAGCCTTGATCACGGCTACGCCGCGCCCCGCCCCGCTGCGCGAACTCCCCGCGCACGAACTCACCGCAGGAGCGCCGGCCAGGGTGCCCGTCGTGCGCCGGGCCCGTGAGTCGGACGCCGCCGAACTCGTCGCCCTGTCCCAGCCCTTCGTACGCTCGGGGGCGCTGCGCGAGAGGCCGGCCTCCCTCTACTCCGACCAGGCCGCCGATTTCCTCGTCATGGCCGTACCCGGCGGTCCCCTCGAAGGCTGCGTCGGCCTGCGTGTGCACCCGGCCGACCCGGCGGAGGGCCGCGGACCGGCGGGCGTTCTCTACAACTTCTGCGTGGCCGAGCACCGGCAGGGCCGCGGAGTGGGCGCCGGTCTCATGCGCGCCGTACTGGCCGTCGCGCGCGCCGAGTCGCTCGGGGCCCTCTTCACGGCGACGACGGGCGGGGCGGGCCTGTTCCTCCGGTACGGGTTCGCGCCCGCGGCCGTTCGGACGGCGCCGCGGGCGTGGGCCGACTCCCTCGATCCGCGGCGCAACGCGCAGATACTCGCGCGGAGTCTGTGAGGTCCGACGCCACGGCGATTCCGCGTCACTGACGCCGCTCCCGCCCCGACGTTGCTCCCGCATCGCCGCTGCTCCCGCCCCGGATCACGTCCCGGGGCGGGAGTTTTCGTGGGTGCCGGTCTCACTTCGTGGGCGCCGGTCAGACGGTGCACTCGTCGTGTTCGGCGCCCTCGTGAGGGGTCGCGGCCTCCTCGTCGGGCACCACGGTCGTGCCGGGACTCGTCTCGCCGAGTACGCCGCTCAGCACCGCGTGCCGCACCCGGCCGTCGAGCACGTGAGCCTTGCGCACGCCACCGCGGACGGCCCGCAGGCAGCCCTCCATCTTCGGCAGCATCCCGCTCGCGAGCCCGGGCAGCAGCTCGTCCAGCGCGTCGGCCGTCAGACGCTCGATCACCTCGGTGCTGCGCGGCCAGTCCGCGTACAGACCCTCGACGTCCGTGAGCATCACCAGGCGTTCGGCGTCGAGGGCCACGGCCAGCGCCGACGCGGCGAGGTCGGCGTTGACGTTGTAGACCTGCCCGTCCTCGCCGCGTGCCACGGGGGAGACGACCGGGATGTGGCCCTGCTCCAGGAGCGCGCGCACGGTCCCGGGGTTCACCTTCACGATGTCCCCGACGAGGCCTATGTCCACCGGCCGGTCGTCCACCCAGGCGGCCCGCCGCACGGCCGTCATCGTGTGCGCGTCCTCGCCCGTCATGCCGACGGCGAAGGGACCGTGGGCGTTGATGTGGCCGACCAGCTCCCGCTGGACCCGGCCGGTCAGCACCATGCGGACCACCTCCATCGTCTCCGGAGTGGTCACCCGCAGGCCCGCCGCGAACCGGGTCTCCAGGCCGAGGCGGTCGAGCATCGCGTTGATCTGGGGTCCGCCTCCGTGGACGACGACGGGGCGCAGTCCGGCCTGCCACAGCTCCACGACGTCCCGGGCGAACGCCCGCTGCAGATCCGCGTCCACCATGGCGTGCCCGCCGAACTTCACGACGACGACGCTGCCTTGCATGCCTTCCGCGCGGAGAAGAGCCTCCCCGTCCTCGGACTCCTGCTCCCTGACGGCCGTTCGCATGTGTGCCCCTACTCCGTTCACGAGCTGTACGCGCTGTTCTCGTGGACGTACGCAGCGGTCAGATCATTCGTCCAGATCGTCGCCGACGCGTCCCCGGAGCGCAGGTCGACGGTGACCGTCACCGCGCGCCCCGAGAGGTCCACCTTGTCCCGCGGCTCACCGGCCGCACCGTCCCTGCACACCTGGACGCCGTTGATCGACACGTCCAGGCGGTCCGGGTCGAAGACCGCGGAGGTCGTGCCGATCGCCGACAACACCCGGCCCCAGTTCGGATCCTCGCCGTGCAGGGCGCACTTGAGGAGGTTGTTCCGTGCGATCGACCGGCCCACCGTGACGGCGTCCTGCTCCGACGCCGCGCCGACCACCCGTACCTTGATCTCCTTCGACGCGCCCTCCGCGTCCGCGACGAGCCGGAGCGCCAGGTCGAGGCAGACGCCGTGCACGGCCTCCGCGAACTCGGCCGGGTCCGGGCGCACCCCCGAGGCGCCCGAGGCGAGCAGCAGGACGGTGTCGTTGGTGGACATGCAGCCGTCCGAGTCCACTCGGTCGAAGGTGGTGCGCACCGCCTGCCGGAGCGCGGAGTCGAGCGTCGGGGCACTGACGTCGGCGTCCGTGGTGAGGACCACCAGCATCGTCGCGAGACCGGGGGCCAGCATGCCCGCGCCCTTCGCCATGCCGCCCACGGTCCAGCCGGGGCCGGGGCCAGAACCGGAGCGGGGGCCGGAGGCGGGACCGGAGCCGGACGCGACCGCCGTCTTGTGCACCGAGTCGGTCGTCTTGATCGCGATCGCCGCGGCCTCGCCGCCGTCCTCCGACAGCTCCGCGGCGGCGGCGTCGATGCCTGCCGTCACCCGGTCCATGGGCAGCGGGACGCCGATGAGTCCCGTGGAGCACACCGCGACCTGCTCGGCCTCGACGCGCAGGGCCCGAGCCGTGCGCTCGGCCATCGCGCGGGCGTCGTCCTCACCCGCAGGGCCCGTACAGGCGTTGGCGCCACCGGAGTTGAGGACGACGGCGGCCAGCGCGCCGTCGCCGATCACACGCCGAGACCAGCGCACGGGCGCGGCCTGCACCCGGTTGGAGGTGAACACCGCGGCCGCCGCGTACGACGGGCCCCGGTTCACCACCAGGGCCAGGTCCGGTGCCCCGGAGTCCTTGATCCCGGCGGAGACCCCGCTCGCGGTGAATCCCCGGGCAGCGGTCACGCTCACGGAGCCACTCCGTTCATGGGCAGACCCGCCCCTTCGGGGAGGCCGAGGGCGATGTTCATGCTCTGCACCGCACCACCCGCGGTGCCCTTGGTCAGGTTGTCGATCGCGCTGACGCAGACGAGCCGACGTGCGACCGGGTCGACGGTCACCTGCACCTGCGCGGTGTTGGACCCGAGGACGGCGGCGGTGGAGGGCCAGGTGCCGGGCGGCAGCAGACGTACGAAGGGCTCGTCGGCGTAGGCGTTCTCGTACGCGGAACGCACCGCCTGCTCGAGGGCGCTCATGTCGTCCGGTGTGGTGTGTGGGTCGGTGCCAGCGCCGGTTCTGGCGCCTGTGCTGGTGCCGGTGTTGGTGTCGGCCGCTCGTTCCGGACGCAGGCGTGCCGAGCAAGTGGCGAGGATGCCGCGCGGCATCGGTGCCAGGGTCGGTGTGAAGGACACTGTCACGCGCTCGCCCGCGACGCGTGACAGGTTCTGCGTCAGTTCGGGCGTGTGCCGGTGGCCGCCACCGACTCCGTAGGGCGTCATCGAGCCCATCACCTCGGAACCGACGAGATGCGGCTTGGCCACTCGCCCGGCCCCCGACGTGCCGCTGGCCGCGACGACGACGGCCTCCGGTTCCACCAGGCCCGCCTGGAAGGCCGGGTACAGGGCGAGGGTCACCGCTGTCGGGTAGCAGCCCGGCACGGCGACCCGGTCGGTCCCCTTCAGCTCGTCCCGGGCGCCGGGCAGTTCGGGCAGCCCGTAGGGCCACGTACCGGCGTGCGGGGAGCCGTAGAACCGCTGCCAGTCCTCCGCCTCGCGCAGCCGGAAGTCGGCCCCGCAGTCCACGACGAGGGTGCCCGGTTCCAACTGCTGTGCCAGTGCGGCGGACTGGCCGTGCGGCAGCGCGAGGAACACCACGTCATGTCCCCGCAGCGACTCGGCCGACGTCTCCACGAGGACCCGGTCCGCGACGGCGGCAAGGTGCGGTTGTACGTCGCCGAGTCGCCGCCCCGCGCTGCTGTGCGCGGTCACCGCGCCGATCTCGACCTCCGGATGCGAGACCAGCAGGCGGAGGATCTCCCCGCCGGCGTAGCCACTGGCTCCGGCCACCGCGGCCCGTACTGTCATGGTCTCCGTCTCTCGTGGGGGGTGTGCTTCCCGTGGGGGGTCTGGTTCTCGGGGATGTGGTTCTCGGGGATGTGGTGATGGCCGGATCACGCGTTCTTCGGCTCCCTGTGCAGGAGAAGGCCGCGCAGCAGACCGTCTGTCGTGCAGACCATCCCGCTGCGTGCGGCCCAGCGGAGGGCCAGCGTGTGTTCCTCGGCGGAGAGGTCGGCGACCGCGTCGGCGACGACGAACGGCTGGATGTCGTTCATGAAGGCGTCCGCCGCGGTCAGGAGGACCCCGAGGTGCGCGTACACCCCGCAGACGATCAGCTGATCACGGCCCTTCGACCGCAGCAGCCTGCCGAGATGGCTGCGCAGGAAGGCGTTGTGGCGCACGTTCGACAGCAGGTGTTCGCCGGGGCGGGGCGTGAGGGGCGAGACGATCGCGGCGGCGCCCGGCTCGTCCCCGATCCCGGGCCCCCACATGTCGGCGACGAGTCCGCGCTGCCCCGGCGCCTGACCGGCCGGCTCCGCGCTGAAGATGACGGGCATGTCCAGCGTCGACGCCAGCTCTCGGAGCGTCGCTATGTTGTCGACGAGTTCCACCACAGGAGAGCGGCCCGTGGGGAACACGCCGACGAAGTGGTTCTGCATGTCATGGATCAGCAGCGCGGCACGCACCGGGTCGATTCGCCAGGAGACGTGGGACCGGGGGAGGGCGGTGCGGTCCGGCATCGGGTAGGAGCCGATGGCGGGTAGGCCCATGCGTGTTTTCCCTCCCCTGATGACGCGCGCACCGCTGGGTCCGAACTGCGAAGTGACGTTAGCTTAGCCTAACCTAATTTATCTCTGGTTCGAGGTGAAGGGACCGAGCGGCGGAGCGGCTGTGTGTGGCGCAATTGTGTACACGAACGGGGAGTTGAGCGGGACGAGCACGCGAAGCTGTGGATAAGTGTTGGCGTGCTCCTGACCGGGGTTATCCACAGGGCAAACCGGAATCCGGCGCTTCGCGGGAAAGTCGGCGCATGACGAATCACAGCGAAGCAACGGGTCAGTACGAACCCGACAGTTCCGTCCACGCCGACGGCATCGCCCGACCCGCGGACCCGTTCGGAGAGCCGGTGGTCACGCTGCGCACACCGGCGGAACTGGCGGACGCGTTGCCGTACTTGCTCGGGTTCAGGCCCGAGGAGAGCATCGTGCTCATCGCCCTGCACGGCGATCGGGGCCGGTTCGGCGGCCGCGTGCGGCTCG
The DNA here is from genome assembly GCF_008642315.1 of Streptomyces venezuelae. Taxonomy (NCBI): domain Bacteria; kingdom Bacillati; phylum Actinomycetota; class Actinomycetes; order Kitasatosporales; family Streptomycetaceae; genus Streptomyces; species Streptomyces venezuelae. The sequence continues at coordinate 2,350,101 of NZ_CP029192.1, read as the reverse complement.
GTGTCCCCGAGCGTGCGGAGGACTGGCCGTGCGTCGCGGAGCAGCTGGCCCAGTGCCTGGTGGGCGGCTCCGAGCGGAGGGGGGAGCGGCCCGACGGCATCGTCGCGTTCCTCTGCCAGGATCCCGTCGGCGCGGAGACGGGGCAGCAGGTCGTGGAGCGGTTGCGCCCGCTGGCCCAGGAGCTGCGCACGGCTTGCGGCCGCCTGGACGTGCCGGTCCTCGAAGTCGTGTGCATCGCGCAGAGCCGCTTCTGGACCTATTGCTGTCCGGACACCGGGTGCTGCCCGCCGGAAGGCGTCCCCCTGCTCAGGCCGGGCACTTCGGTCCTGGCCGCCGCCGCGACGTACATGGGCGTGCGGGCGGACGCCACGCAGAGCGAGATCAGGGGACGGCTCACCCCGTGGGAGACCGCCGCGGCGACGGACCAGGAGCGAGCGCTCGACGCGGCGAGCGTCGCACTCCTGCCGAGGATGTTGCGCGACGCGGAAGCGGAGGCGGAGGCGGTGGCGGAAGGCGACGCGGCCCGGGACGAGAAACCGGTCGGCGTCCCGGGCAAGGACCCGGGCAAGGCGTGTGACGAGGGGCAGGGCGTCGCCTCGGACACGCTCGATCTGGCGCGCCGGATCATGGCGCGCCTCGAAGCGGCACCTCCGGCCCCCGGCGACACCCTCGCGGCCGACAACAGGGACGACGAACTGATCGCGCACGACGAGGCGGCCGCGCTCATCTGCGGCCTCCAGGTCCGCACGACCCGCGACCGCGCGGCGGAGTGGATGGAGGGGACCGAGGGGCCGTCCGCGCTGCGGCTCTGGAGGGCCCTGTCGCGCCGTTGCGTCGGGGCGTATGCCGAGTATGCGGCCGCCCCACTGGCACTCGCCGGCTGGGTCGCCTGGTCGCTCGGCGACCTCGCGGAGGGCCAGGAGGCGCTGGACATGGCCCTGGGGGCCGACTCCCGATACGCCTTCGCTCTGCTCCTCAACCAGGCCTGCAACGACGACATGGACCCGGAGACGATCCGCCGCTGCCTACGACGGAAGCGCGAGGCCCGTGACGGCGCCACCGTCCACGACGCCGCTGCTCTTCAAGACGGCGCCACGGTCCGCGACGACGCCGCACCCCCGCGTCGGCGTCGCCGTCGCCGTCCGTCGCGCACCGCGAGTGAAGCCTCCCGGGCGCCCGGCGGCCCGGCCAGGGGCCCGCAGAACCGCCGCCAGACCGCCCGCCGCGTCGCGAAAGAAGGCCCGTAACCGCCGCACGAACTCTGGGCCACATGGTCGGCTTCGCCCCGGAAGGCGTGACTTGGCCCGGGGTCCGCCCGTTCACCTGAGTGGCGGTACCCCAGCCGTGTCACACCGCCGATTCACCGACACCGCAGACACCGTGCAGGCACCGCAGACAACGCAAAAGAAGCTGCCCATGTCTCTTCCCGCCCCGTCTTCTGTCGGACGATCCATGTCGTCCCGGCCTTCGCGTCCGTCACTCACCCCCACATCGGCCGCGGCGCCGGAGCCGCACCGTGTCCGCGAACTCCCGCCCGCGCACACCGCGCTGATCTGCGTCGCCCTGCCGGCACTCGCCATCTCGACGGACCAGGGGCAGTTGACCGGCCGGGGCCTGGAGGGGTTCTACCGCGCGGGGCGCCGGACCCTGTCCCGCTGCCACGTGCGGGTGGCGGGGCGCGATCCGGTCGCCGTGCAGGCGCGCATGCTCTCGGCGGACAGCGCCCGGTTCGTCGCGACGCTCCGGCTCTCGACGGACGGCGGCCCCGACCCGGAGGTCGTCATCGAGCGGATCCGGCACGCCGACGGCACGGAACGGATCACCTTGCACAGCGCATCGGGGCGGCCCCTGCGGCTGCCACTCGAGGTCGCGCTCGGCACGGACCTCGCGGAGGTGGGCGCGGTCGCCTCGGGCCGGGCAGGGCCCGAACTGCCCGCCAGTGTGCACGACTCCGGCATGCGGTGGTCCTCCGCCGTGGCCCACTGCGTTGTCACGGCTGACCCGGCGCCCGCCGACGCCCTCGCCTCCGCCGGGCTGCTGCGCTGGGAGATGGACCTGCCTCCGGGCACCTCTCGAAGCGTGGAGCTCCGGGTGCGGCCCGACGGTGCGGGGTTGGTCCGCGCGGTGGGACGCGGTGCGGTGCGTTCGGCCGCCGGGGCGCGGGCGACCGGCGACGACCCGAGGGCCCAGCCGCTCCTGGCCCGGTGCGTCGAGGATCTGCAGGCGCTGCTGCTCCGGGACCCCGAGCATCCGTCCGACATGTATCCGGCCGCGGGCGCGCCATGGCGCTGCGGTCTCGCCCCGGCCGAGGCGTTGGCCGCAGCCCGCATGGCACTGCCGCTCGGCACCCGCATCGCCGCCGGGACGCTGCGCACACTCGCCCGTCGCCAGGTCGAGGGCCCGGGGCCCCGGGCCGGTCTGATCCCGGGGCCGTTGCGGGACGCCGGCCCGCACCTGCCGCCCGGCTGCACCGGCACCGAGGCGACCCTGCTCTTCCCGGTGGTCCTCGCGGAAGCCCGCCGGTGGGGGCTCCCCGCGCAGGAGGTCGAGGAACTGCTGCCCGCGGCGGAGCGGTGCCTGCGGTGGCTGCACACCACGGTCGGCGACGGCGTCTTCCTGTCCGACGTCCACCCGGCGGGGATCGCCCGCGGTGAGGTCCAGGCGCACGCGCATCGAGCGGCGCTGCTGGGCGCCGACCTGCTCGACGCGCACGGCCGCGCGGACTCCCTGGGGCTGCGCCAGTGGGCGGCCCGGTTGCGGTCCGCCTTCCAGGAACAGTTCTGGGCGGACGACCGGACGGGCGGCAGGCCGGCCGCCGCCCGCCTGGCCGACGGCAGGCTCGTGCCGCACCTCGTCGGAGGAGCGGCCCACCTCCTGGACACCGGTCTGCTCGGCGCGGGCGCGCTCGCCCCCGGACTGCTCGACAAGGTCAGGACCGAGCAGCTCGCCCGGCTCTTCGGCGGGCCCGTCATGGACTCCGGCTGGGGGCTGCGCAGCCTGGGCGCGAAGGAGATCGCGTACAACCCGTTCGGGCACAGGGGCGGAGCGGTCCGCGTGCACGAGACGGCGGTGGCCGTCACGGGCCTGGCCGCTGCGGGGTACGAGAAGGAGGCAAGCTCGCTCCTGCGCGGCCTGTTGTCCGCGGCCGAGTGCTTCGGCCACCGGCTGCCGGAGATGTATGCGGGAGAGCAGCGCACGGAAGGAGCGGCTCCGCTGCCGCACCCGGCGGCCTGCCGCCCGGCCGCCACCGCCGCGGCCGCCGGGGTGCACGTCCTCACCGCGCTCGCCGGAATCCGCCCCGACGCACCCGCGGGCACGGTGAAGCTCGCTCCGGTCCGCAGCGCTCCGCTGGGAGAGCTGGTGCTCGGCGGGCTGAGCGTCGCGGGAGCACCGTTCTCCGTACGGGTGAGCCGGCTCGGCCTCGCCATGGTCGAGGAGGCGGCCGACGGGCTGCAGTTGGGGGTATGACCTTGTCCCACGTACAGAGACGGCACACCGACGACCGGACTCGCGCACCCGGCGATCCGGGTGGTGAGGCGATGGGAGGCAACAGGACAGCAATGGGCGAAGGAGGTGTTTATCGTCAAGCAGACGACTATGATCGCGGCATGTCGCCCTACGACCCGTCGGCCTTCCCGCCCTTCGCTGTCACCGTCGACCTGGTCGTGCTGACCGTGCGCCGGCACTCGCTCTGCGCGCTGGCCGTGCGGCGCGGTGAGCAGCCGTTCCAAGGGCGTTGGGCGCTACCGGGCGGGTTCGTACGCGCCGATGAGGACCTGTCGTCGGCGGCCGCGCGCGAACTGAGCGAGGAGACGGGCCTGTGCGCGCACGCGCCCGACGCCCCGGCGCAGGCCAATGGAGCGCACCTCGAACAGCTCGGCACCTACGGCGACCCGAAGCGTGATCCGCGCATGCGCGTGGTCAGCGTCGCCCACCTCGCGCTCGCTCCTGACCTGCCCGCGCCGCGCCCCGGCGGCGACGCGAACAGCGCCCGCTGGGCCCCGGTGGAGGCCCTGCTCAACCAGGGTGGCTACGGCCGCGAGGACGAACAGGCCGCGCCCCTCGCCTTCGATCACGCCCAGATCCTCGCGGACGGCGTGGAGCGCGCCCGCTCCAAGATCGAGTACTCGTCGCTGGCCACGGCCTTCTGCCCGCCGGAGTTCACCGTCGGCGAGCTGAGACGCGTGTACGAAGCCGTGTGGGGCGTCGTCCTCGACCCACGCAACTTCCACCGCAAGGTCACCGGCACCCCGGGCTTCCTCGTACCCACCGGCGGGACCACCACCCGCCAGGGCGGACGTCCCGCCCAGCTCTTCCGCGCGGGCGGCGCGACGCTCCTCAACCCGCCGATGCTGCGTCCCGAAGTCTGACGCCCTCACTCGTCGTCACCTGCTGATCCTGCTCATCCTGCGGCTCCGGGCACAGGCCACTGGACACCAGTGGCCCATGCCCTGACCGAAAAGCCGCAAATGTCGCGTTATCTTGCTGCAGTACCCACGGGGTTCGTCCGCCCCCGATCCGGCGGACGGGCCCCGGCCGCCGAGCGGTCGCACATCCTGCGAGAGAAGCGATGATCCAGGCCATCGGACTGACCAGCAATCCCCGCCAGGAGCTCCCGCCCGCCGTCGAGGACGTGTCCTTCGAGGCACGCACCGGCCGTGTCACGGCGCTGCTCGACGCCGAGTCCATCGGCGCGACCACGGCACTGCGGCTGATGCTCGAACTCCAACAGGGCCGTGGGGTCACGTACTTCAGGGGCCGCCCCCTGCACCGCATCGCCCATCCGTCACGCGAGGTCGGCGTCCTCCTGGGCGACGTCCCAGGCCACCCGGCGCGTTCGGTCCGCGGCCATCTGCGCATGCTGTGCGCGGCGATGGGGGTGCCCGTCCTGCGCGCCGACGACGTCCTGGAGGCCGTCGGACTCGTCAGCCTCCGGGACGAGCGCCTCGGCACCCTCTCGCGCGGCATGGACCGGCGACTGGGTCTGGCCTGCGCGCTGCTCGCCGACCCCCATACGCTCGTCCTGGACGGGCCGGGCGAGGGCCTCTCGGCGAGAGAGGCCGCCTGGCTGCACGGCATCCTGCGCGCCCACGCCTCCCAGGGCGGCACCGTCCTGTTCAGCACGTGCGACCCCAAGGAAGCGGCACGGGCCGCCGACCGCGTCGTCACACTGGATGCCGGACGTCTGGTCGCCGACCAAGAGGCCGCGGACTTCGCACGCACCAGACTCCGCCCCCGCGTCGCCGTCCGGACCCCGCACGCCGCCCGCCTCGGCGCCCTCCTCGCCAAAGAGGCACGTGCGGGACACCGCTCGATCGAGGTCGTCAAGGAGGACGGCAACCGGCTCTCCGTCTACGGAAGCACGTGTGCCGACGTCGGCGAGACCGCATACCGCCACAGCATCCTCGTCCACCAACTCGCCGACGAGACCGGCGACGCGGGCCCACCGAGCCACACCAGCCAGCCGTGGCGAGAGGGCCGCCAGGACCACCAGGACCGGCCGGGGCGGGAGGACCACCAGGGCCGGCCGGGTTACCGGAGCTCGCAAAACCCGCAGAACCCGCAGGATCCGCGGGACCACCAGGACCGGCCCGGTCACCGGAGCTCGCAGAACCCGCAGGATCCGCGGAACCGCCAGGACCGCCAGGACCGTCAGGACCGGCCGGGTCGGCAGAACCGCCAGGATCGGCTGGGGCTCCGGAGCCCGCAGGACCCGCAGGCCCCGCAGGCCCCGCAGGACCCCCAGAACCCGCAGGATTCGTTGGACCGTCAAGACTGCCGGGACCCCCAGGGCTGGCCGGGCCACCAAGACCCGCAGGACCAGCAGGACCAGCGGGACCAGCGGGACCAGCGGCACCAGCCGAACCGGGGAGAACACTCAGAGCACGGAACCGCGCCCAGCCAGATCCCCGCGCCCGCCTCCGCCCCCGAGTCCGGCCCCGAGGCCGCGTCAGCGCCCGCGCCCGAGGGCGCCACCGCCTCTCAAGCCGAAAGCCACCCGGCCGGCGACTCGTCAGACACCGCCGCCGACGACGCCACAGGGACGGCCGACGTCACCTCCGACGTCCCAGGCGACGCCCCCACCGACGCCTCGGCGGCACCAGGAGACGACGACACCGCACCGCTCGACACCGCCTCACGCAGCACCGCACCACCCGGCCCCACGCCACTCGACACCACACCGCTCGACACCGCACCGAGCGACACTGTCCCGCTCGACACCGCGCCCCTCGACGCCGACACCCGCCGCTCCGATACGTCGACAGGAATCCTGACCGCCGCCCAGGACACGGCCTCCACACCGGCTTACGTAGCCGCTTCCGCTTCCGCTTCCGTGTCCGCGTCCGGATTCGCGACCGCGGCCTCCGCCCTGCCGCCCCCTATTACCGTCCGCCCCGGCAGAAGCCCTCTGCGCCCGCTGCGCTACGAGGTGCGTCGCCTGCTGGGCGTCGGTACGGGCTACTTCACGCTTGCCGCCGTCCTGGCCACCTCCGCCCTCTTCTCCGTCTTCCTGGCACGTTCCGGGCACACTCCGCAGTCGCACCTGCTCGCCGCCTGGCCGCACGAACTTCCCTTGCCGCCCGCCGCCCTTGGCGCCGGGCTCCTGGGCGCCCTCGCCTTCGGCGACGAGTTCCGCCACCCCGCACTCGCCGCGGACCGAGGCACCGTCCCGCGCCGCCTCGGGATGCTCGGCGCCAAGCTCCTCGTCGCGGCCGTGACGGCGCTGCTCCTGAGCACGCTCGCGGTGGTCTCCGACGCCGTCCTGCTCCACCTTGTATACGGAGAGGAGCTCACGAAAGTTCCCGCTGACTGGCCGTCGCTGAGCGCCAGTTGGTACGCCCTGGTGACGGGATGCGCCTGGGCCGGCGTGCTGGCCGCGGGGGTCTTCCGGTCCACGACGGCGGGCCTCGCCGCGGTGCTCGCCGTGCCGATCGTCGTCGTACCTCTCGTACAGAAGGCCGTCGAGGGACCGTCTGTGCGATCCGCGGCCGGACTTCCGGCGCGGCTCCGGGACCTCGCTCTGGTGCAATGGCCGTTCGGTGCCGAGCGATATCTGACGGCGGGAGTGCGCATGATCGCCCAACCCGTGGGCACCGCGCTGATGTTGTCGCTGACCGCTCTGCTCTGCGCATATGTGCTCACGGCGATGCGCACCAGAGTCCGTTGACGACCGTCCGCCGCCTTCGGGAGCGGGGCTGTGCTCAACTCCCCGAAGGCCGTCCGTTTCTTTCCGATAAGGCGTCAATTGCGGCGGGGTAAGCGATCACCCTTTCGTGTGCTTTTCACCAAAGACCTCAAGGCAGTTGGAGGCAGCGCCGACAACAGATCCGTGAGTACCCTTGCGCACACCATGATGACCACCGCCCGCTCCGCCGACTCCGGTCTCGCCGGCCCGGGTGACCTCGACCGATACCCCTACGCGGAGTCCGCCGCGGGCGACCGCGTAGTGCCTCCCGTCTGGGACGGTCCCGACCAGGACCTGGGGCGCGTGGGCCGGCGCGCCGCCGGAAGCCGCGGCCGCGGGCTGCACGGCCAACTCGTCCAGCAGCTCGGCCAGATGATCGTCTCCGGTGACCTCGGCGCCGACCGCCCGCTCGTGCCCGAGGAGATCGGCCAGCGCTTCGAGGTCTCCCGCACCGTCGTGCGCGAGTCCCTGCGCGTGCTCGAGGCCAAGGGCCTGGTCAGCGCCCGGCCCAACGTCGGCACGCGCGTGCGTCCCGTCAGCGACTGGAACCTGCTCGACCCGGACATCATCGAGTGGCGTGCCTTCGGGCCGCAGCGCGACGACCAGCGTCGGGAGCTCGGCGAGCTGCGCTGGATGATCGAGCCCCTCGCCGCGCGCCTCGCCGCCGGGCACGGCCGCGAGGAGGTGCAGCAGCGTCTCGCCGACATGGTCGAGATCATGGGGCACGCGCTGGGCCAGGGCGACGTGATCACCTTCTCCCGCGCGGACGCCGAGTTCCACTCGCTGCTCATCCAGGTCGCGGGCAACCGCATGCTGGAGCACCTCTCCGGGATCGTCTCGGCCGCACTGCAGGTCTCCGGCGGCCCGATCACCGGCTGCGACCGCCCCAGCGAGGCCTCTCTGGTGCACCACTCCCGCGTCGTCGACGCCCTCGCTGCCGGCGACGGCTCCGGCGCGGAGGCCGCCATGCGGCAGCTGCTCACCGTCCACCCCGAGGTGGAGCGCGTCGTGCCCGCCCCGCGCGAGCACTGACCGCGCGTCCCCGTAGGCGCCGCGGCCGTGCGCGTGCCCCGCGGCAGCGCTGAGTCGTCGCGTACGTCACTCCGTGCCCGTCGGCGACTCCGCCGCCGCTCCCTGTGTCGCCGGATCCGCCACGAGCTCCTGGAGAGCGCGGGGGAGTCCGGCGACACGAATGTGGGGGGTTTCTTCACGGGGCATCGGGGGATCATTCGTGCATGCGTATAGGACGCTTCTGACCGTATCTGGATGCTTTTGTGCGCTTACGGGGTGTGACTCGGGCCACGTAGATTGGGCGTAACGCTCCAAGGAACAGCGCGATGACCTAAGAGGTGATAGCCGAGGAGGGAATACAGCGGTCGTTCGTGACGCTGTGCAGCTCCCCGGCCCCGCCCGCGCCGTCGGCCCAAATCCCTAGCCGCCGGTCGTCGGCTCCGGTCCACAATGGACGGGGCCGGAAGCCGTTTTCCAACGTTCCGAGAGGTTGTTCGTGTCGGCCAGCACATCCCGTACGCTCCCGCCGGAGATCGCCGAATCCGTCTCTGTCATGGCGCTCATCGAGCGGGGAAAGGCTGATGGGCAGATCGCCGGCGATGACGTGCGTCGTGCCTTCGAAGCTGACCAGATTCCGGCCACTCAGTGGAAGAACGTTCTGCGCAGCCTCAACCAGATCCTCGAGGAAGAGGGTGTGACGCTGATGGTCAGTGCCGCGGAGCCGAAGCGCCCCCGCAAGAGCGTCGCAGCGAAGAGCCCGGCCAAGCGCACCGCGACCAGGACGGTCGCGGCCAAGGCCACCACGGCGAAGCCCACCGCCACCGCCGCCACTGAGGCGCCGAGCGCGGACGGCACCGCTGAGGACGCGCCCGCGAAGAAGGTCGCAGCCAAGAAGACGACGGCCAAGAAGGCCGTCGCGAAGAAGACCACCGCCAAGAAGACGGCGGCCAAGAAGACCACCTCCAAGAAGGACGCCGACGAGCTCCGCGACGAAGAGGTCACCGAGGAGGCACCCGCCGCCGGCAAGCCCGGCGAGGGCGAGCCCGCCGAGGAAGGCGCCCAGGGCTTCGTCCTCTCGGACGAGGACGAGGACGACGCGCCCGCCCAGCAGGTCGCCGCGGCCGGCGCCACCGCCGACCCGGTCAAGGACTACCTGAAGCAGATCGGCAAGGTCCCCCTCCTCAACGCCGAGCAGGAGGTCGAGCTCGCCAAGCGCATCGAGGCCGGCCTGTTCGCCGAGGACAAGCTGGCCAACGCCGACAAGCTCGCCCCGAAGCTCAAGCGCGAGCTGGAGATCATCGCCGAGGACGGGCGCCGCGCCAAGAACCACCTCCTGGAGGCCAACCTCCGCCTGGTGGTCTCCCTGGCCAAGCGCTACACCGGCCGCGGCATGCTCTTCCTGGACCTCATCCAGGAGGGCAACCTCGGTCTGATCCGCGCGGTCGAGAAGTTCGACTACACCAAGGGCTACAAGTTCTCCACGTACGCCACCTGGTGGATCCGTCAGGCGATCACCCGCGCCATGGCCGACCAGGCCCGCACCATCCGTATCCCGGTGCACATGGTCGAGGTCATCAACAAGCTGGCCCGTGTCCAGCGCCAGATGCTCCAGGACCTGGGCCGCGAGCCCACTCCGGAGGAGCTGGCCAAGGAACTCGACATGACCCCGGAGAAGGTCATCGAGGTCCAGAAGTACGGCCGTGAGCCGATCTCCCTCCACACCCCCCTGGGTGAGGACGGCGACAGCGAGTTCGGTGACCTCATCGAGGACTCCGAAGCGGTCGTTCCCGCCGACGCGGTCAGCTTCACGCTCCTCCAGGAGCAGTTGCACTCCGTCCTGGACACCCTGTCCGAGCGTGAGGCGGGCGTGGTCTCCATGCGCTTCGGTCTCACGGACGGCCAGCCCAAGACCCTCGACGAGATCGGCAAGGTCTACGGAGTGACGCGTGAGCGCATCCGCCAGATCGAGTCGAAGACGATGTCGAAGCTGCGTCACCCGTCGCGCTCGCAGGTTCTGCGCGACTACCTCGACTAGACCACAGGTCAGTCACCCGAGGGCTCCACGGAAGGCCCGAGGTCCGCGACAGGCGGGCCTCGGGCCTTCCGTCTGCGCGGGTGCGGGGTGAGCGATACTGCATGACTCTGGGGTACGCAACGGCAACCCAGAGTGAGGAGATCGCATGCGTCGTCCCTTCGCCCGAGCGTGGACGGGGGTACTGGCTCTCGCGGCCACTACCGCTGTCCTGCCACTGGCCGCCCCGGCCCCCGCCTCGGCCGACAGCGTGGTGGTCGGGGGCCATCCGGTGGATGTGTCCGAGAGTCCATGGGTGGTGGCCATCTCCAGTCGTGACCGTTTCGGCGGCTCACGCGCGGGACAGTTCTGCGGGGGTGTGATCACGGGGCGCTCGACGGTCCTGACCGCGGCCCACTGCGTGAGCAAGGACGTGCTGGGGGTGCCGCTGAGGGAAGTCACGGACCTGAAGGTCATCGTCGGCCGCGGGGACCTGAGGTCCTCGGAGGGCGAGGAGGTGGCCGTCCGCACTGTTCGGGGCAACCCGGAGTACGACGGGCACACGAACTCCGGCGACGTGGCGGCCCTGACCCTCGCCGAGCCGCTCCCCGAAGGGCGCACCATCCGGATGGCGGGGGCCGGTGACCCGGCGTACCAGCCGGGCACGGGCGCCGCCGTATACGGGTGGGGGGACACCACTGGAGCGGGTGACTACGCCCGTGCGCTGCGTTCGGCGCGCGTGGAGGTGCTCGCCGACCAGGTGTGCGAGGAGGCGTACCCAGGCAGTGCCGACGGGCGGTACATCGCCCGGACCATGCTCTGCGCCGGTGAGATGAGGGGGCGCCGCGACGCCTGTCAGGGCGACAGCGGCGGCCCGCTGGTCGCACGGGGGCGTCTCATCGGGCTCGTGTCCTGGGGGAGCGGCTGTGGCCGCCCGGGGAGCCCCGGTGTCTATACGCGGATCTCGGACGTCACCAGGGTGCTGGGCGCCCGCGACTGAGTGGCCGGTCCGTCCACGGGCGGGTCGGCGTGAGGCTCAGAGGGGCCTGGAAGGGCCCTGGGTGCCCCTGTGACGAGAGCGGGCGGCCGTCCCTGCGGTTGGCAGGGGCGGCCGCCCGTTCGCCGGCCTGGTGCGCCGGAGCTGGCTCGTCGTGGATGCGAGGTGTCAGCGTTCCTCTTCGGTGGCGCTTTCCGGAACGGCGGTCAGACGCTCCGTCTCGTCCTGTATCTCAGCGGCGATCTTCTTGAGTTCCGGCTCGAACTTGCGGCCGTGGTGGGCGCAGAAGAGCAGTTCACCGCCGCTCAACAGGACGACGCGCAGGTATGCCTGGGCGCCGCAGCGGTCGCAGCGATCAGCGGCCGTCAGGGGGCTCGCGGGGGTCAGAACAGTAGTCACGTCGCCTCTTCTCTAGCTCGACGAGCTGTCGTACCAGGGTCAACATCCAACCAGGCCGAAAACGTTCCCGCTCGTGGCTTTTCCTCGAACTTTTCTTTCGAGGTGGCTGTCCGTTGCCGGTTGGCGGCGAATGTGCCGTATTGCGTCTCTTACGTGTCTTACGGTTTCGCGCTGTCTGTCAGGTCAGGTCGTCCCCGGCTGGGTTGCCGGTTGTTCATGAGGACGTGCCCGGAGCCTAAATGGTTCATGCCTCGAAGGGAACGTGACGTGCGCTTCACTCCAACGAGGGATCGAACATGTATGCGAGTCTGGACTAGTCTGAGTTGAGACGAGGGTGGCGTGACAACGGCTCTACCAGGCCTCGGTACCCTCTGACCGGTAACCGAAGCCGCGTCCTTACCCCAAAGGACCCCCCTTGAAATTCAGCGAGGAGCGAACCGCGTGACCGCCGAGACGTCCGTGCCGTCCACAGCGTTGCTGACAGGAGCAGACCGGGACGGTTCCAACTACACCGCGCGGCACCTGCTCGTCCTGGAGGGGCTCGAGGCCGTCCGCAAGCGTCCGGGCATGTACATCGGGTCGACGGACAGCCGCGGCCTGATGCACTGCCTCTGGGAGATCATCGACAACTCCGTCGACGAGGCCCTGGGCGGGTACTGCGACCACATCGAGGTCATCCTCCACGACGACGCCTCCGTAGAGGTCCGGGACAACGGCCGAGGCATCCCGGTCGACGTCGAGCCCAAGACCGGCCTCTCCGGGGTCGAGGTCGTCATGACCAAGCTGCACGCGGGCGGCAAGTTCGGCGGCGGCTCGTACGCCGCCTCCGGCGGCCTGCACGGCGTGGGTGCCTCCGTGGTGAACGCGCTCTCCGCGCGCCTCGACGTCGAGGTGGACCGCGCGGGGCACACCCACGCGATCAGCTTCCGCCGCGGCGTCCCCGGCGCCTTCGCCAAGCCGGGCCCCGACGCGTCCTTCGACCCCTCGGCCAGGCTGAGCAAGGTCAAGAAGGTCCCCAAGGCCCGCAGCGGCACGCGCGTGCGCTACTGGGCGGACCGCCAGATCTTCCTCAAGGACGCCAAGCTCTCGCTGGAGAACCTGCACCAGCGCGCCCGCCAGACCGCCTTCCTGGTCCCGGGTCTGACCATCGTCGTGCGGGACGAGCTCGGTCTCGGCGACGGCGGCTCGAAGGGTGAGGAATCCTTCCGCTTCGACGGCGGCATCAGCGAGTTCTGCGAGTACCTGGCGCAGGACAAGGCCGTCTGCGACGTCCTCCGATTCTCCGGCCAGGGCACCTTCAAGGAGACCGTCCCCGTCCTGGACGAGCACGGTCAGATGACGCCCACCGAGGTCACCCGTGAGCTCGGCGTGGACGTGGCCATGCGCTGGGGAACCGGGTACGACACGACGATCAAGTCCTTCGTCAACATCATCGCCACCCCCAAGGGCGGCACCCACGTCACCGGCTTCGAGCGCTCCCTCACCAAGACGATGAACGAGGCGATGCGCACCCAGAAGGTGCTCCGCGTCGCCGAGGACGACATCGTCAAGGACGACGCCCTGGAAGGCCTCACGGCGGTCGTCACGGTCCGCCTCGCCGAGCCGCAGTTCGAGGGCCAGACCAAGGAGGTTCTCGGCACCTCGGCGGCCAACCGCATCGTCGCGAACGTCATCGCCAAGGAACTCAAGGCGTTCCTGACCTCGACCAAGAGGGACGCGAAGGCCCAGGCCCGCGCCGTCATGGACAAGGCCGTCGCCGCCGCGCGCACCCGCATCGCGGCCCGCCAGCACAAGGACGCCCAGCGCCGGAAGACGGCCCTTGAGTCCTCGTCGCTGCCCGCGAAGCTCGCCGACTGCCGCAGCGACGACGTGGAGCGCAGCGAGCTCTTCATCGTCGAGGGAGACTCCGCGCTCGGCACGGCCAAGCTCGCCCGGAATTCCGAGTTCCAGGCGCTTCTGCCCATCCGAGGCAAGATCCTCAACGTTCAGAAGGCATCCGTGACGGACATGCTGAAGAACGCCGAGTGCGGGGCGATCATCCAGGTCATAGGAGCCGGGTCGGGCCGGACCTTCGACATCGACGCGGCGCGCTACGGAAAGATCATCCTGCTCGTGGACGCCGACGTCGACGGCGCACACATCCGGATTCTGCTGCTCACGCTGTTCCAGCGGTACATGCGGCCGATGGTCGAGGCGGGCCGGGTCTTCGCGGCGGTCCCGCCGCTGCACCGCATCGAGCTCAGCCAGCCGAAGAAGGGCCAGGACAAGTACATCTACACGTACTCGGACCGAGAGCTGCGCGAGACGCTTCTCGAGCTGCAGCGCAAGAACATCCGGTACAAGGACTCCATCCAGCGCTACAAGGGCCTGGGCGAGATGGACGCCGACCAGCTGGCCGAGACGACGATGGACCCGCGCTTCCGGACCCTGCGCCGCATCAACATCAGCGATCTGGACTCCGCCGAGCAGGTCTTCGATCTCCTGATGGGCAACGACGTCGCGCCGCGCAAGGAATTCATCACCAGCTCCGCGGCGACGCTGGACCGCTCGCGGATCGACGCGTAACCGCTCGGCGCCCCGTCCCAGGGGCTCGCCAGGTACGGCAGGAGCCGTGCTCTCCACCCGCGGGTGGAGAGCACGGCTCCACCCGTGTTCAACCCCTGCGCCGATGCCGTGACCAGGCGGTTTCCGTAGCGTCGAAGGCGTCGGTCCTCCGCGGACCGGCCTCGTCCCCGCTCGTCGTACGGAGGCTGACATGTCCGGGCTCACCAACGCACTGGTGATCTGCGCCGTCGTGGTGCTGGTGGTCGTCCGCCAGTTCAAGGCGCAGGAGATCGGCACGGACCGGCGCTGGTGGTTGATACCGGCCGTGCTGGTCTTCATGGCCGTGCGCGAGCCCGGCCTGATCGATCCCCAGCACCGTGCGACGTCCGTGACGCTGCTCGCCGCCGAACTGCTCGTCGGCCTCGCCATGGGAGCCGGCTGGGCGCGGACCTCCCATGTGTGGACCGAGCCGGACGGCACCGCGTGGAGCAAGGGCACCAAAGCCACCGCCGTGGTCTGGGCCGTCGGGATCGGGCTGCGGGTGGGGCTCTTCGGGGTCGGCGCGCTGCTGCATGTGCGGCAGGGCACCCCCGGCCTGATGCTGGCCCTCGCGGCCACGCTGCTGGTCCGCAGCGGGCTGCTCATACTGCGCGCCGGTCCCCGACCCTCGGCGTACGGTATGGCCGACGCGGCGCCCGAGCCGATGCGGAAGGAACCCGTGTGAGTGGGGACTGGTGGACGAGGTGGCCCTCCCGGGAGGCGCTCACCTGGGCGGGGATGAGCCCCGCCCGGCTGTGGTTCGTCAGAGTCCTGCGCGTCGTGATCCTCGGCAGCCTGCTGTGGGACGCGTTCCACGCGGACCGTGGTTGGCGACTGGTTGCCGGGGTGGCGGTAGTGCTGGCCCTCACCTGGGCGGGATGGGCGTTCTTCCGGGTCTCGTTCGCCCACCGCCTCTGGCCGTCCCTGGCGCTGATGTCGCTGCTCCTCGCCGCCGCGCTCGCCGCCGAGTTCGGTGACTGGCAGGTCCTCGCCACGGTGCTGTGGTGCGGCTCGGCGATCTCCGCCCTGGAACGCCTCCCGATGGTCGCGGCAGGGCCCTGCGTGCTCGTGGCGATGACCGGATATGTCGCGTACCAGGGAGACAACCCGCTCATCGCGGCACTGACCGTCATCGGCCTGGCCTTGGCCGGGTACACCCTGCGACTCGATGCCGAAGCCCGTGGCAGCGCCCTGCGGCTGCTGGCGCAGGAGCGTGCCGCGCGGGTCGCGGAGACGGAGGCGGCCGCCCTCGCCGAGCGGGCCCGCATCGCCCGTGAGATCCACGACGTGCTCGCGCACAGCCTCTCCGCCCAGCTCGTCCACTTGGAGGCCGCACGGCTGCTGATCGAGGGCGACGCCTCCAAGGAGCAGATCCTGGGCCGGGTGGTGGCGGCGCGGTCCATGGCGAAGGAGGGGCTCGCCGAGACGAGACAGGCCCTGTCCGCGCTGCGCGGGGAGATGACTCCGGTCGAGGACTTCCTGCGCGAGCTCGTCACGGTCGACCGTGTGTCGGTCACCGTGACGGGGGACCGACGGCCGCTGCCCGCCGAGGCGTCCCAGGCCGTGCGCAGAGTGGCGCAGGAAGCCCTGACGAACGTGCGCAAGCACGCGCCGGGCGCGGAGGTCGAGGTGTGCCTGCGGTACGAGAACGATCAAGTGAGGCTCGACGTCAGGGATTCGGGAGGGCGATCGCCGGGTGAACTCGCCGCCTCCGGCGCCGGGTACGGTCTGCTCGGGATGCGCGAGCGCGCCGAGCTGCTGGGCGGATCCCTGGAGGCGGGACCGGGTGAGGAGGGCTTCGTGGTGACGCTGAGGGTGCCGGGATGACGGGGGACGAGACCACTGCGAAGGCGGCGGACGCCGGCCCGGCGGGACCTGCCCAGGGGCGGGGGAAGCCACCCGCGCGGGTGATCGTGGTCGACGACCAGACCGTGGTGCGTGAGGGGATCGTGATGCTGCTGGGGCTGCTGCCCGGCATCGAGGTGGTGGGCGCCGGCGCGGACGGCGAGGAGGCCGTCCGGCTCGTCGGCGAACTCGCTCCGGACGTCGTCCTGATGGACCTGCGCATGCCCCGGTGTGACGGAGCGGAGGCCACGCGACGTATCCGCGCCGAGTATCCGGGGACCCAGGTCGTCGTGCTCACGACCTACGCCGACGACGACTCGCTGTTCCCCGCGCTCAAGGCGGGGGCGCGCGGCTATCTCACCAAGGACGCGGGCGGGGACGAGATCGTGCGGGCCGTCGAGGACGTGCTCTCGGGGGACGCCGGACTCTCCCCGCGGATCCAGCGGCGGCTCCTCGAGCGGCTGTCGGAGCCGGAGGACGCGGCGTCGGCCGCTCCGCCCGACGGCCTGACCGCGCGGGAGACCGAGGTCCTCGTCCTGATCGCCGAAGGGATGTCGAACCACGAGATCGCCCGGGCACTGCATGTCTCCACCGCGACGGTGAAGACCCACATCAACAATCTCTTCGCGAAGGCGGCCCTCAAGGACCGGGCGCAGGCCGTGCGTTACGCGTACAGACATGGGCTCATCAAGCTGGACAGAGGATCCGGCATCTGACGTGGCTTCACCTGATGGGGTGAAGAGCATTGAGAGGAGAGTCAGGGATCTTACCGTTCTGTCCATCCTTGGGCACGTGGCCGAACAAGGCTGCGGACTAAGGAGAGTTCGGTGGAGAAGCACGACGGGCCCGATGGCGGGCCGGGCCGGGCCGCTACCGGCCGGGACCGCCCCGGCGACCTGAGGGACCCCTGGTACGACACGCTGGCCTCCGGCTGGGGAGAGCTCGACGGCACAGGGGCTCAGGCTTCCGTGGTGGCGCCCCGGGCCGCGGTGCCGCAGGGGAGCGCGAGCCCGGCCGACATCTACGTGGAAGTGCAGCGCAGCGCCGCGTTCCAGGAAGTGCGGGGTCGGTACCGGAGGTTCGTCGTCCCGGGGGTGGCGCTCTTCTTCACCTGGTACTTCGCGTACGTCGTGGCGGCGACGACGGCACCCGGACTGATGGCGCGGCCCGTCAGCGGCGCGGTGAACGTGGCGATGGTGGCCGGGCTCGGGCAGTTCCTGACGACGTTCCTGCTGACGTGGGCGTATGCGCGCCACGCACGGCTGCGGCGGGACAGGGCGGCGCTCGACCTGCGCTGGGCCGTCTTCGAGCAGAAACGGGAGCAGGAGCAGCGAGCGGAGCAGGGCGCAGGGGTTCGGCAGGAAGCGGTGCCCGCGCGGGAAGCGGTGTCTGCCCGGGAGGTGGAGCGATGAAGGGGGATCATCAGACCCTGGCGCTGCTGCTGTTCGGGGTGTTCGTCGCCGTCACGCTCGCGATCACCACCTGGGCGAGTCGTAAGCGGCACGGTTCGGCGGAGGAGTTCTACGCGGGCGGGCGGCTCTTCTCCCCGATGGAGAACGGTTTCGCCATCGCCGGTGACTACATGTCGGCCGCCTCCTTCCTCGGCATCTCCGGCCTGATCGCCCTCTTCGGCTACGACGGGCTGCTCTACTCGGTGGGCTTCCTCGTCGCCTGGCTGGTCGTCCTGTTCCTCGTGGCCGAACTCGTGCGCAACTGCGGGCGGTACACGCTCGGTGATGTCGTCGCCGCACGGATGAGGGAACGCCCGGTGCGGATCGCGGCGGGAACTTCCTCGGTCACCGTGTCCGTTCTCTATCTGGTGGCGCAGATGGTGGGGGCCGGCTCACTGGTGGCGCTGCTGCTCGGAGGGACGAGCGGGGCGGCGCAGACCTGGACGGTGATCGGCGTCGGTGCGCTCATGGTCGTCTATGTGTCGCTGGGAGGGATGCGGGCCACCACCTGGATCCAGATCGTCAAGGCGGTCCTGCTGATGGGCGGGGCGATCGCGCTGACCGTCCTCGTCCTGGTGCGTTTCCACGGGGACTTCGACCAACTGCTGCGCTCAGCCGCGGACCGCAGCGGTCACGGCGACCGGTTCCTCGCGCCCGGTCTGAAGTACGGCGGGGACTGGACCGCGCGCCTCGACTTCATCAGCCTCGGCCTCGCCCTGGTGCTCGGCACCGCCGGTCTGCCGCACATCCTCTCCCGCTTCTACACGGTGCCGACCGCGCGGGCCGCCCGCCGTTCGGTCGTCTGGTCGATCGGTCTCATCGGCAGCTTCTATCTGATGACGATCGTGCTCGGGTTCGGCGCCGCAGCTCTCGTCGGTCCCGACGCGGTACGCGGCTCGAACGCCGCGGGCAACACGGCGGTTCCGCTTCTCGCGCTCGATCTGGGAGGCGGCGCGCACTCCACGGGCGGGACGGTTCTGTTCGCGATCGTCGCCGCCATCGCCTTCGCCACGATCCTCGCGGTGGTCGCAGGCATCACGCTCGCCTCGTCGGCGTCCGTGGCCCACGACCTGTACGCCTCCCTGAGGCGGCGGGACGCGAAGCCGCGCAGCGAGGTGGCGGTCGCCCGGCTCGCCGCCGCGGGGATCGGTGTGATCGCGATCGGCCTCGGTCTGCTGGCCCGCGATCTCAACGTCGCCTTCCTGGTGGGCCTCGCCTTCGCCGTGGCCGCGTCCGCCAATCTTCCCGTACTGCTCTACTCCCTGTTCTGGCGGAACTTCACGACACGGGGCGCGGTGTGGTCGGTGTACGGGGGACTGCTGCCCGCGCTCGTGCTGGTGGTCCTGTCGCCGGTGGTCTCCGGAGGGGCGCACTCCCTCTTCCCGGGGGTCGACTTCCAGTACTTCCCTCTGGAGAACCCGGGCCTCGTCTCCATTCCGCTGGGCTTCCTCGCGGGATGGCTCGGCACGATCACCTCGCGCGAGGCGGCGGACGAGGTCAAGCACGCGGAGACGGAGGTGCGGTCGCTAACCGGTGCCGGCGCGGCGTAACGATTCCCCGTCGCGAGAGGGCGTCCGCTCGGCACGACGGGCTCCAGCGGCGCTGCGTCAGATGCTGGCCGCCCACTCGTAGCGGTGCTCGGGGCGGCCCGTGTCGCCGTACTTGAGGCTCAGCCTGACCCGGCCCGTGCGCTCCAGAAGCTTCAGGTAGCGCTGTGCCGTCTGCCGGCTCAGTCGTGTGCGGTCCGCCAGCTCCTGGGCCGAGATCGGCCCCTCAGCGGCCATCAGGGCCCGGCGCACCAGCTCCGCCGTCGTGGGGGAGTGCCCCTTGGGCAGCTCGGGCGCCGGAGTCGACGACAGGGCGCTGAACATGCGGTCGACCTCGGCCTGCTCGGCCTCGCCTCCGCCGTCCAGGGTGCGGCGCAACGTGGCGTACGCGTCGAGCTTGGCGCGCAGGCCCGCGTAGGAGAACGGCTTCACCAGGTACTGGAGTGCGCCGTGCCGCATCGCCGCCTGCACCGTCGCGACGTCGCGCGCCGCGGTCACCATGATCACGTCGGTCTGGTGTCCGCGCTCCCGCAGGCTGCGTACGACGGAGAGGCCCGTCTCGTCCGGCAGGTAGTGGTCCAGCAGCACCAGATCGACGGGGACGTCCTCGACGACGCGCAGGGCCCCGGCGGCGTTGTGCGCCTTCGCGGCCACGCGGAAGCCGGGGATCTTCGCCACGTAGGCGGCATTGACGTCCGCGACGCGCGTGTCGTCGTCCACGACGAGAACCTCGATCATCGTGGCTCCTCGCCGGCCCGGGTCAATGTGGTTCCTTCGTGCTGTGTGCCGTCGTGCTCATCCGCCGCGGCGATCCCGGGCTCCGTCAGCCCCTCGGGCAGAACGACGGTGAACTCCGCGCCGCCGTCCGGCGCTTCGCCGACGTGTGCGCTGCCGCCCTGCCGTTCGGCGAGCCTGCGGACGAGGGCGAGCCCGATGCCGCGTTTGCCGTGAGCGGGAGGCTCCTTGGTGGTCCACCCCTCCGTGAAGATCGTCTCTCGCTGTTCCGCGGGGACTCCCGGACCGGAATCGCGCACCTGAAGGACCACGGTGCGTCCTTCGGTGCGCAGATCGACCTCCACGCGTGCGTGGCGGGTTCCGGCGGCGGCGTCGAGGGCGTTGTCGACGAGGTTTCCGACGATGGTGACCAGGCCGCCCGGATCGACGAGGCGGTCCGGCAGGGCGGTTTCGCGCGGTACAGAGAGGGCCACGCCGCGCTCCGCGGCGACGGTCGCCTTGCCGACCAGCAGGGCGGCGAGCAGGGGGTCGTGGATCTTCTCCGTGATCTGCTCGGCGGTCACCCGGTGGGCACCGGCGACCTCGCCGACGAACTCCGCAGCCTCCTCGTACATCTCCAGTTCCAGCAGTCCGAGGAGCGTGTGCATGCGGTTGGCGTGCTCGTGGTCCTGCGCGCGCAGGGCGTCGATCAGGCCCCGGGTGGAGTCGAGCTCCCGGCCGAGCTGTTCGAGCTCGGTGCGGTCGCGCAGGGTGGCGACGGCGCCGCCGTCGTCGGTGGGCATGCGGTTGGCGACCAGGACGCGCTGTCCGCGCACGGTCAGCAGATCGGTTCCGGTGACCCGTCCGGCGAGGACATCGGTCGTGCGTCCGGCTCCGAGTGCCTCGTCGAGCGGCTGTCCGAGCACCTCCGTGCCGAGCCCGAGGAGGCGCTGTGCCTCGTCGTTGAGCAGTCGGACGCGGTCGGTCCTGTCCAGCGCGACCACTCCCTCACGGATGCCGTGCAGCATCGCCTCGCGCTCCGCGAGCAGCGCGGAGATGTCGGAGAAGGCCAGGTCGCGGGTCTGTCGCTGCACTCTCCGCGAGATCAGGTACGCGGCGAGCGCGCCGACCCCGAGGGCCCCGCCCGCATAGGCGAGCAATCCGGGGATCGCATGGACGAGACGGGCCCGCACGCTGTCGTACTCGATGCCTACGGAGACCGCGCCCACGATCTCCCCGTCCGCGTCCCGCAACGCCACCTTGCCGCGTGCGGAGCGTCCCAGCGTGCCGTTGTCGATCTCCATGACGTCATGGCCCGCGAGGGCGTCGCTGGGGTCCGTCGAGACGACCTTGCCGATCTGGCCGCGGTCGGTGTGGGACCAGCGCACGCCCTCCTTGTTCAAGATCACCACGTACTCGGCGCCGCTGGCGTGCCTGATCCGCTCGGCCGCCTTCTGGATGGGGCCGTCGGGCGTGGGCGCGGACGACGACAGGTCCTCGGCGATGCGCGGCTGGGCGGCCGTCGTCTGGGCGATGGCAAGCGCGCGGCGCATCGCCTGGTCGTCGAGCTGGTCGCTCAGCGGCGCGAGGAAGAGGCCGGTGGCGAGCACCGCGACCCCGGCGGCGATGGCCAGCTGCATGAGCAGCACCTGCGAGAACACACGCCGCGGCAGGCCGAGGCGGAGGCGTCGCGCAGGGGAGGTCGGGCTCATGTGTACGAACGGTACGGCCGCGACCCGGCTACTTCGAAGCGTCTGTGGCGGGGATCTCGTACGCGGGCCCCTCCGCGCCCTCGGGGACGGTCTGCACGTCCAGGACGTCCATCCGCGCGGGCGAGCCGAGCGCCGCGCCGCAGCTCTCCGGGCGGGGCGGCAGCGACGCTTCCTGCGCGACGGTGACGCGCCACCGTCGGCCGTCGGCGTGCGCGACGGTCACCTCCCAGAGCGGAACCTGCCGGTCCGTGCCGTCTTCTCCAGCCGCCGCGCCTGCCCCGCCCGCCACGCCTTCCCTGCCCGCCCCGTCCGCTCTCTCCGTCGCGACGACCCGCAGGGCGTCCGCCGCGTCCTCACCCGTCGATTCGCGCACGGCGAGCTCGGCGGCCTGCCCGGGCCGTTCCCAGGCCGAGTTGCCCCGGCAGCCCTCGGTGAGGACGCGGCCCGCGCGGGCCGCGTCGAGGATTTCCTTGACGGCGGCGGTCTCCATGCGGCCGTACGCGTATCCGTAGGGCAGCACGAGCAGGGTGGGCGAGAAGCGGTGACCACCCAGATGAGTGATCTCCCAGGCGCCCTCGGCCCCCGAGGAGGCGAGCGCGGCGGCGAGCGGCCGACCGAGAAGCGCGCAGCAGCGGTCGCGCTTGCCGTTCGTGCAGACGAGCGCGAGCGGATCGCCGGTGTGCGGGGCGCCGAAGCCGCCGTGGTCACCCGCGCCGAGGGCGGCGAAGTCGAGGTCCAGCAGCTGACCGGGGTCGTCGAGCTCCGCGCCGCGCAGCCAGGTGCGGCCGGGGACGGTGTGCCCCACGTAGACCTGGTGCCGGGCCGTCGCATGGCAGTCCGCGTGCCGTCCCGGGCGGCGGATCAGGGCGATGCGCACGCCGGTGTCCTTGGCGGCCTTCTCCAGGGCGCGGCCGAGCTCGGGGTCGAGATGGCTGGACGTCAGGGCCTTGGCGCCCCAGGGACCCGGCTGTTCCAGCAGGAGCCATGTCCGCGCGGTGGCCGCGGTGCCCGCGAGAGGCTCGGTCAGGTCCCGCGATGCGGTCGCACACGTACTCACGCAGGCGAGCCTAACCTGCGTCTCTTCTTCGGCATCACGTCGCAGGAGCCGTCTCCGGGGACGGCATCGGCTGGGGCGGGCGCAGGCCGACGTACTGGCCACTGGGACGCATGCGCAGCGGCCGTTCCTCGTACTCCTCCAAGGCGTGCGCGATCCAGCCCGCCGTGCGCGCCACCGCGAAGATCGTCTCGCCCGCCTCGGCCGGCATGCCCGAGGACGCCGTGAGGACGGCCAGGGCGAGGTCGACGTTGGCCCGCAGGTCGGTGTGGCGGGCGGTGGTGGCGACCACATCGCGGGCCGCCGCGAGGGCGGGGCCTGCTTTCGGCATCACCTCCAGGAGGGTGAACAGGGCCTGCGCGCGCGGGTCCTCGCCGGGGTAGAGGCGGTGGCCGAGCCCCGGGACCCGGCGGCCGGCGCGGAGTTCGTCGGAGACGGCGGGGGCCGCGCTGCCCCTGTCGAGCACGTCGAGCAGCATGCGATGCGCGAGCCCGCTCGCCGCGCCGTGCAGGGGGCCCTCCAGGACGCCCAGTCCGGCGGAGACCGCGGCGTAGGGGTGGGCGCGCGCCGAGGCCGCGACGCGGACGGCGAGCGTCGACGCGGCGAGGTCGTGGTCGACGAGCAGCGCGAGGGCCGTGTCCAGGGCGTGCAGGGCGGCTTCGTCGGGCTTGATGCCGGTCAGCCGGGCCCACAGGCGGCGGGCCAGCGGGCCTGCGTCGCGGTGGGTGGGCAGGACGGGCGGAAGGGCGGTGACGAGGGTGGGGATGAGGGTGCGCGCGGTGCCGATGACGGCGTCTTCGGAGAGGTCGAAGCGGAGCGGGTCGGCGGCCGCCGCGGAGATGGCGGCGACCCGCAACCGGTCGGTGGGTCCGCTGTGTTCGGGCAGCGCGTCGACGGCGCGGCGGGCCGCGGCAGCGGTCTCCTCGGGTGCGGTGAAGTCGACGCCGGGCCGCAGGACACCGGTCCACAGCCACTCGGCGACCTCTTCGTAGGAGTGGTTCAGCGCGAGCTCCGTGGCGTCGACGCCACGGTAGTAGTAGCGGTCCTTGTCGATGAGCGTGATCCGGGTGCGTACGGAGAGCTCGTTCGCCGTGGTGGGTCCGGCGGGTTCCCGCCGGTTCCTGCGGGCCAGGGCCTGGACCTCCTTGGCGTCGAACGTGCTGCCCCGGGAGCCCGGTCCGCGGCGGCTGCTGAGCTGGCCACGGCTCACGTACGCGTACACGGTCTCGGGCTTCACGCCGAGCAGTTCTGCGGCTTCCTTGGTGCTGAGCCGCCGGCTTTCGTGCGCGGTTCCTTGATCCGTCATGGGCGTCACCGTATCCGCATCCCGATACCTGTACGTGTGCATTGATCGAATCAATATTGACATCGACTCAATCAAGCATGGACAGTCGAATCAAGTCCAGGGAGGAAGTCGAGGAGAAACATGCCGATCAATGGCTCCACCGCCACCCCCACCGAGCCCGTAGAGGTCCCACGAGGGCTCGCGGGTGTCGTCGTCACCGAGACGGAACTCGGGGACGTCAGGGGGTACGAGGGCTTCTACCACTACCGCCAGTACTCGGCCGTCGAACTCGCGCAGCACCGCGGCTTCGAGGACGTATGGCACCTGATGTTCCACGGCGAGCTGCCCGACGCCGAGCAGAGCGCCGCGTTCGCCGCGCACACCGCGGCGCTGCGCCACCTCCCCGCGGAGGTGCGCGAGGCGCTGCCCGCCGTGGCCCGCGCCGGCGTGCTGTCGGGCCCGCTCTCCGGGCTGCGCAGCGCCCTGTCGCTCTTCGGCGCGTCGAAGGGCTTCCGCCCGGTGTACGACATCGACGACGACCGGCGCCGCGCGGACGCCCTGGCCGCGTCCGCCGTCGTTCCGACGCTGCTCACCGCGCTGTACCGGCTCGGCCAGGGCCTCGACCCCGTCGAACCGCGCGACGACCTGTCGTACGCCGCCAACTACCTCTACATGCTGACCGGTTCGGAACCGGACGCCGCCCGCACCCGGGCGATCGAGCAATACTTGATCTCGACCATTGATCACGGCTTCAACGCGTCAACATTCACCGCCCGCGTCATCACCTCGACGGGCGCGGACGTGGCGGCCTGTCTGGTGGGTGCGGTCGGCGCGTTGTCGGGCCCGCTGCACGGTGGCGCGCCGAGTCGGGCCCTGGACACCCTCGACGCGATCGGCACCCGCGACCGCATCGACGGCTGGATCCGTGAGCGGGTCCTCGCCGGGGACCGCATCATGGGCTTCGGTCACCCCGTCTACCGCACCGAGGACCCCCGCTCCCGCATGCTGCGAGGCATCGCCCAGCAGTTCGGCGGCGACATGGTGGAGTTCGCGGTGGAGGTGGAGCGCCAGGTCGAGGCGATCCTCGCGGAGCTCAAGCCCGGCCGCGAGCTTCACACGAACGTGGAGTTCTACGCGGGCGTGGTCATGGAGCTGTGCGGCCTGCCCCGCGAGATGTTCACTCCGACGTTCGCCTCGGCACGAGTGATCGGCTGGAGCGCCAACATCCTGGAACAGGCCCGCGACTCAAAGATCATTCGGCCGGCGGCGCGGTATGTGGGGCCGGTTCCTCCGGTGCCGGTGCCGGTGCCGGTGCCGGTGCCGACGCTCGACTGACCCGTAGCGGGCCAAGGGGGGAACACTGAGGGGCGCCGACGCAATGTCGGCGCCCCTCAGTATTGATGCGGCTGAACGGTGTTGCGTGGCTGTCAGGCGTCGGGGATGTCCGCCTTGGCCCGGATCAAGGTCTCGCGGGAGATCGTGACGATGCGTTCGTAGTCGGCGCGCGAGGCGTCCGCGGGAAGGTCGGCGTCCAGTGTGGCTGTGACGTCGGTACCGATGACAGCGAAACTTCCGTCGGTCAGCTCGAAGATGTCGGGACAGTTCTGGCCCGTCGCGCAACCACGAGCGCGGGGAGACGCCCCGATACGACGGATGATTCGGCTCACTGTCGTTATCCCTTTGATCTCGCGGCCGACGTACCTGGAGCCGCCGCGTTCGAGACCTGAAGGAAAGTGGCTCGCAGACAGCAGCGCTGAACACCGGCGCTCTTGTAGTGGTGAAAGGCTGGCGTTCACCGATGGGCACTGCAAAACGCCACGTTGAACATTTGGTTACGGGCCCTCTCGCGAGACGAGGACCATGTCCCCCGAGTGGATCAAGTGCCCCCGCCGCGCGGGCCCGCACAAGCCTCCGACCTGGCCCTATGCGGGCGGAGGCTCGCCTACGACCCACCACTCGTCGATGTCCGCCTCCTCCAGTTGCTGCAGGAGGTCGTCGACCATCAGGCCCAGTTGAGCCTCCTCCGTCGTGCTGTCCAGCGTCGCGCGATGAGGCCGGGTCGCGTGCCAGTACTCCCGGACGATGGGGTTCTGGAGCATGCCGCGGGCGTACCCGAAGAACTGGTCCCGGGTGAAATTGCCGATGCGGTAGTTGAGCACCATGTTGGTGTACATCGCGTTGGCGTAGAGGTACTGCCGTTGCCGTTTGGCGGAGACGCCCTCTCCGTAGGCGTCGAGGACCTCGGCGAGGTCGGCGTCGTCCATGGCCTTGCTCAGCAACTCCCAGTGCAGCCGCTGCTGGTAGGTCAGATTCGCGTGGCGCTGGGCCCGTGCCGTGCGCTCCAGGTGCGCGAGCCGTGCGTCGAGCGCATCGAAGGAACGTCGCTGCGCGGCCGTGGTGGCGACGGCTCCCGCGGCGATGCCAAGCCCTGCTGTGACGGCGCAGCGCAGCACTTCTGCCGCGTGCATCTTTGTGAACATGTCAACCCCCGATTCGGGCGACCGTCCGCCGGTCGTCGGGTGCGGGTCGACAGGGAGCGGACCGGCGAGCGATGGGCGGTGCGCTTGCCGTCTCCCAGGGTGCCGAGCGGCTCTGATCGGCGGGGAGGCGGAGAGGAGGCGCACGGAAGGAAGCGGTGGTCTGACAACCCGGCGCCGTGCCTAACGTGTGCCCCGCGAGCGCCGCTAACAATCGTTCACTCCGCGGCCCGACCACGCGTGCCTATCCTTGCCCCGTCTTCATCCGTCGTACGGCATCCGTCGCGGTCCGTACCAGCGTCGATACGAGAGGTCCGCGTTGAACAGGCAGCAGATCCCGGTCGTCGTCCTCGCCGGCTTCCTGGGCTCGGGCAAGACGACCCTGCTCAACCATCTGCTGCACCGCAGCGGCGGCAGCCGGATCGGGGCGATCGTCAACGACTTCGGCTTGATCGAGATCGACGCCATGTCCGTCGCCGGTCAGCTCGGCGACTCGACGGTCTCCCTCGGCAACGGCTGTCTGTGCTGCGCCGTGGACGCCAGTGAGCTCGACGAGTACCTGGAGCGGCTCGCCCGGCCCGCCGCGGGCATCGACGTCATCGTCATCGAGGCGAGCGGGCTCGCCGAGCCGCAGGAGCTCGTGAAGATGCTGCTGGCCAGCGAGAACCCGCACATCGTCTACGGGGGACTCGTCGAGGTCGTGGACGCCGCCGAGTTCGACGCCACCCGGGAGCGGCACCCCGAGGTGGACCGGCACCTGGGCATCGCCGACCTCGTCGTGGTGAACAAGGCCGACAGGGTGCCCGGTGCGGAGCGCGAGCGCGTTCTCGAGGCCGTCCGTGGGCTCGCGGGCCGCGCGGCCGTCGTCCCCGCCTCGTACGGCCGCGTCGACGTGGAGCTGTTCTTCGACCGCGCACCCGTGGGGGAGCGCGTGGGGCAGCTCTCTTTCGACGACCTCCGCGAGGACGACCACGGCGACCACCACGACCACGGCGACCACCACGACCACGATGACCGCTGCGAGCACGGCGACCACCTGCACTCCGCCTACGAGAGTCTCGCCTTCACCTCAGAAGTGCCCATGGGGCCGCGTCCCTTGATGGCCCTTCTCGACAGTCGGCCCGAAGGGCTTTACCGCATCAAGGGGTACGTCGATTTCGGTGCCGCCGATCCGCGGAACCGGTACGAGGTCCACGCCGTGGGACGGTTCCTGCGCTTCTACCCGCAGCCCTGGAGCCCCGGCGAGCCGCGGCTGACCCAGCTGGTGCTCATCGGGTCGGGCGTCGACGTACCGGCCCTGGAGAAGGAACTGGAGGCCTGTCGCGAGTACGCCCCACAGGCCGCCGACGAGCGGAGCATGTGGGGCGTACTGCGGTACGTGCAGGAGCCGGACGAGGAAGCCGAAGGCGACCCGGCCGACTTCTAGCCGGCTATACCGGCCCGGCGACCGCCGCCACCGGCTTCTTGAGCGAGACCCCCGAGCCGTCTCGGCGCGGGTCGATCTCCGGCAGCTCCGCCGGGGTGCCGTTGCGCTGTGCCGCGTACGGCGGCGTCGGACCCGCCCAGGCGAAGCTCAGGCAGTCCTCGCCCTTCAGGAACCGCTGGACGCGCACGCCACCCGTGGCGCGCCCCTTGCGCGGGTACTGGTCGAACGGCGTCAGCTTCGCCGTCGTCTGCACCGAGTCGTCCAGCGTGCCGCGCGAGCCCGCCACCGTGAAGACGACCGCGTCCGTCGCCGGATCCACCGCCGCGAAGGAGATGACCTTCGCGCCGTCGGCGAGCTTGACGCCCGTCATGCCACCCGCCGGACGCCCCTGGGGGCGGACCACCGACGCCTGGTAGCGCAGGAGCTGGGCGTCGTCCGTGATGAAGACGAGGTCCTCCTCACCCGTGCGCAGCTCGGCCGCGCCGACGATGCGGTCGCCGTCCTTCAGCGTGATGACCTCCAACTCCTCCTTGTTGGAGGGATAGTCGGGGACCACACGCTTGACGACGCCCTGCTCGGTGCCGAGCGCGAGGCCCGGCGAGGACTCGTCCAGCGTCATCAGGCAGATCAGCTTCTCGTCCTTCTCCAGGGTCAGCAGCTCCGAGACGGGCGCCCCTCCGGAGAGGTTGGGTGCGCTCGCCGTCTCCGGCAGCTGGGGAAGGTCCACTACGGAGAGGCGCAACAGCCGCCCGTCGGACGTGACCGCGCCCACCTCGCCGCGCGCCGTCGCCGGCACCGCGGAGACGATCACGTCGTGCTTCACGCGCTTGGCGCCGCCCTCGTCGAACGGCTCGCCGTGGGCCGTGCGGGCCAGCAGGCCCGTCGAGGAGAGGAGGACCCGGCACGGGTCGTCCGCGACCTGAAGCGAGACCGGTCCCGCGGCGGGGGTGCCGGACGACTCAAGGAGCACCGTGCGCCGGTCGGTGCCGAACTTCTTGGCGACGGCGGCCAGTTCCGTGGAGACCAGCTTGCGCAGCTCGGCGTCCGACTCCAGGATGCCGGTCAGCTCGTCGATCTCGCCGTTGAGCCTGTCGCGCTCGGACTCCAGCTCGATGCGGTCGAACTTGGTCAGGCGGCGCAGCGGCGTGTCGAGGATGTACTGCGTCTGGATGTCGCTGAGCGAGAAGCGCTCGATCAGGCGCTCCTTGGCCTGCGCGGAGTTCTCGCTGGAGCGGATGAGGCGGATGACCTCGTCGATGTCCAGAAGGGCGACCAGGAGGCCCTCCACCAGGTGCAGACGGTCGCGCTTCTTGCCGCGGCGGAACTCGCTGCGGCGGCGCACCACGTTGAACCGGTGGTCGAGATAGACCTCCAGGAGCTCCTTGAGGCCGAGGGTGAGCGGCTGGCCGTCGACCAGCGCCACGTTGTTGATGCCGAAGGACTCCTCCATCGGCGTCAGCTTGTAGAGCTGCTCCAGGACGGCCTCGGGGACGAAGCCGTTCTTGATCTCGATGACCAGGCGCAGGCCGTGCGCGCGGTCGGTGAGGTCCTTGACGTCGGCGATGCCCTGGAGCTTCTTCGAGCCGACCAGGTCCTTGATCTTGGAGATGACCTTCTCGGGGCCGACCGTGAAGGGCAGTTCGGTGACGACGAGGCCCTTGCGGCGCGCCGTCACGTTCTCCACCGACACCGTCGCGCGGGTCTTGAAGGTGCCGCGGCCCGATTCGTACGCGTCCTTGATGCCGCCGAGGCCGACGATGCGGCCGCCCGTGGGCAGGTCCGGGCCCGGCACGTACTTCATCAGGGTCTCGAGGTCCGCCCCCGGGTGCTTGATGAGGTGGCGGGCGGCGGCGATGACCTCGCCGAGGTTGTGCGGCGGCATGTTCGTCGCCATGCCGACCGCGATGCCCGACGCGCCGTTGACCAGGAGGTTCGGGTACGCCGCGGGGAGGGCGGACGGCTCCATCTCCTGGCCGTCGTAGTTCGGCTCGAAGTCGACGGTGTTCTCGTCGATCGACTCCGTCATCAGGGAGGTGGCGTCGGCCATCTTGCACTCGGTGTACCGCATGGCGGCCGGCGGGTCGTCGTTGCCGAGCGAGCCGAAGTTGCCGTGCCCGTCCACCAGGGGGAGGCGCATCGAGAAGGGCTGCGCCATGCGCACCAGCGCGTCGTAGATCGACGCGTCGCCGTGCGGGTGCAACTTACCCATGACCTCGCCGACGACGCGGGCACACTTCACGTAGCCGCGGTCGGGGCGCAGGCCCATCTCGTTCATCTGGTACACGATCCTGCGGTGCACGGGCTTCATGCCGTCGCGGGCGTCCGGCAGGGCACGGGAGTAGATGACCGAATACGCGTACTCGAGGAAGGAGCCCTGCATCTCGTCGACGACGTCGATGTCGAGGATCTTCTCCTCGTACGACTCGTCGGGCTGCGGGGTCTTCGTGCTGCGGCGGGCCATCGCTGCTGCGGCTCCTTCACCAAGCAAGTGCGGGTTCTGACGCCGACCATTGTGGACTGTCCCACTGACAACGCCGACCACGACCCGTGCACCGGCGCTGTCACCCGCGACTACGCCGAGGGCGGAGCGGGAACTTCGTCAGGTGCTGACACGCTTGCATACAGTGGCAGGACTGGCAGCAATTGTTCTGATCCAGCGATGATCCAGCGATCGAAGGGACGTACATGCCCATGGGTCACACGGCCACAGCCGAGGCCGGCTCCGGCGGCCTGAAAGCGACCGAGCACCGGCTGGCCAACGGCCTGCGCGTGGTGCTTTCGGAGGACCACCTGACCCCGGTCGCCGCGGTCTGCCTCTGGTACGACGTCGGCTCCCGCCACGAGGTCAAGGGGCGTACCGGCCTTGCTCACCTCTTCGAGCACCTGATGTTCCAGGGTTCGAAGCAGGTGCACGGCAACGGCCACTTCGAGCTGGTCCAGGGAGCGGGCGGTTCGCTCAACGGCACGACGAGCTTCGAGCGCACCAACTATTTCGAGACCATGCCCGCCCACCAGTTGGAGCTGGCCCTCTGGCTCGAGGCCGACCGGATGGGCTCCCTGCTCACCGCGCTCGACGAAGAGTCGATGGAAAACCAGCGCGACGTCGTCAAGAACGAGCGCCGCCAGCGCTACGACAACGTTCCCTACGGAACCGCGTTCGAGAGGCTCACCGCGCTCTCGTACCCGGAGGGCCACCCCTACCACCACACGCCGATCGGCTCCATGGCCGACCTGGACGCGGCCACCCTGGAGGACGCCCGCGCGTTCTTCCGTACGTACTACGCGCCCAACAACGCGGTCCTCTCCGTCGTCGGCGACATCGATCCGGAGCAGACGCTCGCCTGGGTCGAGAAGTACTTCGGGTCGATTCCCGGCCACGACGGCAAGCAGCCCCCGCGCGACGGCTCGCTGCCCGAGCGCATCGGCAAGGAACTGCGCGAGGTCATCGAGGAGGAGGTCCCGGCCCGCGCCCTGATGGCCGCCTACCGCCTCCCGGAGGACGGCACGCGCGCGTGCGACGCGGCCGACCTCGCCCTCACCGTGCTCGGCAGCGGCGAGTCCTCCCGGCTCTACAACCGGCTCGTCCGCAGGGACCGCACCGCGGTCGCCGCCGGGTTCGGTCTGCTGCGACTCGCCGGGGCGCCCTCGCTCGGCTGGCTCGACGTGAAGACGTCGGGGGACGTCGAGGTGCCCGTCATCGAGGCCGCCGTCGACGAGGAGCTCGCCCGCTTCGCCGCGGAGGGCCCCACCCCGGAGGAGATGGAGCGAGCCCAGGCGCAGCTGGAGCGCGAGTGGCTCGACCGGCTCGGCACGGTCGCGGGCCGCGCCGACGAACTCTGCCGGTACGCGGTCCTGTTCGGCGACCCGCAGCTCGCCCTGACGGCCGTCCAGCGCGTCCTCGACATCACCGCGGAGGAGGTCCAGGAGGCCGCCGCGGCCCGCCTGCGCCCCGACAACCGCGCGGTGCTCGTGTACGAGCCCGTGGAAGGCGCCGACGAGGGTGTCGAGGAAGAAGAGGAGGCGGCGAAGTGACCGAGGCCGCGACGATGCAGTTCCACCCCCAGCCCCAGGCCGGTACGGCCAAGCCCTGGGCCTTCCCGGCCCCCGAGCGCGGCACGCTGCCCAACGGACTCACCGTCCTGCGCTGCAACCGCCCCGGCCAGCAGGTCGTCGCCGTCGAGGTCCACCTCGAAGCGCCCCTGGACGCCGAGCCGGAGGGCCTGGACGGCGTCGCCACCATCATGGCGCGGGCCTTCAACGAGGGCACCGACAAGCACTCCGCCGAGGAGTTCGCCGCCGAGCTCGACCGCTGCGGCGCGACCCTCGACGCACACGCCGACCACCCGGGCGTGCGGGTCTCCCTGGAGGTCCCGGTCTCCCGGCTCCCGAAGGCGCTCGGCCTGCTCGCGGACGCCCTGCAGGCGCCCGCCTTCGCCGACAGCGAGATCGAGCGGCTCGTACGCAACCGCCTGGACGAGATCCCGCACGAGGCCGCCAACCCGGCGCGCCGCGCCGCCAAGGAGCTCTCCCGGCAGCTGTTCCCGCCGACCTCGCGCATGTCGCGTCCGCGCCAGGGCACCGAGGAGACGGTCACGGCCATCGACTCGGCGGCGGTGCGTGCCTTCTACGAGAAGTTCGTCCGCCCCGCAACGGCCACCCTGGTCGTCGTCGGCGACCTCGAGGGCACCGACCTGGACGCCGTCCTCGCGGACACCGTCGGCGCCTGGACCGGCTCCCCGGGCGAGCCGCGCCCGGTGCCGCCGGTGACCGCCGACGACCGCGGGCGCATCGTCATCGTGGACCGCCCCGGAGCGGTTCAGACGCAGCTCCTGATCGGCCGGGTCGGCGCCGACCGGCACGACCGCGTCTGGCCGGCCCAGGTCCTCGGCACGTACTGCCTGGGCGGCACCCTCACCTCGCGCCTGGACCGTGTCCTGCGCGAGGAGAAGGGATACACCTACGGTGTACGGGCGTTCAGCCAGGTCCTGCGTTCGGCCCCGGACGGGACGGGCGCCGCGATGCTCGCCATCAGCGGCTCCGTGGACACCCCGAACACGGGCCCGGCGCTGGACGACCTCTGGAAGGTGCTGCGCACCCTCGCCGCCGAGGGGCTCACCGACGCCGAGCGCGACGTGGCCGTGCAGAACCTGGTGGGCGTGGCCCCCCTCAAGTACGAGATGGCGGCCTCCGTGGCGGCGACGCTCGCCGACCAGGTCGAGCAGAACCTGCCGGACGACTTCCAGGCCCAGCTGTATCGGCAGCTGGCCGCCACGGGCACCGTGGAGGCCACCGCGGCCGTCGTGAACGCCTTCCCGGACGACCGCCTGGTGACGGTCCTGGTGGGGGACGCCGCACAGATCGAGGAGCCCGTCAGGGCCCTCGGGATCGGTGAAGTGAGCGTGGTCACCGGCTGAGTGACGGACAGCCGAGAGGACCCCGGTGACCCGTTTCGGTCACCGGGGTCCTCATATGTCCGGATTCGCATGGCGGTTGCCTGTCTGCCGTGTGGCGTGCGCTACAAAAGTCGCGTTCTGTTTGTCGATTGAATGACGATCCGTTTAGCTTCGATCCGGCTGTCCGTCGCGCAGTACGCCGCACCCGCGGCACCGGGCAGTCATCGCCGAGTCCCCACATGGCGCGAGCCAGGGGAGCCGGGGACCCACACGTCCCTTGGGGTGAATCGGGAACCTTGCCGTGAGGCGAGGGACTCGTAGGAGACCTTCCTGCTCCGAACCCGTCAGCTAACCCGGTAGGCGAGAGGGAAGGAAAGGAACACCCGCCACATGGCGTTCACCCGTGCCACCGGGAAGCACCGTCGTCCGAGCCGTATGACGCGGACCACCGCGAACGTCGCGGGTGTCGCGGCGCTCACCACCACCGGTGTCATCGGAGGCCTCGCCGGCCCCGCGCTCGCCGCCGCCGATGAAGCGGCCGTGGAGCACACCGGTCTCACCCAGGCGATATCCGTCGGCGACTCGCTCGCCGAGAGCATCGACGCGCAGGCCGCCGCGCAGCGCCAGGCCGCCGACGACGCCGCGGCAGCCAAGAAGGCCGAAGAGGCCGCCAAGAAGAAGGCCGCCGAGGAGAAGCGCAAGGCCGAGGCCGAGGCCAAGGCGAAGGCCAAGAAGGAGCGCGAGGCCAAGGAGCGTGCCGCCCGCGAGGCCGAGCGCAAGCGCCTGAACACCTACGTCTCCCCGATCTCCGGCTCGTACGTCTCCACGGGCTACCAGACCGGCGGCGCCATGTGGTCCTCCGGCAGTCACACCGGTGTCGACTTCCACGCCGCGTCCGGCACCTCGGTCCACGCGGTCGGCTCCGGCACCGTCGTCGAGGCCGGCTGGGGCGGTGCCTACGGCAACAACGTGGTCATCAAGATGAACGACGGCACGTACACCCAGTACGGCCACATGTCGTCCCTCGGCGTCACCGTCGGCCAGACGGTCACCCCGGGCCAGCAGATCGGCCTCTCCGGTTCCACCGGCAACTCCAGCGGCCCGCACCTCCACTTCGAGGCCCGCACCGGCGCGGAGTACGGCTCGGACATCGACCCCGTCTCGTACCTGCGCTCGCACGGCGTCAACGTCTGACCGACGCGGCCCCGCAGCACCGCACCGAAAGCCCCGGCTCCTCGTGAGCCGGGGCTTTCGCCGTTCCCGACCGCCGTGTTCTTGGCCAAAAGGCAGTCATGAATTCCGGCGCGCTGTCGGAAATTCCGGTGCCCTGCAATAGAGTCACGGAAAGAGCGTCGGTCGACCGCGTTGCGCGGGGATCAAAGCGGAGGTCCGGTCATGCGCGTTCCCGCGCACTCGGTGTGCACGGCCATTCGGGACGACATAGTCGCCGGTGTGTACGAAAGAGGCGGCAAGCTCACCGAGGACCTCCTCGCGCGGCGCTACGGCGTCTCCCGCGTCCCCGTGCGCGAGGCTCTGCGCACGCTGGAGGCGGAGGGCTTCGTCGTCACCCGCAGGCACGCCGGCGCGTGCGTCGCCGAGCCGACGGAGCAGGAGGCGGCGGACCTCCTGGAGGTCCGGACGCTGCTGGAACCGCTCGCCGCGGCCCGCGCCGCGCAGCGCCGCACGGACGCGCACCTGAAGGTCCTGCGCGGGCTCGTCAGGCTGGGGCAGGAGCGTGCGAGGAGCGGCCTGGGGGAGGATCTGCGCTCCCTGGGCGGCTGGTTCCACGAGACGCTCGCCCAGGCGTCCGGCAGTCCCGGCCTCACGGCGCTGCTCACCCCGCTCCGGCACAAGATCGCCTGGATGTACGTCGTCGATCCCTCGGCGGCGCCGGGCGAGTCCTGGTCCGAGCGCGCGGCGATCGTGGACGCGGTGGCCCGCCGGGACGCGCAACGGGCGAGGGCGCTGACCGCCGCGCACGTCGAGCGGGCGCGTGCATCCCACCGATTGCGTCCCGCGAGTCGGAGCGGCCGTGTCCGGAGCGATCGTGTGAGGGATTCGCAACATGCCGTAAACACGGTGAGTCTCCGCAATTAACGGAGGTGCCGTATATGAAATTCCGACGTTGTGCGCGAATTGTTCGACCTATTCGGGGCCGTACATGCGTCGATGGGGTCACCCGGAATTCCGGGTGACCCCATCGACGTAATGCGAGGAACGTGTCCTAGACCGTCTCCGGAAGCTCCTCGAGCCCCTCGGCGACCAGCTTCGCCAGACGGTCGAGGGCGGCGTCGGCACCCTCGGCGTCGGAGGCGAGCACGATCTCTTCGCCGCCCTGGGCACCCAGGCCGAGCACCGCGAGCATCGAAGCGGCGTTGACCGGGTTGCCGTCGGCCTTGGCGATCGTCACGGGGACGCCGGCGGCCGTGGCCGCGCGGACGAAGATGGAGGCGGGTCGGGCGTGAAGGCCCTCGGCCCAGCCGACGTTGACGCGGCGCTCAGCCATGTGTTGCTGCCCTTCCAGGTGTCTCACACTTGTCTAGACCAGTCTCTCATGCCGTCGCGGGTGCTCTGCCGGACAGAGGTCCCGGGCCCGGCCGCCCTTCGACCTGTCCTAGCCTGCCCCGGCCCGGGCGGCCGCGCGACCCGTACCCTGGCCCCATGCAGACCCCGTCGGATCAGCAGGATCGGCACGACTACCCGTCGCACTGGGAAGCCGATGTGGTGCTGCGCGACGGAGGCACCGCCCGCATCAGGCCCATCACGGCCGAGGACGCGGACCGCCTGGTCAGCTTCTACGAACAGGTCTCGGACGAGTCGAAGTACTACCGCTTCTTCGCGCCCTACCCGCGGCTGTCCGCCAAGGACGTGCACCGCTTCACCCATCACGACCAGGTGGACCGGGTGGGGCTCGCGGCCACCGTCGGCGGCGAGTTCATCGCCACCGTGCGCTACGACCGCATCGACGAACGCGGCATGGCCGCCAGCGCGCCCGCCGACGAGGCCGAGGTCGCCTTCCTCGTGCAGGACGCCCACCAGGGCAGGGGTGTCGCCTCCACGCTCCTCGAACACATCGCGGCCGTCGCCAGGGAGCGCGGCATCCGCCGCTTCGCCGCCGAGGTGCTGCCCGCCAACACCA
The DNA here is from genome assembly GCF_008642315.1 of Streptomyces venezuelae. Classification (NCBI taxonomy): domain Bacteria; kingdom Bacillati; phylum Actinomycetota; class Actinomycetes; order Kitasatosporales; family Streptomycetaceae; genus Streptomyces; species Streptomyces venezuelae. Next base: position 2,313,871 of record NZ_CP029192.1, on the reverse strand, counting down.
AGATGATCAAGGTCTTCACGGACGCGGGCTACCAGCAGAAGCGCAGCTTCGAGGACGGCGTCGTCCGCCTGGAGTTCGACCTGGAGCCGACCGACCGCTCGCTCGCCGTGCAGCGCGCCCGTGAACAGCGCGCCGAGGGACGGTCCGTGCAGCGGCTCCTCACACCGGGGTCGGTCGCGGTGATCGGGGTGGGCCGGGCGCCCGGCGGAGTGGGCCGCAGCGTCCTGAACAACCTCCAGGAGTCCGGTTACACCGGGCGCCTGTACGCGGTGAACAGCGCCTTCGGGGACAGTGTCTTCGGAGAGGACGCCTCCGGAGAGGGCGCCTCCGGAGAGGGCGCCCAAAAACGCGCGGACATCGACGGAGTGCCCGCGCACCGCTCCGTGGCGGACATCGAGGAACCCGTGGATCTCGCGGTGATCTCCGTGCCCGCCGACCGCGTCCCGCAGGTCGTCGCCGAGTGCGGGGAGCGCGGAGTGCGTGGCCTCGTCGTGCTGTCCGCCGGGTACGGGGAGAGCGGTGTCGAGGGCCGCGAGCGGCAGCGCGAACTCGTCCGCCAGGCCCGGTCCTACGGCATGCGCATCATCGGCCCGAACGCCTTCGGCGTCATCAACACCTCTCCGGAGACACGGCTCAACGCCTCGCTCGCCCCGCAGTCACCCGCGCGGGGGCGCATCGGCCTGTTCACCCAGTCCGGCGCCATCGGCATCGCCCTGCTGTCCGGACTGCACCGCAGGGGAGCGGGCCTGTCCACCTTCGTCGGATCCGGCAACCGCGCGGACGTGTCCGGCAACGACCTCCTCCAGTACTGGTTCGAGGACCCGGACACCGACGTCACGCTGATGTACCTGGAGACGATCGGCAACCCGCGCAAGTTCACCCGCCTCGCGCGGCGTTCGGCCACCACCAAACCGCTGGTCGTCGTCCAGGGCGCTCGGCACAGCGGCATCACGCCGACCGGCCACGCCGTCCAGGCGACCCGGTTGCCGCACGCCACGGTCTCGGCGCTGCTGCGCCAGGCGGGCGTCATCCGCGTCGACACCGTCACCGAGATGGTCGACGCGGGACTCCTGCTCGCGGGGCAGCCGCTCCCTTCAGGGCCTCGCGTCGCCATCCTCGGCAACTCCGAGTCGCTCGGCCTCCTCACGTACGACGCGTGTGTCGCCGACGGACTGCGGCCGCAGCGGCCGCGCGACCTGACGACTGGGGCCACCCCGGCGGACTTCCGCACCGCGCTCGCCGAGGCCCTGTCGGACGACGGCTGCGACGCGGTGATCGTCAACGCGATCCCGTGGGTGGGGGAGGACGGCGCGACGACCGACCCCGAGACGCTCGCCACGGAGCTGCGGGCGGCGGCGGCCGGGTGCCCGGCGAAGCCGGTGGCCGTGGTGCACGTGGAGCTCGGCGGTCTCGCCGAGGCGCTCGCCGCGGCGACCAGCACGGGACCCGACGCGCCCACCCCGCCGACCGTCAGGGAACCGGAGACGCCGCCCTCCGTGGAGCCCCCGTCCACGGAGGCCCCTCAGCCACCCGCCGTGGAGTCGCCCTCCACGCAAACCCCCGAGCCGCCCCCCTCCGACCAGTACCGCATCCCCGCCTACCCCGCCGCGGAGCGGGCCGTACGTGCCCTCTCCGAAGCCGTCAAGTACGCGCAGTGGCGCCGCGAGGCCGCGGAGCCGGGCCGGGTGCACGAGTACGACGACATCGACGAGAACGGCGCCGCGGGCCGCATCGAGGAGCTGCTCGCCGCGGACGGCGATCCGCGCGGGCTCACCCTCGCCCCGGCCGACGCCCACGAACTGCTCGCGCGGTACGGCATCCCCGTACGGCAAGCGCTTGCCGCGCCCGACCCCGACGCGGCCGCGGAAGCCGCGCGGACCCTGGGCTACCCCGTGGCCCTGAAGACCACCGCCCCGCACCTGCGCCACCGCGCGGACCTCGGCGGGGTGCGCCTCGACCTCGCCGACGAGGAGCAACTGCGACGGGCGTACCAGGAGCTGACGGACGCCTTCGGCAAACCCGCCGAGCTGCGTCCCGTCGTGCAGGGCATGGTGCCGCGCGGGGTCGACACCGTGGTCCGCGCGGTGATCGATCCGGCGGCCGGAGCGGTGCTCTCCTTCGGCCTCGCGGGCGCCGCCTCCGAGCTGCTCGGCGACACCGCCCACCGCCTCGTCCCGGTCACCGACCGGGAGGCGGGCTCCCTGGTTCGATCCATCCGCACCGCGCCGCTCCTGTTCGGCTGGCGCGGCTCGGCGCCCGTCGACACCCCTGCCCTCGAAGAGCTCCTCCAGCGGGTCTCCCGGCTCGTCGACGACCACCCCGAAGTGGTCGGCGTCTCCCTGGAGCCCGTCGTCGTCGCCCAGCGCGGCCTCTCCGTGCTCGACGCCTCCGTACGCCTCGCGCCCCCGCCCGCCCGCGACGACCTGGGCCCGCGCACCCTTCCCGGCTACTGAGGCGCCCGTGGGGCACCGTGCGCCCCGCGCCGGGCCGTAGGATGGACGGCATGGCAAAGACCGGTACGACGACCCAGGGGCTGCGCGCGGCGATCGAGCGCAGCGGCTACTACCCGGCCCTCGTGGCCGAGGCGGTGGAGGCCGCGATCGGCGGCGAGGCCATCGGGTCGTACCTGGTCCACCAGGAGACGACGTTCGACGCCAACGAAGTGCGCCGGCACGTCACCGTCCTCGTCCTCACCGGCACGCGCTTCATCGTCAGCCACACCGACGAGCAGGCCGCGGACAGCACGTCCCCGACGCCGTACGCGACGACCTCCACGGAGTCCGTCAAGATCGGCCGCATCTCCTCGGTCGTGGTCAGCCGCGTCGTCGCCAACCCCGAGAAGTACGTTCCCGGGACGCCGCCCCGCGAGGTCGTCCTGACCATCGGCTGGGGCGCCGTGTCGCGCATCGACCTGGAGCCCGCCGCCTGCGGCGACCCCAACTGCGAGGCCGACCACGGGTACACGGGCAGCTCGACCGCCGACGACCTCAGCCTGCGCGTCAGCGAGGCGGGCGACGGCCCCGACACCGTGCGGCAGACCCTTGCCTTCGCGCAGGCCCTGTCCGAGGCGACCGCGGACAACGCCCGCTGATGTCCCTTCCTTCCTGGGACGACGTACAACCGCTCGCCCTCGACACCGCTCCCGTGCCCGCGTACGGCGCGGGCTCGCTCGCCGACCTGCTGCCCACCCTCGTCGCCCACCAGGGTGTCGACGGCTTCGTGCCGGTCATCCCCGAACTCGCACCGGCCGACCGGAACTGCGTCTTCCTGATCGACGGCCTCGGCTGGGAGCAGCTCAAGGCGCACCCTGCTGAAGCGCCCTTCCTGACGTCGCTGCTGCAGAGCTCGCGCGGCGGCACGGGACAGCCCGTCACCGCGGGCTTCCCCGCCACCACCGCGACCTCGCTCGCCTCGGTCGGCACGGGCCTGCCGCCCGGCGCGCACGGCCTGCCCGGCTACGCGGTCCGTGACCCCGACACCGGCCAGCTCATGAACCAGCTGCGCTGGAACCCGTGGACCGAACCGCATGCCTGGCAGCCGTACCCCACCGTCTTCCAGCGCGCCCACGAAGCGGGCGTGCACACCGCGCAGGTCTCCTCGCCGACCTTCGAGCACACCCCGCTCACCAAGGTCGCGCTGAGCGGCGGCACCTTCCGGGGCAGGGCCTCCGGAGAGGACCGCATGGACCTCGCCGCCAAGCAACTGGCGGCGGGCGACCGTTCGCTGGTCTACACGTACTACGCGGAAGTGGACGGCAAGGGGCACCGCTTCGGCGTCGACTCCGACGCCTGGCGCGGCCAGCTCATGTATGTCGACCGGCTCGTGCAGCGCCTCGCCGAGCAGCTCCCGCCGCGCAGCGCCCTGTACGTCACCGCGGACCACGGCATGATCGACATCCCCTTCGACGACGCGTCCCGCATCGACTTCGACGAGGACTGGGAGCTGCGTGCCGGTGTCGCCCTCCTCGGCGGCGAAGGCCGCGCCCGTCACGTCTACGCGGTGCCGGGCGCCGCGAACGACGTCCTGACGGTGTGGCGCGAAGTGCTCGGTGAGCAATTCTGGGTCGCGGGACGTGACGAGGCGATCAACGCGGGCTGGTTTGGTCCACACATTGATCAACGTGTGTACGACCGGATCGGTGACGTCGTCGCGGCGGCCCACGACGACGTGGCGATCATCGCTTCGGAGCGCGAGCCCAAGGAGTCCGCCCTCGTCGGCATGCACGGCTCCATGACCCCCGTCGAGCAGCTCGTCCCGCTCCTCGAAGTACGCTCCTGACCGGGCTCCGCCCGCCCGCCTCCCCGTCATCCTCGCGCCCGAAAGGTCTCCCCCTCCCCATGCCCGAGCTGGTGTTCTTCTCCGGAACGATGGACTGCGGAAAAAGCACGCTGGCTCTGCAGATCGAGCACAACCGTTCCGCCCGCGGACTCCAGGGGATGATCTTCACGCGGGACGACCGCGCGGGCGAGGGCAAGCTCTCCTCCCGGCTCGGCCTCGTGACCGACGCGATCGAGGCGGCGGACGACTTCGACTTCTACGCCCACCTCGTCGACCACCTCTCGCAGGGCGGCCGCGCGGACTACGTGATCGCGGACGAGGCGCAGTTCCTGGCCCCGGACCAGATCGACCAGCTCGCCAGGGTCGTCGACGATCTCGGTCTCGACGTCTTCGCCTTCGGCATCACCACGGACTTCCGCTCCAAGCTCTTCCCGGGCTCCCAGCGCCTGGTCGAGCTCGCCGACCGCGTCGAGGTGCTCCAGGTCGAGGCCCTCTGCTGGTGTGGCGCGCGGGCCACGCACAACGCACGCACCATAGGGGGCGAAATGGTCGTCGAGGGCGCCCAGGTGGTCGTCGGTGACGTCAACCAGTCGCCGGACGAGGTGGGTTACGAGGTGCTGTGCCGCCGCCACCACCGGCGCAGGACGACGGCGGCGACCGCGCGTGCGGGAGCCCTGTCGCCGGACGTGCTGCCGGTCGACACGGCCGCCGCCCGCGTCTGACTCAGGCGTCCGCCCGTGAGCGTACGACGGTGAAGGCCGCGCCCTCCGGGTCCGCGACGGTCGCCATCCGGCCGTAGGCGGCCTCCCAGGCGGGCCTGATGACGTGGCCGCCGAGCTCGACGACCCGCTCCACCGCCTCGTCCACGTCGGCGACCTCGAAGTGCGTCATCCAGTGCGGCCCCCGGTCGCGCGGCAGCGCCTGGCCGAGGCCGTGCACGGACGCGACCGGCCGGCCGTCCACGTGCAGCGTCACGTAGTCGAAGTCCGCCGAGACGACGGCCTCCACCGTGCAGTCGAAGACGTTCTGGTAGAACTTCACGACGCTGCTCGTCTCCAGCGTCAGGAGCTCGTTCCAGGTGGGTGTGCCGGGCCTGCCGACCATCGCGGTGCCCACGTGCGCCGCCGCCTGCCAGAGTCCGAACACGGCGCCCATCGGGTCCGACGCGATCGCGAGCCGGCCCGCGTCGCCCGCGTCGAGCGGGCCCACGCCGACCGTGCCGCCGCAGTGGCGCACCGCCTCCGCCGTCGCGTCCGCGTCGTCCGTCGCCAGGTAGGTCGTCCAGGCGATGGGCAGGTGGCGGTCGGCGGGCAGCCGGCCGATGCCCGCCACCTCGTGGCCGTCGAGCAGGGCCCGCACGTACGGCCCGAGTTGCTCGGGGCCCGGCCGGAACTCCCACCCGAAGAGTGCCCCGTAGAACTCCTGGGTCGCGGGCAGGTCGCGCGTCATCAGGCTCACCCAGCAGGGCGTACCGGGCCGGTGCCGGCCCGTCCCTCCGCCGTCCTGCCGCACTTTCCCGAAGGGGTCCGACGCGCTCTGTCCCGACGAGCTCTGTTCAGGGGAGACCCCATTCGCCCGCGCCTCGGTCATCGTCACCCTCTCCTCGGCCTCCGTGTCGGCCGCTCGGTTCTCATTCGAATGCGCATGCGACATTCGCGCGGACGTCTCCCGCCCGTGCAGATGCTCGCACCGCCCTGCGCACCGCGCGTCCCGGCCGCGCCGCGCTGTTCGGCTTCCCGCCGTAGATGCCCGATTTATTGCTTCTCATCCGTGAACACGTGATTGCTGAGCGATGTCTGTGCATCGAACAGGGCGTGCATGTTTCCATACGCCCCGTGTTCGGCCGTGTCCGGCGGAGCAGGGTAGCCGGACCTTGGCGGCGCGACTACCCCGTACGCAAGGATGGGGCCATGAATGCCATCATCTCCGCATCCGAACTCGCCAGCGAGCTGGCGGGCGAGAATCCGCCGGTCCTGCTCGACGTCCGCTGGCACCACGCGGGCTCGCTGCGCTCCGCATACGAGGAAGGCCACATTCCGTCGGCCGTGTTCGTCGATCTCGACGCTGACCTGGCCGGTCCCGCCGGTGCGGGGGGTCGGCACCCGCTGCCCGACGTGGACCGCTTCGGCGCCGTGATGCGGGCGGCGGGGGTCGCCCAGGACCGGGACGTCGTCGTGTACGACGGTGGCCAGAACTGGGCGGCGGCACGTCTGTGGTGGATGCTCCGCTGGACGGGTCACGCGTCCGTGCGTGTGCTCGACGGCGGCATCGACCTGTGGACGGGGCCGCTGGAGAAGGGGGCGGGTACGGCTCCTGCCGAGGGCTCCTTCGTACCGGCACCGAACAGCAAGGACCTGCTGGACGCGGACTCCGCCGCGGCCCTGGCCCGCTCCGGCCTGCTCCTGGACGCCCGCGCCGCCGAGCGCTACCGCGGCGAGGTTGAGCCGATCGACAAGGTGGCAGGACATATCCCCGGCGCGGTCTCGGCGCCCACTACGGAGAACGTCGACGCGGACGGCCGCTTCAAGCCCGCCGCCGAGCTCGCGGAGCGTTTCGAGAAGCTGGGCACCGCCGACACCGCGGAGGTCGGCGTCTACTGCGGTTCGGGCGTCTCGGGCGCCCACGAGGTGCTTGCCCTCGCCGTGGCGGGCATCCCCGCCGCGCTGTACGTCGGCTCGTGGTCGGAGTGGTCGGCCGACCCGGCGCGGCCGGTCGCCACGGGTCCGGACCCGCGATAGCGCTTCCGGCATCCGCAAAGGCAGCTCTACGGAGAGGGGGCCCACACCGAACGGTGTGGGCCCCCTCTCCGTAGAGACTGGCTGGTTTGCGGCTACTCCTGCTTCTTGCGGCGCGTGCCGAAGACGATCTCGTCCCAGCTGGGGACGGCCGCGCGTCGGCCCGGTCGCACGCCGTCGGCCTCCGCCTGGCGGTCCGTCGAGCCGACGAGCCGGTCGCGGTGGCTCGCCACCGAACGCGGCATCAGGACGTCCGCGTAGGCGGCACCCGCGCCGGCCGCCGCCGGGGGCTCCTCGGCGTCCGTCTCCTGCTCGGGGTCCTCCGGGACGGGCACGACGGGCGTGACGGTGGGCGGCAGCTCCGCGGTGGCCGCCGAGGGGCGCTCGGGCACCACCATGTCGCCGCGGAAGCTCGGCACCGCCTCCAGGAGGCTGGTCAGGGAGTCGCGTTCCTGCTCGGCGACGGCGGCGCCCGCCCCGAGCCCTTCCTCCGGCGGATCGGCGGGAGGCGCGGGGATGCTCGGGCGGTCCAGCTGACGGTCCAGGGCACGGTCGAGCGGCCGGTCCGCCGGGCGGTCCCTGGGGAGCCTCGCGATGCGCGGCACGAACGGGAAGCTGGGCTCGGGCGCGGCGATGTCGTCCGTCTCGCCGATCAGCGAACGCGCCTCCTCGTCCACGGCCTGGACGAGCCGCCGGGGCGGGTCGTACGTCCAGCACGCGGAGTGCGGCTCGGTCGCGACGCGGTAGACGAGCAGGACCTCCCAGGTGCCGTCGTCACGGCGCCAGGAGTCCCACTGGACGGTGTCCTTGTCGGCGCCCCGCAGCAGCAGCCGTTCCTGGACGGCCTCGCCGAGCTGGGGCCCGGTGTTCTCGCCGGGACGGCGTACGGGAGTCTTCCTGGCGCGCTCCGCCATGAAGGCGCGCTCGGCGAGCACGGGTCCTTCGAAGCGGCGGACGCGATCGACGGGGATGCCAGCGAGCTGGGCCACTTCTTCCGCGCTGGCGCCGGCACGTATCCGCGCCTGGATGTCGCGGGGGCGGAGGTGGCTCTCCACCTCGATCTCGATCTGGCCGAGTCGGGGCCTGTCGCCGCGGACGGCCGCACGCAGCCGCTCGTCGATCGGAAGCGTGTACTCCGTGCTGTCCGCAGCCTTCAGCACCAGCCGTGTGCCGTCGTTGCTGACGGCCACGACACGCAGTTCGGGCATGGGGACCTCCCGGGTGGTGCCTGCCGACGTCACGTGCGTCGCTGCTTCCGCTAGTCGAGTGTGGCCTGCCCGGGTGCAGCCTGCCACAACCTTGCCGAGTTGCCCGGCGTGTCGGGCAGGGGCCCTGGATCGCCGTTATGGCACGGTTACCTATTCGCAACGCTAAGTGACGACCTTCGTCACCCTGTGCAGCGAGCCCCCCACCCGGCGGTCCTGCAAGGCCCCGGGCACCCTGGCGGGAGACCGGACCCAGGGCTCGCAACAGTACTCCATTCGGGCCACGCGGGTGGACCGCCGCGCCGCCGAACTTCTCATGGAGGACGGGAGTTGATGCCCGCCCCTGCGCTGCGCCGTTCGTGCGCGGGTGGCGCACTTCACGGAATCGACAGAAACGGAACTAATCACTTCGCCCATACGTCCCTGTCTCGTGTAGTCAGTCGAGAAAGGCAGGCAAGGGTCGGAGATGCGTGAAAAGCCGGATTCCGGCAAGGAGTCGAAGGACCAGGGGGAGCCGGAGGAGAAGCGGCGCCTCGATCTGAGTGTGCCGCAGGTGGCGGGGAGCGCCATCGCCGCGGTGGTGGCGGCGAAGCTCGCCTCGAACCTCGGTGTCTACGGGACGATCCTCGGCGCCGGTGTCGTGAGCGCGATCGCGACCTGCGGCGGCACCGTCTTCCAGCATTTCTTCAGGCGTACGGGCGAGCAGATACGTGACGTCACCGTGCAGGCCAAGCCGAGGGCGCGGCAGGTTCCGGTGACGGCCGCGGCGCAGGTGCCCGAGACATTCAGGACCTCCGCCAGAACATCCGCCTACCCGGGGGCCCTCGGCGCGACGGGGCCGGTGACCACGACGTGGGGAAGGCCGGAGGCGGCCGCCCCCGGCACCGACGCCGACGCGACAGCGCTGCTGCCCACGGCCGGGGACACGGACCCCTCGGCGGACCCCACCACGGTCCTGCCCGCCGCGGGCACGGCACCGTCGACGGTGCCGTCGGTGCCGCACCCCGCGGGCGACGCGGACGCCACGACGCTGCTGCCCGCCGCGGGAGCCGGTGCCGACGCCGAGAGGACGCAACTCCTCGGTGCGGTCGACGCCACACAGGCGCTGCCGCAGGACGACGCCACGCGCGTGCTGCGCACCACGGGCCCCGCCCCGGCGCCGGCGGCGACGACCGCCTTCGAACCGGCGCTCCCGTCGGAGGAGTTCACCGAGGGCACCACGCACCGTTCGCAGGTCCGCAGCTGGAAGCGGCCGTTGATCGCCGCGGCCGTCGTCTTCGGTGTCGCCATGGCGGGCATCACCACGTACGAGCTGGTCTCCGGCAAGGACCTGAGCGGCGGCGAGGGCACCACGATCAGCAACGGCGTCTCCGGGCACAACTCCTCCCCGAGGAAGCAGCCCCCGCCCATCGACGAGCCCTCCGGGGAGCCTTCGGACGGCGGCACGTCGGGCACGGGTGACGGCTCCCAGGAGGGCGGCGACAACGCGTCGCAGGACCCCAACGGGACCGGCGGCGACAGCTCGGGCAACGGCACGGGCAACGACAACGGCAGCGGCACCGACTCCGGTTCGAAGGACGACACCGGAAACGGCACCGGCACGGACCCGGACAAGGACAAGGACAAGGGCGACGGCTCCGACTCCGGGGACGACGGATCCAAGACGGACCCGACGCCGACGCCCAAGCCCACCCCGACGCCCACGCCCTCGAAGGGCTCGGGCACCGGCGGCGAACCCCAGCAGGGCGGAACGCCCACTCCGTAGAGGCGGGTCGGCGCCGACAGGGGGTCAGGCGCCGAGGACCCGGCGCAGGTAGTCGTTGCCGAACATGCGGTCCGGGTCGAGGCGGTCGCGCAGGGCGGTGAACTCGTCGAAGCGGGGGTACTTCTCGGAGAAGTACGCCGCGTCGCGCGTGTGCATCTTGCCCCAGTGCGGCCGCCCCTCGTGCGCGGTGAAGATCCGCTCCGCGGCCGCGAAGTACGCCTGGTACGGAGTGCCCCGGTACATGTGTACGGCGATGTACGCGGTCTCCCGGCCCGAAGCCGTGGAGAGCGTGATGTCGTCCGCGGGCGCCGTGCGGACCTCCACGGGGAAGCTGATCCGCAGCCGCGAGCGGTCCACCATCGCCTTCAGCTCACGCAGGGCCGGCACGAGGGCCTCGCGCGGAACGGCGTACTCCATCTCCATGAACCGCACCCGGCGCGGGCTGGTGAAGACCTTGTAGGGGATGTCCGTGTACGTCCGCGCGGAGAGCGCCTTGCTGGAGATCTTGGCGATGCCGGGGATGGTGGCGGGGAAGGCCCGGCCCACGGAATTGACCACCTGGAAGAGGCCGTTGGAGAGCAGCTCGTCCTCCACGAAGGCACTGACCTTGCCGGGCGGCGCCGCGGGGCCGGGGCTGCGGTTGTTGCGCTTGGTGTTGCAGTTCCCCGTGTGCGGGAACCAGTAGAACTCGAAGTGCTCGTTCTCGGTGACCAGTGCGTCGAAGTCGTCGGTGACCTTGTCGAAGGTCATCGGTTCCTCACGGGCCGTCAGGAAGAAGACCGGCTCGACGGCGAAGGTGATCGCGGTGATCACGCCGAGCGCGCCGAGTCCGACGCGTGCGGCGGCGAAGACGTCTGGGTTCTCGTCGGCCGAGCAGGTGAGGACCGAGCCGTCCGCGGTGACCAGTTCGAGGCCCACGATCTGGGCGGCGACGGAGGCCGAGTCGCGGCCCGTGCCGTGCGTGCCGGTGCTGACGGCTCCGGAGACGGTCTGCTCCATGATGTCGCCCATGTTCGTGAGCGACAGGCCTTCCCGGGCGAGCGCCGCGTTCAGGCGCTTCAGCGGGGTGCCTGCCTCCACGGTGACCGTACCCGCGGCGCGGTCGACGGCGCGGATGCCGGTCAGCAGATCGGGGCGTATCAGGAGGCCGTCGGTCGAGGCGACCGGCGTGAAGGAGTGCCCGGTGCCGACGGGCTTGGCCTTGAGGCCGTCCTCCTTGGCCCGGCGCAGGGCGGCCGCCAGTTCGTCGACCGAGGCCGGGGTGGTCTCCCGGGCCGGCCGTGCGGTGACGTTGCCCGCCCAGTTACGCCACGTCGCTGTGCTCTTCCCGCTGCCCGTGCCCGTGCTCATGGGACCCTCCCCGTTGCGGAACCGGCCGCTTCAGCCGGCGATACCCCAGGAATCCGACCGCGGCCGCGACGGCTCCGGAGATCCCCGGTACCCCGTACCCGGCCCCCGACCCCGCGGCGTCGATGACCCAGCCGGCCGCGGAGGAGCCGAGCGCGACGCCGACCGCGAGTCCCGTGCTCACCCACGTCATGCCTTCGGTCAGTTTCGCGCGTGGTACGTGCTGCTCGACGAGGGCCATCGTCGTGATCATCGTCGGCGCGATGGAGAGGCCCGCCACGAACAGCGCCACGGCCAGAAACAGCAGGTTCCCGACCAGTTGCAGCGGGATCATACTCACGGCCATCGCACAGACACCCAGCAGCCACCTGGGGGCGGGCGCCCCCTTGAAGTGCACGAGCCCGAAGGCCGCGCCGGCCACACAGGAGCCGAGCGCGTAGACGGCGAGGACCAGGCTCGCCGCGGACTTGTGGCCCTGGTCCTCCGCGTACGCCACGGTCACCACGTCGATCGACCCGAAGATCGCGCCGGTCGCGACGAACGTGGCGACCAGCACCTGGAGGCCCCCGCTGCGGAGCGCCGACTCCTTGGTGTGGTGCTCGCGCGGGTGCGGCACCGGTTCGGTGTCCCGCTGCGCCGTCAGCCAGAAGACGCCGACGGCGAGGAAGGCGCCCGCGAGCAGCGGCCCGGCCTCGGGGAACCACACCGTGGAGAGCCCGATCGAGATGATCGGCCCGAAGATGAAGCAGACCTCGTCCACCACCGACTCGAAGGAGTACGCGGTGTGGAGCTGCGGGGTGCCGCGGTACAGGACGGCCCAGCGCGCCCGGATCATCGAGCCCACGCTCGGCACGCAGCCGACCAGCGCGGCGAAGACGAACAGCGTCCAGTCGGCCGTCTCGAACTTCGCGCAGAGCAGCAGCCCCGCGACCGCGGCCAGGGACACGAGCGTCGCGGGGCGCAGCACCCGGCGCTGGCCGTAGCGGTCGACGAGCCGGGAGATCTGCGGCCCGATCGCGGCCGCGGAGAGCGCCACGGTCGCCGACAGGGCGCCCGCGAGGCCGTACCTCCCGGTCAGCTGGGACACCATGGTCACGATGCCGATGCCCATCATCGACAGCGGCATGCGGCCGAGGAATCCGGCGGTGGAGAACGCCTTGGTGCCGGGGGCGGCGAAGATGGCGCGGTAGGGGCTTGGCACGTGGACTCCGCTGAAACGCCGGGGCGGATCCCGCGAGGAGGGGCCCCGGTAAGGCATGAAGATGGCCGATACAGCTTACGGCTCCCGCGGGGCCGGGCGCACCGTGATTCTTCCGGTCGGCGGAGGCCGTTTTCCGCATGTCAGTGGCGGGTGGCAGGATCGGATGCATGTCCGATGCGCTGGATCCCACTCCGTATGACGCCCTGCTGCTGCTCTCGTTCGGCGGCCCCGAAGGCCCGGACGACGTCGTCCCGTTCCTGGAGAACGTGACACGCGGGCGCGGCATCCCCAAGGAGCGGCTCAAGGAGGTGGGGCAGCACTACTTCCTGTTCGGCGGGGTCAGCCCCATCAACGACCAGAACCGCGCCCTGCTCGACGCCCTGCGCAAGGACTTCGCGGAGCACGGCCTGGACCTGCCGGTCTACTGGGGCAACCGCAACTGGGCGCCCTACCTGACCGACACCCTGCGCGAGATGGTCACCGACGGCCACCGCCGCATCCTCACCCTCGCCACCAGTGCGTACGCCTCGTACTCGGGCTGCCGTCAGTACCGCGAGAACCTCGCCGACTCCCTCGCCGTCCTGGAGTCCGAGGGCCTTGAGCTGCCGAAGGTCGACAAGCTCAGGCATTACTTCAACCACCCCGGCTTCGTACGTCCCATGATCGACGGAGTCCTGAAGTCCCTGGCCGACCTCCCCGACGACGTCCGGGAAGGCGCGCACCTCGCGTTCACCACGCACTCGATCCCGAACGCGGCGGCGGACACCTCCGGCCCCGTCGAGGACCACGGCGACGGCGGTGCGTACGTCAAGGAGCACCTCGACGTGGCCCGCCTCATCGCCGACGTCGTCCACGAGGAGACCGGCACCGAGCACCCCTGGCAGCTCGTCTACCAGTCCCGCAGCGGCGCCCCCCACATCCCGTGGCTGGAGCCCGACATCTGCGACCACCTGGAGGAGCGGCACGGCGCCGGGGTCCCGGCCGTGGTCATGGTCCCCATCGGCTTCGTGTCGGACCACATGGAGGTCCTGTACGACCTGGACACCGAGGCCGAGGCCAAGGCGGCGGAGCTCGGTCTCCCGGTCCGGCGCTCGGCGACGGTCGGGGCCGACCCGCGCTTCGCCGCCGCGATCCGGGACCTGGTCCTGGAGCGTGCCGCCGCCGAGAGCGGCACGCCCGTGAACCCCTGCGCCCTGGGCTCCCTCGGCGCGAGCCACGACCTCTGCCCGGTCGGCTGCTGCCCCGCCCGCACCCCGAAGCCCGCCGCCGCGGGCGCCGACAGCCCGTACGCGTAAGGACCCTCCCGTGACCGACGTGACCGACGTGAACGAATCGGCCGACCCGACCGGCCTCAAGGCCGAACTCCTCGCCGTCGCCCTGGAGGCCGCACACCGCGCGGGAACCTTCCTGCGCGACGGACGCCCCGACGACCTCGGCGTGGCCGCCACCAAGTCCAGCGCCGTCGACGTCGTCACGGAGATGGACATCGCCTCCGAGAAGCTGATCACCGACTTCCTCGCGGAGCGCAGGCCCGCCGACGGCGTCCTCGGCGAAGAGGGCGCCAGCTCCGAGGGGACCAGCGGCGTCCAGTGGGTCGTCGACCCCATCGACGGCACCGTCAACTACCTCTACGGCCGCCCCGACTGGTCCGTGTCCATCGCCGCCCGCAAGGACGGCGAGACACTCGTCGGGGTCGTCCACGCCCCGATGCGCGGCGAGACGTACCGCGCGGTCCTCGGCGAGGGCGCCCACGTCAACGACCTGCCCGCGCGCGTGCGCCCCGCCCCCTCACTCGACCAGGCCCTGGTCGGCACCGGCTTCGGGTACATCGCCGAGCGCCGCGCCCAGCAGGCCGAGGTGGCCCGCCACCTGATCCCGCGGGTCCGCGACATCCGGCGCGCCGGATCGGCCGCCATCGACCTGTGCGACGTCGCTGTGGGCCGGCTCGACGCGTACTACGAGCGGGGGCTCAACCCGTGGGACTTCGCGGCGGGCGACCTCGTCGCGCGGGAAGCGGGCGCCCTGACCGGTGGCCGCCCCGGAGAGCCCCTTTCGAGCGAGTTGAGCGTCGCCGCCCCGCCCGTCCTCTTCGAGACGCTCCAGGGCCTCCTGGAGGACCTCGGCGCCTGGCACGACTGAGAGGTCCGCGCCCGCGTGGGCGGACCGGAGCACCCACGTCCGGGCAGACGGAAGGGCCCCGACACCTCATGCAGGTGTCGGGGCCCTTCCGTTCAGATGTGCGGGGCTCGGTCAGGCGTGGAGTGCGCCCACCTCGACGCCGTGCTCTGCGGCCAGGCGGTGGAGATCTTCCAGCTCCGCCAGCTCGACCTCGGCAAGGAAGTCGTCTCCCGTCTCACGGGCCATCGTGAGGTCGGACTCCGTGGCCTTTATGCGCTGCAGAAGACCTGCGGTGAATGCGTCCATGGTTGCGCCCCCTCGGCTGGGTCGTGGGTCGATGGCACGGGGGTGTGCCCTCAAAGAAGGGGCGATCACGTCTCAAGCCGCTCTGGGAAAGCGGTTCGTGGCGCGCCACATACAAAGCGTGATCGCGGGTGTAAGGCCGTCCTCCCCTGGCTCCCTTCCGCAGAAACCTCAACCGCCCGAGAAAATCCGGCATTCCCGTGGCCCGATCACGCCGACAGGCCGCCTTACAGCCGGTTTATGGCCGAAAGGGGCAGGATGGAGGCCTACCCCAAGACAGACCTGCCCGCAGGGGCACAGAGGAAGGACAGCGACGTGCGCGTACTCGTCGTCGAGGACGAGCAGCTGCTCGCCGATGCGGTGGCCACCGGACTGCGCCGGGAGGCCATGGCCGTCGACGTCGTGTACGACGGAGCGGCCGCCCTGGAGCGCATCGGCGTCAACGACTACGACGTGGTGGTGCTCGACCGGGACCTCCCGCTCGTCCACGGCGACGACGTCTGCCGCAAGATCGTCGAGCTCGGCATGCCGACCCGCGTCCTGATGCTCACCGCGTCGGGCGACGTCAGCGACCGTGTCGAGGGCCTGGAGATCGGCGCGGACGACTACCTCCCCAAGCCCTTCGCGTTCAGCGAGCTCACGGCACGCGTGCGTGCCCTCGGACGGCGCACCAGCGTGCCGCTGCCGCCCGTCCTGGAGCGCGCCGGGATCAAGCTCGACCCGAACCGCCGCGAGGTCTTCCGCGAGGGCAAGGAGATCCAGCTTGCCCCCAAGGAGTTCGCCGTACTCGAAGTGCTGCTGCGCAGCGAGGGCGCGGTCGTCTCCGCGGAGCAGCTCCTGGAGAAGGCCTGGGACGAGAACACGGACCCGTTCACCAACGTCGTCCGGGTGACCGTCATGACTCTGCGCCGCAAGCTCGGTGAACCCGCCGTCATCGTGACGGTGCCGGGCTCCGGCTACCGGATCTGACCGGCGGTGGCCGCGACCCCGGCGCCGCCAGCCGCGCCTCCGAAGCCGACGTGGGACCCGAGGAAGGCCGAGCCGCCGTTCCCCTGGCTGCGCCCGACCATCCGCATACGGCTCACGCTGCTCTACGGCGGCATGTTCCTGATCGCGGGCATCCTGCTGCTCTCGATCATCTACCTGCTCGCCGCCCAGGCCCTGAACGTGGGCAGTGACCTGCCGTTCAGGGTCACGGGCAGGTCTTCGGTCAGCAGCAGCACCTGTACCAACTTCCAGGGGCTCCCTGAGCACCCCACCGAGACGCAGCTCAACGCCGCCCTCAACGAGTGCGTCAACCGCATGCGTCAGAATGCGCTCGACAACCTGCTGAGCCGCTCGCTGCTCGCCCTGCTCGGCCTCGCCGTGATCGCCTTCGCCTTCGGGTACGCGATGGCGGGCCGCGTGCTCTCGCCGCTCGGCCGCATCACGCGCACCGCGCGCCGGGTGGCCGGCACGGACCTGTCCCGCCGCATCGAGTTGGACGGCCCGGACGACGAGCTGAAGGAGCTCTCGGACACCTTCGACGAGATGCTGGACCGCCTGGAGCGGGCCTTCACCGCCCAGCAGCGGTTCGTCGGCAACGCCTCGCACGAGTTGCGCACGCCCCTGGCGATCAACCGCACGCTCCTGGAGGTGCATCTCTCCGATCCCGGGGCGCCACCGGAGCTCCACCAGCTCGGCAAGACGCTGCTCGCCACCAACGAGCGCAGCGAGCAGCTCGTCGAGGGCCTGTTGCTGCTCGCCCGCAGCGACAACCAGATCGTGGAGCGGAAACCGGTCGACCTCGCCGAGGTGGCCAATCGCGCCGTCGACCAGGTGCGGGCCGAGGCCGACGCGAAGGGCGTGGAGATCCGCGGGGAGCGCGGTCTGGCCGTCGTGCAGGGCAACGGCGTCCTCCTGGAGCGGATCGCCCTGAACCTCGTTCAGAACGCCGTCAGGTACAACGTGCATGACGAGGGCTGGGTCGAGGTCACCACGGAGGCTCAGCACGGTCAGGCGGTCCTGGTGGTGTCGAACACGGGCCCCGTGGTGCCCGCGTACGAGATCGACAACCTCTTCGAGCCGTTCCGGAGGCTGCGTACGGAGCGGACGGGCAGCGACAAGGGCGTGGGTCTCGGCCTGTCGATCGCCCGGTCGGTGGCGCGGGCCCACGGGGGCCGTATCATCGCGGAGCCGCGTGAGGGGGGAGGGCTCGTGATGCGAGTCACCTTGCCTCTCTGAGAAGCGGCCGCAGACGCGCTGACGTGTTCGCTTTGAGCGGAATTTCCAGGGGTGGACCCCGGGGATGATGTGTGCGATCGATCACAGAGGCGATTTTTCGGCCATCTACTCTCTGTGATCGTGAAAGTCGTCGGAAAGCCGGGAAAATCCGGGTTTTCGGGAGTCTTGATCACGGGAAGTACACGGGGTGGCGCCCGTGAAGCGCAGTACGAGGACCGTGTACGGTCCCGATCGCCATCCAACAGAACGCCTCTTCAGAGGTGCGGTTGGGTGTCGATTGAGTAACAGACCTTGATGTGAGGCAAAATCTCCGCCTCAGGTCGGGCACAAGTCCGGCCTCTCACGCGTTACGTGCGCTGGAGACACCCGCAGACACCCAGAGGGGGAGAGCGACATGGCAACGGACTACGACACCCCACGTAAGACCGACGATGACGTCAACGAGGACAGCATCGAGGAACTCAAGGCCCGGCGGAACGACAAGTCGACCTCAGCGGTCGACGTCGACGAGTTCGAGGCCGCCGAGGGCCTCGAGCTGCCCGGCGCCGATCTTTCCAACGAGGAGCTCGCCGTCCGCGTGCTCCCGAAGCAGCAGGACGAGTTCACCTGCATGAGCTGCTTCCTGGTGCATCACCGCAGCCAGCTGGCCAAGGAGAAGAACGGCCAGCCGATCTGCCGCGACTGCGACTGAGGCGGGGTCGGCCGTGACTGGCTCGACCCCGTTCCGGAAGCGCCGCTTCCGCAAGCGCGGGGCGGACGAAGCCGGCGTCTCGGACGTCGGCGCACGTGACGACGGGCGAGGCTCTTCAGCAGACGGAGCAGCCTCGCTCGAACCGGCGAACGCCCTTGAGGCGGTGCCGGACGCGACGGCGGCCGACAGGGCCCCCAGGACCGCAAGGAACGCCTCTGAGGCCGGGTCCAGGGGCAGCCGTGTTGCCGCCGTCACGCACGGGGTGAAGGAAGGCGTGCGCAAGGGCGGGCGCGGCGCCAAGGCCGGCATCGGATATCTCGCCGACCGGCTCATCGAGAACGCCCCGCGGATCCCGGTCCGCGATCTCGCGACCCTCCGCAAGCAGTTCCCGGGCCTCGGCCCCGAACAGCTCGCGGACAAGCTCATCGCGGGCGCCGCCAACGCCACGTCCACCGTGGGCGCGGGAGTGGGCGCCGCCGCGATGCTGCCGGTGCCGCCCGCGATGCCCGCCGAGCTCGCGGCGGAGATCACCGGCGTCGCCGCCATCGAACTGAAGCTCATCGCCGAGCTCCACGAGGTCTACGGCCTGCGGCCGGAAGGCAACCTCAAGCAGCGCAGCACCGCCTACCTGAACTCCTGGTCGCAGGAGCGCGGCGTCGAGGTCACCAAACCCGCGACCTTCAACGCCGCCCTGGGCGGCCAGATGAAGCGCGAGCTGCGCCAGCAGATCATGAAGCGGATGGTCCGGAACCTGCCGAACCTGATGCCCTTCATGGTCGGTGCGGCGGTCGGAGCGGTCATGAACCGCCGGGACACCCGGAAGCTGGCCGCCCGGATCCGCAAGGACCTGAGCAAGAACCAGGTGCCGTGGAGCGAGCTGCCCCAGCTGCCGCCCCTGGAGAAGCCGGACAACCCGCTGCGGATGGGGGAGATCCCCCGCGAGCTGGGGCGCTGAGCCAGCGCCCCCCCGCGCGGTCCTACGCGGCGCTCTGGCGCACCGAGTCGAGGGCCGCTGCCAGCTCCTCGGGGTGCCGCGTCGAGACGTACACGTACGGAGTCGGATCCTCGGGATCCGTGATGTTCACGCGCAGGGCCGTGGGGATGTAGGCACGCAGCAGCATGTACGCGCGCGGGTCCGCCTTGTACGAGCGCCAGGCGCGCGTCTCCTCGCCGGTCAGGACCTCCGCGTCGCCCAGCGCAGACACCGGGATCTTCGCGTCGCCGACGACCAGCGAGCCCGCCACCACCCGGATCCGCACCGCGCCGTACGCGCTGGTGACGACCGCCGCCACGGCCGTGCCGCCGACCAGGCCGCCCAGGAGCGGCAGCGTGCCGAACGGCAGCAGGATCAGGGCCATGGCCACGCCCACCAGGACCGAGGCGAACCACCACGAACGGGGCGCGGTCAGGCGTTCTTCGTAAGGCTGCATGGAACCAAGCTTGGCACGGTGCGGTTACCACGCTGACGCGGAGGTAAGGTCTGCGCCTGTGAGTGGTACATCAGCAGCTCTGACGCCCCCGGCCGACGCCATAGCGCCCGTCCGCCACCCCGACGCGCCCGCCCCCGGTGAGCTCATCGGTGCTCACTACGAGCACTGTTTCGGCTGCGGCGAGGGCCAGGCACACGGACTGCACCTCGCGACACGGGCGGGCGACGGCGTGGCCGTCACCGCCGAGTTCACCGTGCGCGAGGCCCATCAGGGCGCCCCCGGCCTCGCCCACGGCGGGGTCCTCGCCACCGCGCTCGACGAGACGCTGGGCTCGCTGAACTGGCTGCTGCGCGTGATCGCCGTGACCGGGCGCCTGGAGACCGACTTCGTGCGGCCCGTTCCGCTGGGCACCGTGCTGCACCTGGAGGCCGAGGTCACCGCCGTCGCCGGGCGGAAGATCTACTCGACCGCCACCGGACGCATCGGCGGCCCCGAGGGCCCCGTCGCGGTCCGCGCCGACGCCCTCTTCATCGAGGTGAAGGTCGAGCACTTCATCGACAACGGCCGCCCGGAGGAGATCCAGGCCGCCATGAACAACCCGGACCAGGTCCGGCGTGCCCGCGCTTTCGAGGTGAACCCCTGATGCCCATCCAGGAGCTGGACGTACTCATCAGGCGCGTCGACCCCGAGGTGCCGCTGCCCGCGTACGCGCAGCCCGGTGACGCGGGTGCCGACCTGCGGACGACGGAGTCCTGCGAACTGAAGCCCGGCGAGCGGGTGGTTCTGCCTACCGGCGTGTCGATCGCCCTCCCGGAGGGGTACGCGGCGTTCGTGCACCCCCGTTCGGGGCTCGCCGCACGCTGCGGTGTCGCTCTGGTGAATGCCCCGGGGACGGTGGATGCCGGGTACCGTGGAGAGATCAAGGTGATCGTGGTGAATCTCGACCCGCGCGACAGCGTGCGGTTCGAGCGTTTCGACCGGATTGCCCAACTGGTCGTCCAGCAGGTCGAGAAGGTTCGCTTCCAGGAGGTGGCGGAGCTTCCCGCATCGGCGCGGGCCGAGGGGGGCTTCGGGTCCACCGGCGGCCATGCCGCCGTGGGCAGCGGTCCGGGCGCGAGCCCGGGCGAACAAACGGGTGGGAATCGATACGCATCGGTCGTATCCGACCGGGAAGGACAGTGACGTGTTCGGACGTCGCAAGAAGGACAGTGCCGCCGAGGACGCGGCGGGCGCGGACGAGCAGGTCGTCGACGACGTGCACGGTGACGAGCCCGCGGACTCCGCCGACGTCGCGCGCTCGCGCGTGAGGCTCGAGCCCGAGCCCCGTCCCGACGGTCCCTGGGACCTCTCGGAGGTCCGTGAGCCCGGCGAGGGCCGGGTGGACCTCGGTGGGCTCTTCGTACCGGGCGTCGAGGGCATGGAGCTGCGGGTGGAGGTCGCGGGCGACGCGATCGTCGCGGCGACCGTCGTGCTCCAGGACAGCGCCATCCAGCTGCAGGGCTTCGCCGCCCCCAAGAAGGAGGGCATCTGGGGCGAGGTCCGCGAGGAGATCGCCTCGGGCATCACCCAGCAGGGCGGTGTCATCGACGAGGTCGAGGGCGCTCTCGGCTGGGAGCTGCGCGCCCAGGTGCCGGTGCAGCTGCCTGACGGCACGGGCGGGGTGCAGGTCGTGCGCTTCATCGGCGTCGACGGCCCGCGCTGGTTCCTGCGCGGTGTGATCTCCGGCCAGGGCGCGGTGCAGCCGCAGGCCGCCGGGCTCCTCGAGCAGATCTTCCGGGACACGGTCGTCGTGCGCGGCGAGGGCCCGATGGCGCCGCGCGACCCGATCGTCCTGAAGCTGCCGGACGACGCGCAGATGGTCGCTGAGGGCGTCCAGCAGGAGCAGCAGGAGGGCTCGCGCTTCTCGGGCGGCATGGGGCAGCTGCAGCGCGGCCCCGAGATCACCGAGGTGCGCTGAGCAACCGGCTGATCGACGGAGGCTCCGCCCTCCCTCAACTGCGCGGTGGCCCGCGATGGTTCCGGTTCGTCCGGACCATTGCGGGCCACTTTTGTGTGCGCCCATACTGTGCCGGTCACTCGGGGGGAGACCGGTGCGGTGAGGCGACGACGGTTGCCCGCGGCGGTGCGGGGGAGCGGACAGCACGGGCTGGTGCTCGGCGCGGCCGGACTCGCCGTGCTGCTCGCCGCGACCGTGCTCGCGGCCCTGGCGGCACTCTCCGAGAAGGCCGTAGAAGGCGGGGTCCAGCGCAGGCTCGCCGCGGACCGTGAGGCCGTGGTCGAGGTCGCGGGGCCGCACAGGCCCGCCACCGCGGACGGTCCGGACGCCCTCGACCGCGACGTACGCGCCGCCCTGGACCGCGCCTACGGAGACGTCCCCCACCACACCTGGTCCGCACTGCGCGCGCCCGCCGCCCGTAACGACGAACTCGCCGTCACCACGGCCGCGGGCCGCCCGCGCGAGGACGCCACCGTCTCCGTAGTGGCCCTTCAGGATGTGCGACGGCACGCCTCACTGGCGACCGGACGGTGGCCGCGCCCGGGCGACGGGCCCGTGGAGACAGCGCTGACCGAGGTCGTCGCCGCCGAGCTCGACGTGCGCCCCGGCGACGGGATCACCGTCCGGGGCGCGAACGAACGGCCGGTGCGGTTGCGGGTCGTCGGGGTGTACGCCGCCGAAGGCCGCGCGCCGGCCGTGTGGGCCTCGCTGAGCAGTACGTTCGGGACGCCCGACACGATCGCGGTCGTGCCCCGCGAGGCCTTCACCCGCCACAGCGCCCTCGCGCGGGACGCCCGCGCGCTGTGGCTCGGGGTGCCCCGCGCGGACGGTCTGCGGCTCGGCGACATCGAGCCGCTCAGGGAGCGGGCCAAGCGCTTCGCGGTCGGCACCGCGGTCGGCGGGGACGATCTGACGCTCTCCGCCGGGCTGCGCAGGGCCCTCGACCGGCTCTCCACCCCGATCGCCGTGGCCCGCGCGGGGCTCTACGTCCCCGCGACGCTCCTCGCCGCGCTCGCCGTGGCCGCCCTCGTGCTCACCGCACGGCAGCTCGCCGAACACCGGCGCCCCGAGCTGGCGTTGCTGGCCGCGCGCGGAGCGGGCACGCGCCGGGTCGTCCTGTCGACCACCGGACAGTGGGCCTGCGTCGCCGTCCCGGCCGGACTCGCCGCACCGTTCCTCGCGGGACCGCTGCTCCACGTACTCGAAGAGACCGGGCTCATCGAGGGGGACATGCCCGCGACGGCGGTGACGGGGCCGGGGTGGGCGGCGGCCTCGGCGGCACTCGTCGTGCACGGTCTGGGGGTGCTCGTGCCGACCGCGCGGGTCGTGCGGGACCGGCGGGCGGTGGCCCGGCTGCGGCTGCGCGTCGCCAGGTTCGCGGGCGCCCAGCGGTTCGGGGCGGATCTGGCGCTGGCCGCGGTCGCCGTGCTCGGCTGGCTGCAACTGCGGCAGTACCGGTCGCCGGTGACCGGCGGCAACGGCGTCGACCCGGTGCTCGTGCTCGCGCCCGTCGCGATGACCGTGGCGGCCGCGCTGCTCGTCCTGCGCTTCCTGCCGCTCCTCGCCCGCGTCGTCGACCCGCTCGCGCGGCGCGGCCGCGGTCTCGTCCTGCCGCTCGGCGGCTGGCAGATCGGCCGCCGGGCGGCCCGGCACGCGGGGCCCGCCCTCGTGGTGACGCTCGCCCTCGCCGTCGCCGCCCTGAGCAGCACGGCACTCGCCGTCCTGGACAGCGGCGACCGGGACCAGGCCGCCTTCCAGGTGGGCGCCGACCTGCGCGTGGAACCGGGCGACGGGCCGCCGTCCGGGGAGCGGCGCGCCGCGTACGAGGCACTGCCGGGCGCCGAGTCCGTCACGCCCGTGGTCACCACGGAGGGGTACGTCGAGCAGGACGCGGTGGCCGTCACCGGCATCAACACCGCGCGCGGGCCGGTCCCTTCGCTGCGCGGCGACCTCGCGGACCGCCCCCTGCGGGAGCTCCTGGCGCCGCTCGGCAGAGGGGTCCCGGAGCACGGGCTGCCGGTGAGGAGGACGGCCGGCGGCGGGCCGCTGACGGAGGTGCCGCTCCGGGTGCGGCTGTCGGCGGACGGGGGCGGCCGTGTCGTGCCCGTGCGTCTCACCGTCTTCTTCGAAGACGGTGACGGGCTGACGCGTTCGAGTTCCTTGCCGATCACGGAGGGCGGTCCACGGACGGTCCCGCTGAAGGTGGGGGCGGGCAGCGCGGGCGTACGCATCCTCCAGATCGATCTGAGCATGGTCGGGGAGCGCGTACGGCGCACGTACCGGCTGACGGTCGACCAGGTGCCGGGGCTCACGCGCCCGGCGCGCTGGCGCGATCTGCGGGCGGACCGGCCCGACCGGCACGCGGCCGGCTGCCCGGACGTCGGGCCCGCGCAGCCGGGGCCCGGCCGCAAGCCGGCCGCGGCGGCGCCGGGACCCGTCCTCTGCTCCGACCGGCCCGGCGCGGGCACGCTCGTCGACGCGGTGCTGCGCGGCCCTGACGGAGACCTCAAGTACCCCACCTGGAACGTGCGGCTCGGCACCGACCGCCCCAAGGGGCGCCCGGCCGCTCCCGCCCTCGCCGACGACGCGCTGCTGTCCTCCGGCGCGGTCCGGGTCGGCGACACCGTGACGGTGCGGGGGAGCACGGGCGGCAGCGCACGGGTCGAGATCGTCGGGCGGGTCGCGGCGGTGCCGGGGCTGCCGCGCGACCGGCCGCGGTTGCTCGCCGACTCCCGTGCCATGGCCGCGCAGTGGACCCTGGGCGGGGCGTTGCCGGGGGCGGAGAGCGCGTGGTGGGTGGGGGTCCGGGGCGGGGACGCGGCGGCGGCCCTCGCGGCGGTGCGGGGCGATCCGCGCCTCGGGCACGCGGTGGACGTCCCGTTCGTTCAGGAAGAGCTGGCAGCCGATCCGCTGCGGCGCGGGGCGCGTGGGGCGCTCGTCCTGTGCCTGGTGCTCGCGCCCGCCTTCGCCGTCATCGCGTTCACCCTGCACACCGTGGTCTCCGCGCGGGCCAGGGAACGGGAGTTCGGCCTGCTGCGGGCGCTCGGGGTACGGCGGGGCCAGCTCGCGGCATATCTGTGGACCGAGCAACTGACGCTGGCCGCGGTGGCGACGGTCCTGGGGACGGCGCTGGGCGCCGCGCTGGCCCTGCTGATCATGCCGGTGGTCACGGTCGACGCGGAGGGGGACCCGGTCTTCCCGGAGCTGGTCGCGTCGGTGCCGTGGGTGCGGGTGACGGCGACGGCGGGACTGACCGCGGCGGTGATCTGCGGAGTCGTGACGGCGGCGGCGCGGGTGCTGGGCCGGGTGGATCTGGCGCGGGTTTTGCGGGCGGGGGACGGGGGTGAGGGGGGTGGGGGACGGCGTGGAGGACGGTGTGTGGGGAGGGGGCGAGCCGCGTGGCGGTCCCGGGGCGGTTTGGTGTGTGTGGTGGGGGTGGGCTGCGGGTCTTCGGGGGCGTGGCGGGCGGCGGGTGGCGCCCGCGGCGCTTCGGGGTGTGGGGCGGGGTGCGCCGTGGTGGTGCGGGGGTGGGCTGAGGGTCGCTCGGGGGCGCGGCGGGTGGTGTTTCGGGGTGTGTGGTGTGGCTGTGGGCTGCGCGGCGTTCAGGGGTGGGGTGCGGAGGCGGCCTGGGGTGCGGTGTGGGGGTGATGGGTGGTGAGAGGTGAGTGGGGGCGGCGGGGGCCGCTGGTGGTGGGGCTCGGGGTGTTGATCGGCGTGCTGGTCGCCGTCGCCGCCGGCGGGCCCGGACTGCTCGAACGGCTCGGCGGGGAGGCGCTGGCGGGGCGGTTCGCGCAGGTGCAGCGTGCCGCGCCCGGCGTCGTGCACAGCGCGCGGATCGATCCGGAGGACCCTCCTCCGGGCGTGGAGAGCGATCTGAGGGCCGATCTCGCGCGCTACGGGACCGCCATCGAGAACGCCGCGCCCGCCGCCCTGCGCGGCAGCCTCGTCCTCGACTCCACCCGGATCACCCTGCCCACGGTGGACGCGGACGTGGCGGGTGGCGGCGCCTCGCTGGCCCTTGTGTACGCCTCCGACGCCCCCGGACGCGGCGCGTACGTCGCAGGGCGGGCACCCCGCGCGCGGGAGCGGGTGGTGGAGCTCGCCGTCTCCGAGCGGACCCGTGACGCGCTCCGGCTCCGCGTCGGACAGCGGATCGACCTGCGGGGCGGCGCCTTGACGAACGTGCAGACCGTGGGGCGGGTCGTAGGGATCTACCGCGCGGAGGGCGGTCAGGGGCCCCAGGGCGGCGGCGAGCACGCGCACGAGCGGCTGTGGAGCGAGAAGCCCCTGCTGGCCCGCCCGCTGCCCGGCCCGGCCGGCACCGCCCCCGACGCCGGGGCGCTCATCGCGCCCCGCGCGGTCGAGGTCCTGCAGAACCAGGCGGGCGCCGAGCTCACCGTCGAGTGGAACATGCGCCTCGACCTGCCGGGCGAGGTGGCCGCCCGCTTCGTGGGGGACCGCGGCGCGCGGGACTTCCAGCGGCT
The DNA here is from genome assembly GCF_008642315.1 of Streptomyces venezuelae. Taxonomy (NCBI): domain Bacteria; kingdom Bacillati; phylum Actinomycetota; class Actinomycetes; order Kitasatosporales; family Streptomycetaceae; genus Streptomyces; species Streptomyces venezuelae. Next base: position 2,288,095 of record NZ_CP029192.1, on the reverse strand, counting down.
CTTGGCCCGCTACCCGCTCGCCGCCAAGGAAGCCTTCTGCAACGTCGAGACGTACGGCGGCAAATGGTGCGTCCTCGGCACCCACCCCGCCTCCGAGCTGGCGACCGACACCGAACTGGCTGACGTCTTCGAGGAGTTCCGCGGCCGGTGGCGGCAGGCGAACGTCGTGATGTCGTTCGCCCCGGCGTCCCTGCTCGGCGTCGGGCTCGCCGCCGTCGTGGTCACCTCTCTGCTGGTCGTACGCCGACGGCTCGACGGGGACCGGCTGCGGCGGGCCCGCGGGGCGTCGGCCACCACGCTCGCCCTGGGGCGCGCGGTGGAGAGCGCGCCCGCCGCGGTCCTCGGAGCCGGCCTCGGCTGCGCGGCCGCCGCGGCGGTGCCGGGGAGCTCACCCGCGTACGGCCAGGGGCTGGCCGTCGCGTTCGGCTGCTGGCTGCTGCTGCCCGCCCTCACGTGGTTCGCCGTGCGGGACAGGGCCGTGCTGCGGGAGCCGGCGTCGCGGGGCGCCGGGCGCAGGCTGGTGGTGGAGGCGATGGCGCTGCTGCTCGCCGCGGGCGGTGTCCTCGCGCTCCGGACGCGGGGCACCAAGGGCGCTGCGGGCCCGGACCCGCTGCTCGCCGCGGTGCCCGTGCTGCTGGGGCTCGCGACGGTCGCCGTCCTCGTGCGCTGCTACCCGTGGCCGGTGCGTGCAGTGGCGCGGTGGTCGGCGCGGGGGCGGGGCACCGTGGCGCTCGTCGCGCTGTCCCGCGCCGCCAAGGAGGCTCCCGCGCGCGGTCTCGCGCTGCTCGTCCTGGTCGTGACGCTCGCCGGTGCGGTCTTCGGAGGGCTCGTCCTGGGGACGCTCGTGCAGGGGAGGCACACCGCGGCCGACTGGCAGGCGGGCGCCGACGCCTCCTTCCTGGGCGCCGAACGCGACCCCGGCACGGCGCAGCGGCTGGCACGCGCGCGTGGAGTGCGGAAAACGGCGACCGTGCGGCAGTTGCGCGTCGATCCGGTGAGCGGGCGGGACGGGGGACGGTACGGGATCTCCAGCCTGGTCGGGATGGACGGCACGAAGCTCCGCGCGGCGGCGCCGGGTTCGCCCGCTGCCCGCGCGCTGCACGCCGCGGGGCTCACCCGGGGCGGAACCGGCCGCGACATCCGCGTACTCGCATCCGAGGGGCACACCGGCGACCTGCTCACCTTCATGCGGCTCGGCAAGGAGACGCGGCTGCGGATCGTCGGGACGCTGCCCCAGGACGTGGCGCGCGACCCCGCCCTCGGGCCCCTGCGCGGTGCCACCGCGCCCCGGCAGCACCTCCTCGTCGCCGACAACAGGGACCTGCGGGCCTTCAAGGCCGCGGAGTTCGAGGAGTCCGCGCTCCTGCTGTACGGCGCCCGGACGGACCTGCGAGCGCTCCGTTCCCTCGTACCGCGCGCCGCGCCCGGCGCGACCGGCGGGGAGCTCCGCATCCGCGCCGAGGAGCAGGCGGACGCCGACGACGACCGGCTGATCGCCGCCTTGGCCGTGGCACACACCGCCTGCACCGCGCTCGCCGTGCTCCTCGCACTCGTCGCCCTCGTCCTCGAACTGCTGCTCTCCGCACCCGCGCGCGGGCGCACCACGGCCTACCTGCGCACCCTCGGTCTCGGCGGGCGCGCCGCTACCGCGCTGCACCTGGTGCAGCTCCTGCCCCTGATGCTCGCCGCGGTCGCGGGCGGCGTCGCGCTCGGCCTGGCGCTGCCCTCGCTGCTCGGCCCCGCCCTGGACCTACGGGAGTTCACCGGCGGGCCCGCGGCACCCGTACGGCACGTCGACGCGCTGTTCACCGCGGTCCTGGCCGCGGGACTCTGTCTCCTGACCGCTCTGGCAGTGGGTGTGGAGACCTGGCTCGGGCGGCGCCGGGGGCTCGGCGCAGTCCTGCGACTGGGGAGAGCGGATGACCACTGAACTGGCCGCACTGGAGGCGCGGGCCCGTGCCGCGGGGCGCCCCGCGGCCGACGAGGGCCTCGTCGTCTGCGACAACCTCGTCCGCGTCTACCGCACCGAGGCGGTCGAGGTGCAGGCACTCCAAGGCCTCGACCTGGTCGTCTCGGAGGGCGAGTGCGTGGCCCTCGTCGGCGCGTCGGGGTCGGGCAAGTCCACGCTCCTGTCGATCCTCTCGGGGCTCGACCTGCCCACCGCGGGCCGCGCGAAGGTCGCGGGACACGACCTGCTCGCCATGGGACGCCGTGAACGCCTCGGCTACCGCAGGAGCACGGTGGGCTTCGTCTGGCAGCAGACCGGCCGCAACCTGCTGCCCTACCTGACCGCTCTGGAGAACGTGGCGCTGCCGATGAAGTACACGCGCGTGCCCCGCCGTTCGCGCCGGGAGAGGGCCGCCGAACTGCTCGGCGTACTCGGTGTCGCGCACTGCCGCGACCGGCGGCCCGACGAGCTCTCCGGCGGTGAGCAGCAGCGGGTGGCCGTCGCCGTCGCCGCGGCCAACTCCCCGCGCGTCCTGCTCGCCGACGAGCCCACGGGGGAGCTGGACACGGCGAGCGGCGAGGACGTCTTCGCGGCGCTGCGGCGCGCCAACGAGGAGCTCGGCGCGACGGTCCTGGTCGTCACGCACGACCCGCTCGTCTCGGAACAGGTGCGGCGCACGGTGCGCATCCGGGACGGACGCACCTCTACGGAGACGTTGCGTGAACAGGGCGGCGACGGCGAGGAGTTCACGGTTCTGGACAGGGCGGGGCGGCTGCAGCTGCCGGGGGATTACGTCGAGAGGTACGGGCTCCAGGGGCGCGTACGGCTGACGGCGGAGCCGGGGCATGTGGGGGTGTGGCCGGACGGGTCCGGTACCGCAGGAGAGTCTTCTGAGCCCTCCGAAGAGGAGCTCTGACGTCACGCCTTGACGGAAGGCTGGTCCGTACCTATGGTCACGGGCCAACGCGCACGTTCAGAAAGGCACTTGAAGTTCACATACGAGAACGGATGGTCCCCCCCATGCCTCCCAAGCACTCCAGATCACGCCTCCGTGCCGGAGTCGCCGTCGCCTCCGTCGCGGCCGCCCTCGTGGCCGGGTCCGTCGTCTGGCCCGGAACCGGCAGGGCCGAAGCCGCCCCCACCGCCTTCGCCCACCCCGGAGTCACCGTCTCCCGCGGCCAGCTGGACTTCACCCGCGAGAAGGTCACCGCGGGCGCCCAGCCCTGGAAGTCCGCCTACGACCAGATGATGGGCAGCAAGTACGCCTCCCTCTCCCGCACCCCCAAGCCCCGCGCGGTCGTGGAGTGCGGCTCCTACTCCGACCCCAACCACGGCTGCACCGACGAGCGCGAGGACGCCATAGCCGCGTACACCACCGCCCTCGCCTGGTACATCACGCGTGACGAGCGCTACGCGAAGAAGTCCATCGAGCTGATGGACGCCTGGTCGGCCACCATCAAGGACCACACCAACAGCAACGCGCCGCTGCAGACCGGCTGGGCGGGCTCCAGCTGGCCGCGCGCCGCCGAGATCATCAAGTACACGTACGACGGGAACTGGGCGAACTCCGGCCGCTTCGCGACGATGCTGCGCACCATCTACCTGCCCGAGGTCATCAACGGCTCCAACTCCAACGGGAACTGGGAGCTCTCGATGATGGAGGCCGCCGTCGGCATCTCCGTCTTCCTCGAGGACAAGGCGTCGTACGACAAGGCGATGGCCACCTTCCGCACGCGCACCGCGGCGTACGTCTATCTCGCGTCCGACGGCCCGCTGCCGAAGACCGTGCCGAAGCAGCACCTCGACACCCGCGACAAGATCGTCAAGTACTGGCAGGGCCAGTCCACGTTCACCACCGGCCTCACCCAGGAGACCTGCCGCGACTTCACCCACACCGGATACGGCCTCTCAGCGATCTCCCACGTCGCCGAGACCAGCCGCATCCAGGGCCAGGACCTGTACGCGACGGACGTCGGCGAGCGGCTGCGCCAGGGGCTCGGCTTCCAGGCCAAGTACGAGCTCGAAGCGCCGCCCGCGTCCCTCTGCAAGGGCACGGTCCACCGCGGCCTCGGGCCGGTCACCGAGGTCGGCTACAACGCCCTCGCGGGCCGCCTCGGCCACGCCATGACCAACACGCAGAAACTCACCGAACGGAACCGCCCCGCGGGCTCCAACAACCTCTTCGTCGCCTGGGAGACCCTGACGCACGCGAACAATCCGCGCTGACGCGGCGATTGTCGGGCCGGGCGCCCGCCGGTGATACTGGCGCCCGGTCCCGCACGACCGGGGCCGGGACGGGGGGGAACATGGTCGTCGTCGAGGACCTCCACCGGACGTACGGCTCCGGCGCTGCCGCCGTCCACGCCCTGCGCGGTGTCTCCTTCACCGTCCCGCGCGGCGAGCTCGTCGCCCTGAAGGGCCGCTCCGGATCGGGCAAGACGACGCTGCTCAACCTCGTCGGCGGGCTCGACGCCCCGGACCACGGGAAGATCACCGTGGACGGCGTGGACCTCACGGGCCTCGGCGAAAGCGGCCTCCTGGAGCTCCGCCGGGACCGGCTCGGCTTCGTCTTCCAGTCCTTCGGGCTCATCCCCATCCTCACCGCGGCCGAGAACGTCGGCGTCCCGCTGCGGCTCCGCAAAACCGAGCCACGCGCGCGTGAAGAGCGCGTCGCCCTCCTCCTGGCCCTCGTCGGACTCGCGGACCACGCCGCGCAGCGCCCCGGCGAGCTCTCCGGAGGACAGCAGCAGCGCGTGGCCATCGCCCGCGCCCTCGCCAACAGGCCCGCCCTCCTGATCGCCGACGAACCCACCGGGCAGCTGGACGCGGAGACCGGGCTCGCCGTGATGGAGCTGCTGCGCGCCGTCGTCCGCAGCGAGGGCGTCACCGCCCTGGTCGCCACGCACGACGCGGCTCTCCTCGACCTGGCCGACCGGGTCGTCGAACTGCGCGACGGCGCGATCGTCACGCCCTGAGCAGGCCCTCGACCGTCCCGCCCCGGCCCATCAGGGTTGTGTCAAGGACAGTGCCCCCGTACCCCCTCGTCCGTATTGCCGGAATTGTTGGCCGTAAGGTCGACGCTGCGTACACAGCAGTTTCGGGAAGACAATGAGGCCATGGCACGCGGCAAGCTTCGGATCTACCTCGGTGCGGCACCGGGCGTCGGCAAGACGTACGCGATGCTCTCCGAGGCCCACCGCCGCATCGAGCGCGGCACCGACTGCGTGGTCGCCTTCGTGGAGCACCACGACCGGCCGCGCACCGAGGTGATGCTGCACGGCCTGGAACAGGTGACCCGCAGGGACCTGGAGTACCGCGGCACCGCGTTCACCGAGATGGACGTCGACGCGGTCCTGGAGCGGGCCCCCGAGGTCGCCCTCGTCGACGAACTCGCCCACACCAACGTCCCCGGCTCCCGCAACGCCAAGCGCTGGCAGGACGTCGAGGAACTCCTCACCGCCGGCATCGACGTCGTCTCCACCGTGAACATCCAGCACCTGGAGTCGCTCGGCGACGTCGTCGAGTCGATCACCGGTGTGCGGCAGAAGGAGACGGTGCCGGACGAGGTGGTGCGCCGCGCCGATCAGATCGAACTGGTCGACATGTCGCCACAGGCGCTGCGCCGCCGCATGGCGCACGGCAACATCTACAAGTCCGACCGCATCGACGCGTCCCTCTCCAACTACTTCCGGCCCGGCAACCTCACGGCCCTGCGCGAGCTCGCGCTGCTCTGGGTCGCCGACCGCGTCGACGAGTACCTCCAGCAGTACCGCGGCGAGCACAACATCCGCTCCACCTGGCAGGCCCGCGAGCGCATCGTCGTCGGCCTGACCGGCGGCCCCGAGGGCCGCACCCTGATCAGACGCGCCTCCCGGATGGCCGCCAAGGGCTCGGGCAGCGAGATCCTCGCCGTCTACATCGCCCGCAGCGACGGCCTGACCGGCGCGTCCCCCAAGGAACTCGCCGTCCAGCGCACCCTCGTCGAGGACCTCGGCGGCACCTTCCACCACGTCATAGGCGACGACATACCGGCCGCCCTCCTCGACTTCGCCCGCGGTGTCAACGCCACGCAGATCGTCCTCGGCTCCTCGCGCCGCAAGACCTGGCAGTACGTCTTCGGGCCCGGCGTCGGCGCGACCGTCGCCCGCGACTCGGGCCCCGACCTGGACGTGCACATCGTCACGCACGGCGAGGTCGCCAAGGGACGAGGCCTGCCCGTCGCCCGCGGCGCGCGCCTCGGCAGATCCCGGGTCATCTGGGGCTGGCTCGTCGGCGTCGCCGGGCCCGTGCTCCTGACGGTGCTGCTCACCCACGTCGACGCGGACCTCGGCCTCGCCAACGACATGCTGCTGTTCCTGACGCTCACCGTCGCCGCCGCACTGGTCGGCGGGCTGCTCCCGGCGCTCGCGTCGGCGGCCGGCGGCTCGCTGCTCCTCAACTACTACTTCACCCCGCCGCTGCACCTGTGGACGGTCTCCAACAACAAGAACATCGTGGCCATCGCGGTCTTCGTGGGCGTCGCCGTGTCGGTCGCCTCCGTCGTGGACCTCGCGGCCCGCCGCACCCACCAGGCAGCCCGGTTGCGGGCCGAGGCGGAGATACTCTCCTTCCTCGCCGGCAGCGTGCTGCGCGGCGAGACCAGCCTCGAAGCCCTCCTCGAACGCGTCCGCGAAACCTTCGCGATGGACTCCGTCGCCCTCCTGGAACGCGCCGGCGACACCGACCCGTGGACCTGCGCGGGCAGCGTCGGCGACGGGCGCCCGCTGGAGCGCCCCGAGGACGCCGACGTGGACATGCCCGTCGGGGACCACATGGCGCTCGCCCTGTCGGGCCGGGTCCTGCCCGCGGAGGACCGCCGTGTCCTCGCCGCGTTCGCCGCGCAGGCCGCCGTCGTCCTCGACCGCCAGCGCCTGCAGTCCGAGGCCGACCAGGCCCGCACCCTCGCCGAGGGCAACCGCATCCGCACCGCCCTGCTCGCCGCGGTCAGCCACGACCTGCGCACCCCGCTCGCGGGCATCAAGGCCGCGGTCTCCTCCCTGCGCTCCGACGACGTCGAGTGGTCCGACGAGGACGAGGCGGAACTCCTCGAAGGCATCGAGGAGGGCGCCGACCGCCTGGAACACCTCGTGGGGAACCTCCTCGACATGTCCCGGCTGCAGACCGGCACCGTCACCCCCCTCATCCGCGAGGTCGACCTCGACGAGGTCGTCCCCATGGCGCTGGGCGGCGTCCCCGACGGCAGCGCGGAGCTGGACATCCCGGAGACGCTGCCCATGGTCGCCGTCGACAAGGGCCTCCTGGAGCGGGCGGTCGCCAACATCGTCGAGAACGCCGTGAAGTACGCCCCCGACGAAGCGCCCGTCAAGGTCTCCGCCAGCGCCCTCGGCGAGCGCGTCGAGATCCGCGTCGTCGACCGGGGGCCCGGCGTGCCCGACAGCGCCAAAGACCGCATCTTCGCCCCCTTCCAGCGCTACGGTGACGCTCCGCGAGGTGCCGGCGTGGGCCTCGGCCTCGCCGTCGCCCGCGGCTTCGTCGAGGCCATGGGCGGCACGCTCGCCGCCGAGGACACCCCCGGCGGCGGCCTCACCATGGTCCTCACCCTGCGGGCGGCGGCAGGCCGCCCGCCGGTCCGCCCCGAACTGTCGTCCCAGGTCACCTCATGACCCGGCACCAAGAGGCCACTCCTCAGAACCAGCAGTCCGAAAGGCAGGTACGCATGACCCGGGTGCTCGTGGTCGACGACGAGCCGCAGATCGTACGCGCCCTCGTGATCAACCTGAAGGCGCGCAAGTACGACGTGGACTCGGCCCCCGACGGCGCCACCGCGCTGCAGGTCGCCGCGGCCCGCCACCCCGACGTGATCGTGCTCGACCTCGGTCTGCCCGACATGGACGGCGTGGAGGTCATCAAGGGCCTGCGCGGCTGGACGCGCGTCCCCATCCTGGTCCTCTCCGCCCGGCACAGCTCGGACGAGAAGGTCGAGGCGCTCGACGCGGGCGCCGACGACTACGTGACCAAGCCCTTCGGCATGGACGAGCTCCTCGCCCGGCTGCGCGCCGCCGTCCGCAGGGCGGAGCCCACCGGGACGGGCGACGACGACGCGCTGGTCGACACCGGCGACTTCTCCGTCGACCTGGCCGCCAAGAAGGTCAACCGCGGCGGCCGCGACGTACGCCTCACTCCCACGGAGTGGCACCTCCTGGAGGTGCTGGTACGCAACACCGGCCGCCTGGTCAGCCAGAAGCAGCTGCTCCAGGAGGTCTGGGGGCCCTCCTACGGGACGGAGACGAACTACCTGCGCGTCTACATGGCGCAGCTGCGCCGCAAGCTGGAGGCGGACCCCGCGCACCCGCGGCACTTCATCACGGAGCCGGGAATGGGATACCGGTTCGAGAAGTGATCCTTCCGAAAGGTGACCGGATCGGTCGCTTCAACGGGGTTCCCAGCGGGTACTGAGCGGACATAAGCACAGATGAGCGCACCCCTTTCCGCTGTGTCGGCGCCCCCCGGTACGCTTCTTGTATGAGTGCTGTTTCTGGTTCCGACAAGCTGGCGGGCCGTTTCCGGCGCATGCTCGACCGGCTCTCCTCCTCCCAGGAGGATCTGGAGTCGGAGGAGCTGCGGGAGGACGCCGAGACAGCGGGCTGCGTCCGTATCGGCGACTGCCGTGACCGCCAGATAGTCACCGTTACTGGTACCTTGCGCACGGTCACTCTGCGACCACGGGCCGGGGTTCCCGCCCTGGAGGCCGAGCTGTTCGACGGTTCGGCGGCGCTGGACGTGGTGTGGCTCGGCAGGCGCTCCATCGTGGGAATCGAACCGGGGCGCAGGCTGATCGCATCCGGCCGGATCTCGGAGAGCCGGGGCCGACGGGTGCTCTTCAACCCGAAGTACGAACTCAGACCCCTCGGACGGGAGTAGCCGGTGACGTCCCTCGACAAGCCGACGGACCACGGGAACGCTGACCAGGACACAGATTCCCGGGCCGTGACCGAGGCAGCGCTCTTCGAAGCCTTCGGCGGCGTGCGGGGCATGGTGGAGACGGTCCTTCCCGGCCTGCTCTTCGTGACGATCTTCACGATCAACAAGGACCTGCACATGTCGGCCATCGCGGCCCTCGCGGTGTCCCTGGTGCTCGTGGCGGTCCGCCTGGTCATGAAGGACACCGTCAAGCACGCCTTCAGCGGCGTCTTCGGGGTCGCCTTCGGCGTCGTCTTCGCGATGATGACCGGCAACGCCAAGGACTTCTACCTGCCGGGCATGCTCTACACCCTCGGCCTCTCCTTGGCGTACATGATCACGACCCTCGCGGGTGTGCCGTTGATCGGCCTGATCCTCGGCCCGGTCTTCAAGGAGAACCTCTCCTGGCGCACCCGCAACCCGGGCCGCAAGAAGGCGTACGCGAAGGCCAGTTGGGCCTGGGGTCTGATCCTGCTCGCCAAGTGCGCGATCCTCTTCCCGCTGTACTGGTGGGCGGACACGACCCAGTTCGGCTGGGTCCTCATCGCCCTGAAGATCCCCCCGTTCCTCCTCGCCGTCTACCTGACCTGGGTCTTCCTGGCGAAGGCCCCACCGCCGATCGACGTCTTCGCGGAGATGGAAGCGGCGGAGAAGGCGGAAGAAGAGCGCAAGGCAGAACGAGAGCGGGAACGCCGCGAGGTGTGAAGGAGCGCCCCGCAGGGGCCGCTCCAGGGGCGCGGGGAACTGCGCGCCTGGCCATGACGGCGCGGCGGTGTGGCTCCAGGGGCGCGGGGAACTGCGCGCCCGGCCACGACGGCGCAGCAGTGTCGTACAGGGGCGCGGGGAACTGCGCGGAGCCCGGCCACGACGGCGCCGCACTGTGAAGGCAACAGACGAGGGGGCACCCGGAACCTTCCGGGTGCCCCCCTCGTCGCCGTTCGCCGGGGCGGCCTCAGCCCACCGCCTCAGCCCACCGCATCCGAACGCCGCACCGAAAGCAGATCCTCCAGCTGCTCCTCGCGCGCCTGCGCCGCGACGAACAGCAGCTCGTCCCCCGCTTCGAGGGAGTCGTCCGCGGTCGGCGCGAGGACACGTGTACCGCGGATGATCGTGACCAGCGAGGTGTCCTCGGGCCACTGCACGTCGCCGACCTGCGTGCCCGCGAGGGCCGACTCGGGCGGCAGCGTCAGCTCGACGAGGTTCGCGTCGCCGTGGCTGAAGCGGAGCAGCCGCACGAGATCGCCGACGCTCACCGCCTCCTCGACGAGCGCGGACATCAGACGCGGCGTGGAGACCGCGACGTCGACGCCCCAGGACTCGTTGAAGAGCCACTCGTTCTTGGGGTTGTTCACCCGGGCGACGACCCGCGGGACCCCGTACTCCGTCTTGGCGAGCAGCGAGACGACGAGGTTGACCTTGTCGTCGCCGGTCGCGGCGATCACCACGTTGCAGCGCTGCAGCGCGGCCTCGTCGAGCGAGGTGATCTCGCAGGCGTCGGCGAGCAGCCACTCGGCCTGCGGGACGCGCTCGACCGAGATGGCGGTCGGCGCCTTGTCGATGAGAAGGACCTCGTGGCCGTTCTCCAGGAGCTCACCGGCGATGGAACGTCCCACCGCGCCGGCTCCGGCAATGGCGACCCTCATCAGTGACCGCCCTCCTCGGGGCCTTCGGCGAACGCGGCTTCGACCTTGTCGACCTGGTCGGTGCGCATCATGACGTGCACCAGATCGCCTTCCTGCAGGACCGTCTGCGAGGTCGGCAGGACCGCCTCGCCCAGCCGGGTGAGGAAGGCGACGCGTACGCCGGTCTCCTCCTGGAGCTGGCTGATCTTGTGTCCGATCCACGCGGGCGACGCGTGCACCTCCGCGAGCTGCACCCCGCCGGTGGGATCGCGCCACAGCGGCTCGGCGCCGGACGGCAGCAGCCTGCGCAGCATCTGGTCGGCGGTCCAGCGGACCGTGGCGACCGTGGGGATGCCGAGGCGCTGGTAGACCTCGGCGCGGCGCGGGTCGTAGATGCGGGCCGCGACGTTCTCGATGCCGAACATCTCGCGGGCCACGCGGGCGGCGATGATGTTCGAGTTGTCGCCGCTGGAGACGGCGGCGAAGGCGCCCGCCTCCTCGATGCCGGCCTCGCGCAGGGTGTCCTGGTCGAAGCCGACGCCGGTCACGCGGCGGCCGCCGAACCCGGCCCCGAGACGGCGGAAGGCCGTGGGGTCCTGGTCGACGACGGCGACGGTGTGCCCCTGTTGTTCCAGGTTCTGGGCCAGAGCGGAGCCGACTCTCCCGCAGCCCATGATGACGATGTGCACCTGTCCTTTACCCCGCACTCCTGGTCATCCCGCTGACCTGCGAAAACATCCTGCTCACTCTTTTCTGTCACTGTGCCGGCAACCACGGGGCAACAGCGTGCGGCGTTGCCAAGAGACGAGCTTAAGCCGCAACGGGTCCCGCGCACTCACTCGAGGGGACGCTAAGGGGCCCGCCGGGGGTGAGCGGTCAGTCCACGCTGCGCAGCAGGGTCTCGACGTTCTGCAGGCGGTGGCCGAGTTCGACGAGCTGGAGGCGGGTCGACTCCTGCTCGGATCTGGCGCGCTCGACGGCCGCGCGGTACTCGTGCATGGCCTCGGCGTACTGCCGGTCGCGTTCGCGGTTGCGCTGCGTCTGGAAGTACGCGACGGCGACGATCGCGCCGGCGAGTATCAGGAAGAAGGCGACCGGAATGATCACGTCGTCCATTAAGACCCCTCTGGAGATTGCTGGGCGGCCTCGTCCGGCGTGCGCGAGGTGTCTGCCGCGTCCTGCCGGACGGCCGCGAGGATCGTATCCACGTTCAACCGCACGTCGAACGGCGCCAGTTCGAAGTACTTGAGCGCCTTGCCGTCGTCGGAGAGCTCCAGGCGGCCGACGACGAGACCGGCCTTCTCCAGGCGTTCGAGGTGCATGTAGAGCAGAGGGCGGGAGACGCCGAGCCGCCGCGCCAGTTCGCTGACGTACAGCTGCCCCGGGGCGAGCTCGGTGATGATCCGGATCCGCTGGGCGTGGCCGACGGCGGAGAGGAAGGCGAGCAGCTCTTCGCTGTTCATGATCCGCCTTCGCGCTGGTCCCGAAACCTGTCAGTCAAGGCTTACGCATGGCGGGATCCACTGTCAATTCCCGTGGATCCGCCTCAGGAGCCCCTCCGGTAATTCCGTGAATGACAGTTGACGGCTTGTTCCTTCACCTGTCAGTCCCCACTTACACATGAAGCAACGATAGGGCGGGGGAAGTCATGAGAAGGCGATCGGTCACGGTGCGCGTGGCCCGGTGGAGCGCACTGCATCCGGGGCGGGCGGTCATCGGCTGGCTGGTGTTCGTGGTGCTCTGCCTGGGGGGCGGGATCGCCGCGGGCATGAACAGCGCGACGGCGGAGGACTTCCGCGTCGGCGAGGCGGGACGGGCCGAGCCCCTGGCGACCGAGGGCGGCATCCCGCTGCGCTCCACGGAACACGTGCTGATCCGTGACGCCTCGGGCTCGGTGAGCAAGCCCGGCCCGCTGGACGAGGCGGCCGCGGACGCCGCGGTGAAGGACATCACCGCGCGGATGAGGGCCCTGCCCGAGGTCGCCTCGGTGAAGGCGCCCGTGGCCTCGGCCGGCGGACGCGTCCTGCGGGTCCCCGTCGAGCTGACCGGGACCGAACAGGACGACCAGAAGAGGGTTCCGCCGCTCCAGGAGCAGACGGCCGAGGCGGCGAAGGCCCACCCGGGGCTCGTGATCGAGGAGACCGGCGACGCCTCCGTGAGCAAGGGCGTCGACGACCAGCGCAACAAGGACCTGAAGCTCTCCGAGGCGATCACGCTGCCCGTCACGCTGATCACGCTGGCCGTGGTCTTCGGCTCGGTCGTCATGGTCGGCGTACCGCTGCTGCTCGCCGTCACCTCGATCATGGCGACGATGGGCCTGGCGATGGTGGCGTCGCACCTGCTGCCCGACACGGGCGTCGGGATGAGCATGATCCTGCTGATCGGCATGGCCGTCGGCGTCGACTACACGCTCTTCTACCTCAAGCGCGAACGCGAGGAGCGGGCCCGCGCGGGCGGCCGCCTCACCTCGGAGGCGCTGGTCGAGGCCGCCGCCGCGACGGCGGGGCGCGCGATCGTCGTCTCCGGGCTCGCGGTGATCGTCTCCACCACCGCGCTCTTCCTGGCCCGCGACGTCATCTTCGACTCGCTCGCGACCGGCACGATCCTGGTCGTCGCCGTGGCGATGGTCAGCTCGGTGACGGTGCTGCCCGCGCTCCTGGTCAAGCTCGGCCGACGGGCGGAGCGGCGCGCGGCGAAGCGCATCGCGCGGGGCAAGCCCGTCCGGACGTACGGCGAGAAGAAGCCGGGCCGCGCCTGGAACCTCCTGCTCGCCCCCGCCCGCAAACGCCCCGCGCTCACGCTCGGCCTGTCGGTCCTCGTGATGCTGGGGCTCGCGCTTCCGGCGCTGGACATGAACCTGAAGAACCCGGCGCGGGACAGCTTCTCGCGGGACATCCCTGCGATGCGCGGGTACGACAGGCTGCTTGAGGCCTTCCCGGAGCAGCGGGTGCGGCACGTGGTCGTGGTGCGGGCGGAGGCCTCGCGGGCCGGCGATGTGCGGGAGGCGTTGGGGGCGCTGGAGCGGAGGGCGGGGGCGGATCCGCTGTTCGCGCGCGCCGGCGGCGGCCCCGACGGGACCGAGAACGGCTCCGCCGGTGGTCCGCTCCTCCGCTCCTCCGAGGACCGGAGGACCACAACACTGGAACTCAACGTTCCGCACCCGACGTACTCGAAAAAGGCTGAAGACTCGCTCGAACGCCTCCGCCACACCTACCTGCCCGCGACCGTAGGCAAGCTGCCCGGCGTTGAGACGGCCGTCACCGGCGAGGTGCCGCGCGGCGTCGACTACGTGGGCCACCAGAACGACAAGCTTCCGCTGGTCCTCGGCTTCCTGCTCCTCATGACCTTCGTGATGACGGTCTTCGCCTTCCGCTCGGTCGTCCTCGGACTGCTCGGCGTCGTCCTCAACCTGCTCTCCGTCGGCTCCGCGCTCGGCGTGCTCGTGCTCGTCTTCCAGGGGGACTGGGCGGAGGAGCTGCTCTCCTTCGTCTCGCTCGGCGGCATCTCCTCGCGCGTACCGCTCTTCCTCTTCGTGATCCTTTTCGGGCTCTCGATGGACTATCAGGTCTTCGTCGTCAGCCGGATCCGCGAAGCGGCCCTCGACGGCGCGCCCACGCGGCGGGCCGTCATCGACGGCATCACGTCGTCCGCCAAGGTCGTCACCAGCGCGGCGATCGTCATGGTCACCGTCTTCGCGAGCTTCGTGATGCTGCACATCCTGGAGATGAAGCAGATGGGCCTCGTCCTCGCGGTGGCCGTCCTGCTCGACGCGTTCGTGATCCGCGTCATGATCCTGCCGGCCGCGCTGCTCCTGCTCGGACGCGCGGCGTGGTGGCCGTCGAAGGCGATACGCAGGGCGGAGGCACGGGTGGCGGAGGCGCGCCGCGTATCAGGGGACCAGGGGCGCCCCGGAGCGCACTCCACGGCGTACGCCCCCCATCCGGAGGGGCGCAGGATCGCACAAGGCAGATAAGCGGAGCAGTTGGGGGTGGTGGGTGGGCGCGCCCCCATTCGAACGCTTACGATCCTCTGCGTGTCCAAACTGACCGACGTGCCCAAACGGATCCTCATCGGGCGCGCACTGCGCAGTGACCGGCTCGGAGAAACGCTCCTGCCGAAGCGCATCGCACTCCCCGTCTTCGCGTCCGACCCGCTCTCGTCCGTGGCGTACGCGCCGGGAGAGGTCCTCCTGGTCCTCTCCATCGCGGGTGTGTCGGCCTACCACTTCAGCCCCTGGATCGCCGTAGCGGTCGTCGTGCTGATGTTCACCGTGGTGGCGTCCTACCGCCAGAACGTGCGCGAGTACCCGAGTGGTGGTGGCGACTACGAGGTCGCCAACACCAACCTCGGCCCGAGAGCCGGCCTCACCGTCGCGAGCGCCCTGCTCGTCGACTACGTCCTGACCGTGGCCGTGTCGATCTCGTCGGGCATCGAGAACCTCGGGTCCGCGGTGCCGTTCGTGGTCGAGCACAAGGTGCTCTGCGCGGTGGCGGTCATCGTCCTCCTCACCCTGATGAACCTGCGGGGCGTGAAGGAGTCGGGGAAGCTCTTCGCCATCCCGACGTACGTCTTCGTGGCCGGCGTCTTCATCATGATCGCGTGGGGTGCTTTCCGGAGCATCGTCCTCGGCGACACGATGAACTCGCCCACCGCCGACTACGAGATCAAGCCGGAGCACCAGGGACTCGCGGGCTTCGCCCTCGTCTTCCTGCTCCTGCGGGCCTTCTCCTCGGGCTGCGCGGCCCTCACCGGCGTCGAGGCGATCAGCAACGGCGTCCCGGCCTTCCGCAAGCCGAAGTCGAAGAACGCCGCGACGACGCTCGCGCTGATGGGCGGCCTGGCCGTCACCATGTTCTGCGGCATCATCGGCCTCGCCATGGCGACCAACGTCCACATGGCCGAGAAGCCCGCGCACGACCTGATCCACAACGGCGTCCCCGTCGGCAGCGACTACGTCCAGAACCCGGTGATCTCCCAGGTCGCCGAGGCAGTCTTCGGCCACGGCAGCTTCCTCTTCATGATCCTGGCGGCCGCCACCGCGCTGGTCCTGTTCCTCGCGGCCAACACCGCGTACAACGGCTTCCCGCTGCTCGGCTCGATCCTCGCCCAGGACCGCTACCTGCCGCGCCAGCTGCACACCCGCGGCGACCGCCTCGCGTTCTCCAACGGCATCGTGCTGCTCGCGGGCGCCGCCGCCCTGCTGGTCGTCATCTACGGCGCGGACTCGACCCGCCTGATCCAGCTCTACATCGTCGGCGTCTTCGTCTCCTTCACGCTCAGCCAGATCGGCATGGTCCGGCACTGGAACCGCCACCTGGCGAAGGAGAAGGACCAGACGAAGCGCCGCCACATGATCCGCTCGCGCGCGATCAACACGTTCGGCGCGTTCTTCACGGGCCTCGTCCTGGTCGTCGTCCTCGTCACCAAGTTCACGCACGGTGCGTGGGTCGCGCTGCTCGGCATGTGCATCTTCTACGTGACGATGACCGCGATCCGCCGCCACTACGACCGCGTGGCCGAGGAGATCGCCGCCCCGGAGACCCCCAACGACGACAGCGTGCGCCCCTCGCGGGTCCACTCGATCGTCCTGGTCTCCAAGATCCACCGCCCGACGCTGCGCGCGCTGGCGTACGCGAAGCTGATGCGCTCCAACACGTTGGAGGCCCTCAGCATCAACGTCGACCCGGCGGAGACGAAGGCCCTCAAGGAGGAGTGGGAGCGCCGCGGCATCACGGTCCCCCTGAAGGTCCTCGACTCGCCGTACCGCGAGATCACGCGCCCGATCATCGAGTACGTCAAGAACCTGCGCAGGGAGAGCCCGCGCGACGTCGTCAGCGTGATCATCCCCGAGTACGTGGTGGGCCACTGGTACGAGCACCTGCTCCACAACCAGAGTGCCCTGCGCCTCAAGGGCCGCCTCCTCTTCACCCCCGGCGTCATGGTGACGTCCGTCCCCTACCAGCTGGACTCCTCCGAGGCCGCGAAGAAGCGGGCCCGCAGGCGCTCGGAGTGGAACGCGCCGGGTGCGGTGCGGCGGGGCCCGGTGGAGAAGCCGAGGCGCACGAAGGAGCCGACCAAGAAGGCCTGACCGTCCCCTCTCGGCCCCCTGGTCCCTGGTGAGCGGCCGGACGACACCCACGTAGACTGGTGGGCTGTAGTCCGGCCGTTCCCCTTTTTCCCATACGTAGTGGAGTCACCCCGCCATGCAGGCAGAACCGAAGAAATCGCAGGCGGGGAACGCGCGGGAGGGCGCCGCCGAGCCGGCCGTCTCGTTGGTCGGCAAGGAGTACGAGGTCGAGGTCGGCCCCGTCGCGCACGGCGGCCACTGCATCGCCCGTACGGCAGAGGGCCAGGTCCTCTTCGTACGCCACACGCTGCCCGGCGAGACCGTGATCGCCCGCGTGACGGAGGGCGAGGAGGGCGCACGCTTCCTCCGCGCGGACGCGGTTTCCGTGCTGGAGCCCTCCAAGGACCGCGTGGAGGCCCCCTGCCCCTACGCGGGCCCCGGCCGTTGCGGCGGCTGCGACTGGCAGCACGCGAAGCCGGGCGCGCAGCGCCGCCTCAAGGGCGAGGTCATCGCCGAACAGCTCCAGCGCCTCGCCGGGCTCACCCCCGAGGAGGCGGGCTGGGACGGCACGGTCATGCCGGCGGAGGGCGACAAGCTCCCGGCCGGAGAGGTCCCGTCGTGGCGCACGCGCGTGCAGTACGCGGTGGACGCGGACGGCAACGCGGGCCTGCGCCGCCACCGCTCCCACGAGGTCGAGCCGATCGAGCACTGCATGATCGCGGCAGAGGGCGTTTCGGAGCTGGGCATCGAACAGCGCGACTGGTCGGGCATGGCATCGATCGAGGCCATCGCGGCGTCGGGCTCCCAGGACCGCCAGGTGATCCTCGCCCCGAAGCCGGGCGCGCGGCTGCCGATCGTGGAGCTGGACAAGCCGGTCTCGGTCATGCGGATCGGCGAGAAGGACGGCGGAACCCACCGGGTCCACGGCCGCCCCTTCGTCCGCGAACGCGCCGACGGCCGCACCTACCGCGTCGGCAGCGGCGGCTTCTGGCAGGTCCACCCGAAGGCGGCGGAGACCCTGATGCTCGCCGTCATGCAGGGCCTCACCCCGCGCAAGGGCGACACGGCCCTTGACCTCTACTGCGGCGTCGGCCTCTTCGCCGGCGCGTTGGCCGACCGGGTCGGCGAGAAGGGCGCGGTGCTCGGCATCGAGTCCGGCAAGCGCGCGGTGGAAGACGCCCGCCACAACCTCGCGTCCTTCGACCGCGTCCGCATCGAACAGGGCAAGGTCGAGTCGGTCCTCCCGCGCACGGGCATCACGGAAGCGGACCTCATCGTCCTGGACCCGCCGCGCGCGGGGGCGGGCAAGCAGACGGTCAAGCACCTGGCGGGTCTTGGGGCGCGCAGGATCGCGTACGTGGCTTGCGATCCGGCTGCGCTGGCTCGGGACTTGGGGTACTTCCGGGACGGTGGGTATCGGGTGCGGACGCTTCGGGCGTTCGATCTGTTTCCGATGACCCACCATGTCGAGTGCGTCGCGATCCTTGAGCCTGCGGAAAAGGGCCGCTGACCTGCTGTTTCTCTGAGTGTGCATTATGGGCGTTACGTGCGTTACGGGCGATATCTTGACGCATATCTGACGCACGTGACGCACGTTTGACGCACGGACGGCGTGATATCTGATGGGTCGTCATGCTTGATGCGTGACCGCCGGATGGAGTCCTCAACTGTGTGGTCGGAGGCACCCTGAAGGGGCTGGGGCATTGGCTGCCGAGCTGTTGGCTGCCCCTGCCCCATCGGCTTCTCGCTAATGACGTTCCGTGACACTGGGTGGGGTGTCCGGCGCGTGTTGCGTCAGGGGCCGTAGGGACTCCAGTGCCCGAGAAAGGGCCTGAGATCGTCGGCTCGTGGTTCGGGGATGTCAGGCAGCCGGGGCGGTGTGTTCAGCGGGTTCAGATGCTCCACGCGTGCTGCCGCCCAGTCGATCCATGTTTCGGCTTCGGTCCTGGTCTGGCCTGGGGGCATGGCGTCGACTCGGGTGTGTGCGGCGCTGACGTACTCCGCGAGTTTGGTGGCGTGACGCCATGCCGCCTCCTGCGCCTCGAAGTGCCGGAAGCGGTACGCCTCAGCGTACTGGACGCGCGCTTCTTTCATGGCGGCTTCCCAGCGGATGCGCTTCTGGCGGGCCGCCTCGACCTCGTCGAGACGTCTGCGTTCGGCGGCTTCGCCGCGAAGCGTGACCTCCTGCGCGATCTCGGCGAGCTGGTCTTCGAGGGGACGGTTGGGGGTGTCGGCCCATTCGCTCGCCCGGTGCGGCTGGCCGCCGCTGAGGACGAAGCGGAGACGTTCGGAGGGGGTGTAGTCGAAGCGGGGGATCCTGATCCAGGAGTTCTTCTTTGCCTCGGCGAGTTCCTTCTCGGTGGCGATGTGCTCGGTCCGGTCCTGTTCCTGGAGGACAAGGAATCCCACGGTCTGGCCCTGTGCGGTAATGGTGAAGTGTGGATTTGCCCTGCGGCGGCGATGGGACGGGGGTGCGAAGCCGGTCTGTCCCGCCGAACTGGAATGTCCTTCGGCCTCGGCAGCGGTGATCAGCGCCTGGATGAGCCGGAGGGCACGTCCCTGGACGGGCTTCGTGAGGCCCATTGGCTGTTGTTCGTTCTGCATTGTCCGGACCACGGTGTGCGGACGTGCAAGCCGCGCTGGCACAGGGATGGGTTCGAGGACCGCAAGGCGCCAGGCGGGGACGTCGACGAGCTTGATCTCGTACCCGCCCTGGCACCAGCCCCCGTACAGCTCCTTCGTCTCCGGGACCCTTCCGGACCTGCGTGCCGCGGCGACGCGGGGCGGCCACTTCTCCAAGCCCGGACCGCTGCCGCTCTTGACGATCCGGCCGTCGGCCTCCGCGAGCTCTTGCAGCAACTGCTCGGTGAACGTCACGCGATGCTGTGAAGGAGGGCTTGGCCTTCGTGCACAGGCCGGAGTCTCCCGTGCTCCGACGGACGGGGGTTGCGGCACGCCACTCCGGCTCTGCCGCGGGCGTGATTCACGGGGAGGGTACGTGCCGTGCGCCAGGTAGTACTGGCCAGGCCTCGTCAGAGCGACGCTCCACAGCCCACCCTTGCGGGAGACTGTGACCAGGCCTCGGTTCTGAAGTGCCTGACAGGTGCTCGTGTAGGAACCTGTCTCCCAGACGCCAGCAGGACACCCAGCTGCCACCCACTCGAGTACCGCAAGCTGACGTTCGTTGACCGGCCGTTCCACTGGTCCGCCCTCGACTTAGGACTTACGCGACGGGGCGGATGGTGTCAGTGATCGTGGTGCAGGGCGCACGTTCCGTGGAGGTTCACCCGAAGGAGTAGCCAGTGACGCCTTCGTAAGCGATCTTCCTGAGAAAGGCGTGAAGGGGTCCATGTGCGGCATGAAGGGCTAGCCTTCGCGGACACGGATCAGGCGCTGGAGTCCACGGACGGAATGCCGACCACAGACACGTCGATGCCCTGGGCGCGCAGCGCACGGGTTGCCTGCAGCAGGGACACCTGGGCGAAGGTGAACAGGTTCGTCGTCGTCAGGGCCTTCCCGCTCTTGAGCGAGATGGCGTAGACGACCCTCCGCGGGGTGAACTCCTCGCCCACGGGATGCCCCGGGCGTCGTTCCCGCACGCGGTGGACGAACTCGGCGCGCGCCTCCGCGTCGAAGCGCAGAGCCTCGGCGGAGACCCTGCCCTGGGCGAAGAGATGACTCAGCGGCGCCAAGGAGGCGGCCCTTTTGACATGGATCAGAGTTCCGTCCTCCGCGAGAAGATCCGCGGCCTCGAAACCGTGCGGATGCTGGGCGGTCCTGATCAGCCGGCGATCCAGGCACACGTAACCACGCTTCGCTGCCTCCAGGTTGTACTCCTCCTCCGTCGCGAGGTCGGTCGTCCAGCCCGGCAGCGAACAGCCGGCCGGTGCGGTGAGCAGGGCGTCGACCTCGCTCCGGATGCCCTCCAGGTACTGGTCCCCGATCTCGAACCAGCGCCCTTCGTGGTGGAAGTAGCGGCTGGCGCCGAGCGGAATCTCGGCCGTGATCCACTTGTGGGCCTTCACCTGGGCGCTCACCGGATCGGTGCCCTCCTCGTCCCGGTGCATTTGTATGTAGCCCGCGGACAGGGCTTCCAGGCGCCTGCCGGGCGGGATGCCGTCGAGCACCTCCAGAATGTCGTCGATCGCCGGAGAAGGCATGAGGCGGCGGACGGGCCCGACCTTCACCTGGTAGGAGAGTGCGGCGTCCTCCTGGTCGAGGCAGGCGGCGGGGACGGCCAGAGCCAGCGATCCGGTGTCCGCCGAGGCGCCCAGGAGATCGTTGAGGCGGGCCTCCAGGTCGCTGCGTCGCGGGTCTCCGCTCTTGAGCGGCCGGACGCGGGCGATCGCCTCGAACTCCGGTGCGGGAGAGTGGCGGGCGAGGATCGCCCGGATCTGCGTGAGGTCGTGGAGCAGGTCCTCGGGCTGCGCACCGAGATGGATCTTCAGGGCGTCCGTACCGGCCACCTGAGCCGTTCGCCGGCTGTGCTTCCCGATCGTCAGTTCCGTCGAGCTCAGGGTGCCGACCAGCCGGCTCACCACTTCTCCGTACTCCTCGATGGGGAACGCGCGGATGTGCTGTCCCTGGGCGGCCGAGCTCCGGTCCGTGCGGCCTCTGGCGTCCATCAGGCTGTGCGTGACCTGGCGGATGGCGTCGGGCTGCGCCGCGCGCAGGGCGAAGTCGAAGCCGAAGCCGGGGGAGATCCTGCTCTGGTCGAGCAGCAGGTGCCCCATGCCGAAAGTGAGGGCGAAGACGTCGTCGGCGACGGGGAGGAGCAGGACGCACGCCGAGGTGCGGTTCTCCACGGGCGGCTTCCGCCTGGTGAGGGAGTGCACCGCGGAGGTCCAGTCGGGCGGCTGGTGGTGGCCGATCACTCCGTGGCAGAGGAGCGCGGGGGCGTCCCCGACCGTCACGTCCTCGACGGCGAAGGAGTGATCGCGCTCGTACCTGGCGTTGAGTGCTGCCCGCAGGTCCGCGGGAGACGGGCCCGTGTCCCGGAGCAGGTAGAGAGTGCTGCGCCGGGTCTTGGGGGCGGTGGCAGGGCTGTGGGTGATGGTGGGGCCGAGCGGCATGGGGACTCCCGAGGTGGTGAGGCGAGGCCGTGGTGCTAACGACACTCAGTAGATGTGCTCATGAAAGCACTGTCAAACATGAATTCACGCTCGGGTTGTGGTGTAAGGTGTGAACTGCCCGCCAGGAGGACCCGCCTAGAGGAGAGGTGCCGCCCGGTCATGCCCGAGACAACAGCCCACGTAACAGCCGCGGAGATCTCCCGCATCGCTGGCGTCACCCGGGCCACCGTCAGCAACTGGCGTCGACGGCACGCCGACTTCCCCGATCCGTCCGGCGGCACCGACACCAGTCCGCTCTACGACCTCGGAGCGGTCCAGGCGTGGCTCGGCTCACGCGGTCACACGCAGGTCGCCGACCCCCGGGAGGAGCTGCGCACCGCGGTCCGCTTCCAGGCCTCCGACCCGGACAGGACGACCGGCCGCATCGGCTTCGTCCTCACGCTCGCCCGCCGCTCCCCGGACGAGACGGCGGCGCTCGCCGACCTCACGGACGCCGAGCTCGTCGCCCGCGCTGCCGAAGAGGTGGCCGAGCTCTTGGCCTCGCTCCCCGGGCCGGTGCCCGCGAGTCCCCCGTTCTCCGCATCCGACAGCCCCACACTGCGCGCGATCCTTCGCTGCGTACACGAGGAGGGCGGCCCGGCCGCGCTCGCGGTGCTCGCGGAAAGGGAGCTGGAGGACAGCGCCGCGACCGGCGTCTACAGAACTCCCGAACCCTTGACGCGGCTGGTCGCGGAGTTGCTCCCGGCGGGGGTCGCGCAAGTACTGGACCCGGCCTGTGGCAGCGGCGCGCTGCTGGCGGCCGCCGCCGTGCGCGGCGCCACCACTCTGCTCGGCCAGGACTCTGTACCCGTACAGGCCCAGCGTGCCGCCGTCGGGCTCAGCCTCGCCGCGCCGCGGGCCGAGGTCACCGTACGCATCGGGGACAGCCTGCGCGCGGACACCTTCGACGGCCTGATGGCGGACGCGGTGGTGTGCAACCCGCCGTACGGAGATCGCGACTGGGGCCACGACGAGCTCGCCTACGACCCGCGCTGGGCGTACGGCGTGCCGGGCCGGTCCGAATCCGAGCTCGCCTGGGTGCAGCACTGCCTCGCCCACCTCGCGCCAGGCGGCTGGGCCGTGCTGATCCTGCCGCCCTCCACTGCCTCCCGCCCCTCCGGGCGCCGGGTGCGGGCGGAGCTGGTGCGCGGCGGCGCGGTGCGGGCCGTACTGGCTCTCCCGGCCGGGGCCGCACCGCCGCTGCACGTGGGCCTGCAGCTGTGGGTACTGCAACGGCCCGAGCCGGGAGGCCCGGAGCGGAAGTCTGTGCTGTTCGTCGACACGGCAGGGTCGCCCGGGCCGGGTGCGGGGGAACAGGCGGCGGGTTCGCCGCGTACGGGTTCCTTCCGTGCCCCGATCGACTGGGCCGGCCTGACGGCCCAGTCGATCGCACACTGGGCGGCCTTCACCGCCGACCCGGACGGGTTCGCGGCCGAGCCCGGCACGGCACGTGCGGTACCGGTCGTGGACCTCCTCGACGAGCTCGTCGACCTCACCCCGGCCCGCCAGGTCCGTATCTCCCGCACGGATGTCGACCCCGTCGAGCTCTCCACGCGCACGGAGACGGGTCGCCGTGAGCTGACCGAAGCCGCCCGGTCCCTCCTCGACGCGGTGGACCTCACCGCCTGGACCCCACCCGATCCCGGCGGCGCGGCCCGGGAATGGCGTACGGCCACCGCCTCCGACCTCGCCCGGGGCGGGGCGCTGACCCTGCTCCGTACCGTGCCGGACGCCAAGGGACCGGAACCGGAGCCGGGAGTGGCCGCCTCCGCAACGGCGGCGCCGGTCCTCACAGGAGCGGACATCGCGCGCGGGACGGGCCCGACCGGCGACCCGGCGGAACTCCGCTCGGCGGCTCCCGCGCCCGTGATCGCCGTTGGCGACGTCCTGGTGCGGGCGATCGCGGGCGGTGCCGGGCCGATGGCCCGAGTGGCGGATGAGGGGGACGCGGGGGCTCTCCTCGGCCCACAGGTCCATCTCCTGCGCCCGGACCCGGCCCGCCTGGATTCCTGGTTCCTGGCCGGATTCGTCGGTTCGGCGGAGAACGTCGCGGGGGCCTCCACCGGCAGCACCGTCCTGCACGTGGCTCCGGGCCGGCTACGGGTCCCGCTGCTGCCACTGGACGAGCAGCGCCGCTACGGCGAGGCCTTCCGGCACGTCCACGGACTGCGCGTGCGGGCACGGCAGGCCGCGCGCCTCGCGGAGGAGACAGCGGCTCTGCTGACGGACGGCCTCACGGGTGGTGCCCTCCTCCCGGCCACGGCTACCGCCGGGGCGTCGTCCGCCACCGAACCGGCCTGAACCACACGTGCACTTCTCGACCATCCACCACACTTGTCCGCACCCGCTTCCCTTGGGCGGGACGGTCCGGAAGGAAACCGGGGAACCCCTTGAACAGCAGTAAGCACACGGAACTGGCGAATCACGCCTGGTCCGTCGCAGATCTCCTGCGCGGCGACTACAAGCAGTCCGACTATGGCAAGGTCATCCTGCCGTTCACGGTGCTGCGCCGGCTGGAGTGTGTCTTGGAGCCGACCCGGGAGCAGGTCGCGGAGACCGGGGCCCGGTACAAGGACCAGGAGGACATCGACCCGGACTACTGGCTGCGCAAGGCCTCGGGCCACTCCTTCTACAACAAGAGCGACCTGACCCTGAAGAAGATCGCTGGCGACCCGCAGAGTGCGGCGAAGAACCTTCAGATCTACGTCGCCGCCTTCTCGGACAACGCCCGTGAGGTCCTCGACAAGTACGAGTTCTCCCAGCAGATCAAGCGACTCGCCAGTGCCGACCTGCTCTACCAGGTCATCGGTAAGTTCACCGACCTGGACCTGCACCCCGAGGTCGTGCCCAACCACAACATGGGCTACATCTTCGAGGAGCTGATCCGCCGCTTCGCGGAGCAGTCCAACGAGACGGCGGGTGAGCACTTCACGCCCCGCGAAGTCATCAAGCTGATGGTCAACCTGCTGATCGCGCCGGACGGCGACGCGCTTCAGGTGCCGGGCGTGGTGCGTACGGTCATGGACCCGGCGTGTGGTACGGGCGGCATGCTCTCGGCCGCCGAGGACCACATCCGGGCCCTGAACCCGGATGCCACGGTGGAGGTGTACGGCCAGGAGCTCAACCCTGAGTCCTGGGCCATCTGCCGGTCCGACCTGATGATCAAGGGCCAGGACCCGGAACACATCGCGTTCGGCAACTCCTTCAGCGACCCCGCGCACCGCCGCGAGAAGTTCGACTACCTCCTGGCCAACCCGCCGTTCGGTGTGGAGTGGAAGAAGGTCAAGGACGAGGTCGAGTACGAGCACAAGCACATGGGCGAGGCCGGTCGCTTCGCCGCAGGCCTGCCGCGCATCAACGACGGCTCGCTGCTCTTCCTCCAGCACATGATCTCGATGATGAAGCCGGTGGACGCGAAGGGCGGTGGCGGCTCCCGCATCGCCATCGTCTTCAACGGCTCCCCGCTCTTCACCGGCGCGGCCGGCTCGGGCGAGTCCGAGATCCGCCGCTGGATCCTGGAGAACGACTGGCTGGAGGCGATCGTCGCCCTCCCGGACCAGCTCTTCTACAACACGGGCATCTCCACGTACTTCTGGATCCTCACCAACCGCAAGTCCCCGGACCACAAGGGCAAGGTCGTCCTGTTGGACGCGCGCGAGCAGTTCCAGAAGATGCGCAAGTCGCTGGGCGACAAGCGCAAGGAACTCGGCAAGCAGCACATTGCGGCCGTGACGCGCCTGTACGCGGAGGCCATCCAGGCCGCGGCGGACCCGAACCACGAGCTCCACGCCAAGGTCAAGGTCTTGGACAACGAGGTCTTCGGCTACCAGCGCATCACGGTCGAGCGCCCGCTGAAGCTCCGCTTCGAGGTCACGGAGGAGACGCTTTCTGTCCTGGCGGCGGCGAAGCCGGTCCAGAAGCTGGCGGACCCGGAGGCGTTCGTGGCCGCCGTCCGTACGCTGCTCGGCTCATCGTGGTCGAAGAAGTCCGACGCGCTGGTCGCTACGAAGGGCGTGGTCGCCGCCGCTGGCCTGTTGTGGCCGACTGGTGCCCCCTTTGCCAAGGCGCTCCGTGACGCGATCGGCGTCCGCGACCCCGAGGGCGAGTCACAGAAGGTCAAGGGCGAATCGGAACCGGACGCGGAGCTTCGCGACTACGAGAACGTCCCGCTGGGCGAAGACGTCGAGGACTACCTGAAGCGCGAGGTCCACCCGCATGTCCCGGACGCGTGGATCGACCACACGAAGACGAAGATCGGCTACGAGATCCCGGTAACCAGGCACTTCTACGTGTATGAGCCGCCGAGGCCATTGGCGGAGATCGACGCGGAGTTGAAGGCGTTGGAGGCAGAGATTCAGACCCTGTTGGGGGAAGTGACGGAATGAGCGAGTCCCGAGTGGCGCCTTGGCTGGCCAGTTCCCGTTGGGCCACAGTTCCCATTCGCCTAGTAGCCCGTCTGGGATCTGGGCATACCCCAAGCCGCAGCAAGCCAGAGTACTGGGAAGGGTGCACCATTCCATGGATCACTCTGGCGGACGTCTGGCAGTTGCGCAGTGGTCAAATTAGAGTCATCGCAGAGACTAAGGAGAAGATTTCACCACTCGGTGTCGCCAATTCGGCAGCTGTAGAGCACCCTGCAGGCACGGTGATCCTTTCGCGTACGGCATCCGTTGGCTTCTCCGCGATCATGGGGAGTGAGATGGCGACGAGCCAGGATTTCGCGACATGGACTTGCGGCCCAAAGCTCGACCATCGCTACCTCCTGTACACGTTGCGGGGCATGGCGCCGGACCTGAAACGTATTGCTATGGGGTCGACTCACAAAACGATCTACATGCCTGACATCGAGCAGCTCAAAATTCCACTGCCTCCGCCCGAGGAACAGCAGCGCATTGCCGATTTCCTTGATGCTGAGGTCGGTAAGCTTGACGCTATCGTCCGTTCGCGGTCGCAGCAGTATGAGCTACTCAATGAACGCATCGACAGTCAGGTACTCCGTATTATTGGGCGCAGTGAACTCGGGGATCCTGATTCTGGTGAGTCGCTCGCTGCCATGCGATGGCTTCTTCAGAAAGTGACCCGCCCGACGGCACACACCTCGGAGGTCGTCACGGCCTTTCGAGATGGTCAGGTGACTGCTCGCTCGCTGAGGCGAGCCGACGGATATACGAATTCGGCGTCCGCGGAACCTCAGGGGCAACATGTGTTGGCCGGTGACGTCGTCGTTCATGGGCTGGATGGGTTCGCTGGCGCAATCGGTACCTCGGAAGCTGCTGGAAATTGCAGCCCGGTCAATCATGTCATGTTTCCACAGGGTGAGGGTGATTCGCTCTACTACGGGAGATTGCTGCGCATTCTCGCGCTCCAGGGGTATCTCACTGGGTTTTCGCACAGTACGCGCGAGCGGGCATTTGACTTCCGTAACTGGGACATGTTCGGACGTATTCCGATCCCAGTTGCTTCCGTCGATGAGCAGCGTCGTATTGGGAAACAGATCAAGACGGTGCGGCCGTTGCGCGGCAAGCTGGATCTATTCAGTGAACGCATCGCGGAGCGCCGCCAGGCTCTCGTCACCGCCGCAGTAACCGGTCAGTTCGACGTCTCCACCGCCAGCGGACGCAACGTCACGGAGGGAATCACCGCATGAGCCCCGGCCCCGTCCACAGCGAGTCCGCCTTCGGCTCCGCCATAGTTGCCGCGCTGACCGAGCGAGGCTGGCGCGAGGTCAGCCCCGCCGGGTACCAGCCCGACCTCGGCCTGGACGCGGGGGAGCTCTTCGAGTTCATCCGCAAGACCCAGGCCGAGGAGTGGCACGAGCTCCGCACCGTCTACGGCGACGCCACCGAGGCCGAGCGTGGCTTCGCGCGCCGCCTCGACCAAGCCATCGTTAATGACGGCCTGCTCCACGTCCTCCGCAACGGCGTCAAGGACCGTGGCGTACTCCTCCGTGTGGCCTACTTCAAGCCAAACCTGGTTGCCGACGACTCCGTCCTGGACGGCTACCGCGCCAACCGCCTCACGATCGTGCGGGAGCTGGTGTACGCCACCAAGCAGCTCGACTGGGGCCACAAGCTCGACCTAACCCTGTTCCTCAACGGCATTCCCGTGGCCACCGCCGAG
The DNA here is from genome assembly GCF_008642315.1 of Streptomyces venezuelae. Classification (NCBI taxonomy): domain Bacteria; kingdom Bacillati; phylum Actinomycetota; class Actinomycetes; order Kitasatosporales; family Streptomycetaceae; genus Streptomyces; species Streptomyces venezuelae. The sequence continues at coordinate 2,260,267 of NZ_CP029192.1, read as the reverse complement.
CTCAAGAACCCGCTCACCGGCCAGGGCGTCGAGCGAGCCATGAACCAGTACCGCACTGACCGCGACCCCACGGAGCTGATCTTCACCCGCCGGGTCATTGCGAATTTCGCCGTGGACCCTGACTTGGTCTTCGTCGCGACCGCGCTCAAGGGTAAGAACACCCGGTTCCTCCCCTTCAACACCGGCTCCGAGGGCGCCGGCCGCCCCGGCGGCGCTGGCAACCCGGTCCCCACGGCCTTCGGCCAGTACGCGACCTCGTACCTCTGGGAGCAGGTCTGGGAGCGGGAGAACTGGCTAGATCTCCTCCAGCGCTTCGTCCACCAGCAGAAGTCCAAGACCTCCGGCAGCACCACCACCCGCACCACGATCTTCCCCCGCTACCACCAGTGGGACGTGGTCAAGAAGTTGACCGCTCACGCCGCCACCCACGGCGCCGGTCAGAACTACCTGATCATGGCCTCGGCTGGGTCTGGCAAGTCCAACACCATCGGATGGCTCGTCCACCGCCTCTCCGACCTGCACGCGGACAATGACCCCCGCACGCTGAACACCGAGGCCCTGTCCGCCGGCTTCATCAAGCCCGGTGCGCCCGTATTCGACAAGGTCATCGTCATCACCGACCGCCGGAATTTGGACGCCCAGCTCCGTGAGACGGTCGGCAGCTTCTCCCAGACCGACGGCCTGGTCGTCAAGATCGACGAGAAGCACGGCGCCAAGAGCGAGCAGCTCGCCCGCGCGCTCTCCCGCGACACCGGCAAGATCGTCACGGTCACCCTGCACTCGTTCCCCGCGCTGCTCGACTACCTCCAGCGCAACCCGACCGAGATCAAGGGCACCACCTTCGCGATCGTCATCGACGAGGCCCACTCCTCCCAGTCCGGCGACGCCGCGACTTCCGTCCGTGCCGCCCTCCGCGAACTCGGCCTCGACTCCGACTCTGACGACGCCGGCGCGACCAGCGTCACCCTCACCGACAAGCTCAAGAGGAAGGCGCTCGAACGCTCCCGGGCCGCCAACCTCTCCTATTTCGCCTTCACCGCCACCCCCAAGTCCAAGACCCTCGAACTCTTCGGCACCCCGGACCAGGTGAACGGCAAGGCCGCCTACCGTCCCTTCCACACGTACTCCATGCGCCAGGCCATCGAGGAAGGATTCATCCTCGACCCGCTGCGCAACTACGTCACGTACAACACGTACTGGAAGCTGGTGAACCAGAACCACGACGAGCGCGAGGTCGACCCCGCCAAGGCGAACTCGCTCCTCGCCCGGTACGTGCTCACCCACGACTCCACCGTCTCCCAGCACGCACAGGTGATCGTCGAGCACTTCGTCGCCCACACCCGGGGCCGACTCGGCGGGCGCGCCAAGTCCATGGTCGTGACCGCCTCCCGGCATTCCGCCGTCCAGATGGCCCGAGCCATCAAGAGCTACATCAAGGACCGCGACTACCACACCAGGTACCCGGACCTGGGTGTCCTGGTCGCCTTCTCCGGTTCCCTCACCATCGACGGCGAGGAGACCACCGAGCCGAAGGAGAACGGCGGCCTCTCCGAGACCGCCCTGCCCAAGGCCTTCGGCTACACGCGCGCCGACGACAAGGCGGTCAAGGCAGGAGCGAAGGGGCAGCAGGAGTACCGGATCCTGGTCGTCGCCGAGAAGTACCAGACCGGCTTCGACCAGCCCCTGTTGACGACCATGTACGTCAACAAGACGCTGACCGGCATCGCGGCCGTCCAGACCCTCTCCCGTCTGAACCGCACCGCCGAACGCAAAGCACAGGCCGACCTCGCCGTCCTGGACTTCACCAACGAGGCCGAGGACATCAAGGACGCGTTCCGCCCGTACTTCGAGGAGGCGAACACCCTTCCCTCGGACCCCAACCTGCTCTACACCGCCCAGAGCCGGGTCATGTCCGCGCCGATCATCTCCGAAGCGGAGATGGACGAGTTCGCCGCCGCCTACTTCGAGGCGAAGGAGGCGGCCGCCGGCTCGCAGGCCAAGTGGGAGAAGCTGCACGCCGAGCTCTACCGACGGCTGTCCCCGGCCGTCACGCGCTATGAGGCCCTGCGCGACAACGACGAGGACGAGGACGAGGTCAAAACGGCCGAGGACTTCCGCGCCGACCTCATCGACTACGTACGCAAGTACGGCTTCCTCGCCCAGATCGTGCCTTACCACGATCCCGACCTGGAGCGCCTCCACCTCTACGGGCGCTACCTCCTCACCCGGCTGCGCGGGCGCACGGACGGGGGCGTGGACATCGGCGATGTGGACCTCAGCCACCTGCGTGTGCAGAAGACCGGAGAGCATGACGTCTCCCTCAGCCCGGAAGGCCCTGCGACGATGCCGGGCTTCGGCGACGGGCCGGGCGGCGCCAAGGAGGCCGAGAAGTCGCTCTTGTCCGAGCTGATCGAGAAGTTCAACGCCAAGTTCGGCACGGAGTTCACTGAGCAGGACGTCATCCGGCCCTTCGAGGAGGCCAAGGCCGACGCCAAGGTCCGGGCGGCGGCCGTCGTCAACGACGAGGACAACTTCGGCAAGGTCTTCGACAAGGTGTTCGCGGACAAGATGGCCGACCACGTGGACTCCATCGCCGGCCTCGGCCGCCAGTACTTCGGCGCCGACCGGAACTTCAAGTCCAGCCTCGACCGCAGCGCCCGCCGCGCCGCGTGGCGGATGATCCGCCGCGAAGAGGGCGTGGACGACGCCGCGTAGCCCCTCGGCACGTGTCGATGCCCTCGTACACCTCACTGGTGTACGAGGGCACCGCGCCGCCTCAGACCGTGTGGCCGGCCGCCAGCTCCACGAACCCGGCCCAGGCGGCGGGGCCGAGAGTCAGCACGGGGCCGCCGAGCTGCTTGGAGTCCCGGACGTGCACGGTGCCGGGGATGGCGGCCACCTCGATGCACTGACCGCCTTCGCCGCTGCTGGTAACTGCTCTTGAACCACGCCAGGTCCGGCAGACGCGGCTCGGGTATCTTGTCGTTCATCTCTCTCCCAGCAGTTTCTCGACGAAGGTCAGGGATTCGCGCGGCGTCAACGCCTGCGCCCGCAGGATGCCGTACTGCACTTCCATTTCCCTGACTGTCTCGCGGTCGGTGTAGAGGCGGCTGTGTTTCTGCACCTCTACGTAGGCGATCCAGCGCCCCTCGCTCGTCTCGATCAAGGTGAAAGGGCCTGCGAGTCCGCTGTGTTCTTCGCGTTCGTTGGGCATGACCTGGATCTCGACATTCCGACGTTGGCCGTGCAGCAGGACCTGTTCCAGCTGGCCCCTCATGACCTCTCGGCCTCCGATGGGTCGTGTCAGCACCGACTCCTCGATAACGAAGCTGAGCGTCGGCAGCCTCCGACGCGAGAAGATCTCCTGGCGCCCCAACCGTGCTGACAACCTCTGCTCGGTGGTGTCTTCGTCCAGCAATGGGCGCCGCATCCGGAAAACTGCTCGCGCGTACTCTTCGGTCTGCAACAAGCCATTGACCACGTGAGTGTCGTAGACGTGCAGCTCAACCGCCTCGGCCTCAAGCTTCGCCACGTCCCGGAAGAACGCCGGATACTGCGCCCGCGCCACCTCCTCCTTCAGTGCCTTCAGGACACCACCCGCGTCCAGTACGTCGTCCGACTGGTCGATGAGCCTCGGCGGCGGGATGCGCCGTCCCTGCTCGAACGACGCGATCGACTGTGCCGCGTACCCCACCAGCTTCCCGAACTCCGCACGTTCCAGCCCCGCCCGGGTCCGGAACAGCTTCAGCTGTTGCCCGAACGCCGTGACCACGCCCTGTCCCGGCTCGTCCTCCGGGCGCTGTCCCACCGGCTCCCGCCCGGCCTCCGCGTCATCGTCCCGCACCGCCGCCACCCCTCCGCGTGCGTACACCGCACCGCCCGCCCGCGTACAAGCGGCACGCGACGGCGCGTCACCCATGGTTACGCTACGCCACCACGGCTCACCGTGGAGCCATGACGAGCAACCCCGCCAGTACCAGCACCCCCACCCAACCGGCCATGCCCACCCACCATTTCGAGATGCGGTTCACCTCTACGCCCCGCGGCGCCCGACTCGCCCGCCGGCTGTGCGCGGAGCGGCTGCACGCCTGGGGGATCCCGTACAGTACCGAGGCGCACGACGCGGTCGTCCTCCTCGTGGCCGAGCTCAGCGCGAACGCCGTCCAACACGGCCGCGTGCCCGGCCGGGACTTCCACGTACGGCTCACCGTGCCCGCGCAGCCCATCGCTCCCGTGCGGATCGAGGTGACCGACACCCGTGGCGAGCGGACGCCCGTGGCCGCACCGTGCCTCCCCGGCCCGGACCGTACCGAGGGTCGCGGCCTGCTCCTCGTCGCTGCCCTCGCCGACCGCTGGGGCTGGGGCCCGCGCCCCGACGGGGCGCCCGGCAAGATCGTGTGGGCCGAGCGCGACCGGCGGAGCCGGGACGCAACGGCAGTTCTCGGCCATATGTGACAGACGTTCCCGCCCTCCCCTGGACGGAAGATCGCCACCCCCACCACACTGGTCCCGACATGTCGGGCCGGCCGACACCACCTCGGTACGCACGTCGGCGACAGAAACACGACGGGGCGGGGGCACGGTGCCGCAGCAGGTGATTGCCAGACGTTACGAACTCCTGGAGGAGCTCAGCCACGGCGGCATGGGCGACGTCTGGCGCGGCTACGACGCCGTACTCGACCGGCCCGTCGCTGTGAAGCTCATCCGGCCCCAGGCCGTCACCTCTCCGCAGATGGCGGACGAGCTGGCCAAGCGGTTCCGGCGTGAGGCCCGGATCACGGCCCGTATCCAGCACCCCGGCGTGCCGCAGGTCTACGACGCCGTTCTCGACGACACCCACGAGCGTCTGTTCCTCGTCATGGAGCTGGTCGAGGGCGTTCCGCTGTCCGGCTACGTGGACCCGGCCCGGCCGCTGCCGGTGAGCTGGGCTGTGGCCGTGGCCGCGCAGGTGGCCACCGTGCTTTCGCACGCCCACGAGGTCCCGGTGATCCACCGGGACCTCAAGCCGGGCAACGTCCTCGTCGCCCGGGACGGGACCGTGAAGGTCCTGGACTTCGGCATCGCGGCCATCCTGCGCACCGACGCGACCAAGCTGACCGCGACCGGAAGCCCGATCGGGACGTCCCAGTACATGGCACCCGAGCAGGTCCGCGGCGGACGTGTCACCCCGCAGACGGACCTCTACGCACTCGGCTGCGTCCTGCACGAACTGCTCTGCGGACACGCCCTGTTCCAGGCGGACAGTGAGTTCGCGCTCATGTACCAGCACGTCAGCGCAGCCCCCACACCTCTCCGGCAGATGCGCCCCGAGGTCCCGGCCGCCCTGGAAAACCTCGTCCTGCACCTGCTCCGTAAGGCCCCGGAGGCGAGGCCCGCCGACGTCCAGGAGGTGTACGAGCGGCTGCGGCCGTTCCTCCCGCAGGCAGGCCAGGAACCGGCGCCCGGCGAGAGCGGCCCGGCCGGAGCGCCGGACCCGACCGGGCTGTTCCGCCACCCGTACGCGCCCCGCTCCCGCCCCCGGCCGGTGGCCGCCCAGGCGCCTTCCGGGGAGCCGGCCCCCGCGCCCGTGCCCGTACCGGACGGACTCAGGGCGGACATCAAGGAGGCGTACGCGCACTCCGACGCCCTCCTGGAAGAGGAGCGGTTCGCGCAGGCCGCGGAGGTGCTGAGCGAGGTCATCGAACCGGCCGCCCGCGGCCTCGGCACCGACAACCGGCAGGTGCTTGAACTGCGCACCCAGCGAGCGGCCATCCGGCTCCTGGGCGGGGACTACCGCGCCGCCCTGCCCGAGTTCAATGCGCTCACCGACGCGTACGGGCGCATCGCGGGGCCCACGAGCGCGCGGGCCCGCGCCTGCCGTGCCCAGGCCGCCCGCTGCCGCGCCGAACTCGGTCAGGTGACGGAGGCGCTCACGGCACTGGAATCAGTGCTGGCCATCGTCCGGTCCGTGGACAGCGATGCCAGTGAGGAAGCCCTCGAACTGCGCCGTGACATCGGCATGCTGCTGCTCGCCCAGGGCCGCGCGGCTGATGCCCTGTTCGTGCTCGAACCGCTGCACGGCGACCTGAACGTCGTCTACGGGCCCGCGGACGAGCTGACAGCGGAGATTGCCGAGGCGCTGTCGCTGATACGGCTGGATCTGGACGGCCAGGCACCCTGAACGCCGTTCGGCAGGCGGTTCGGGGGCCAGCAAGGTGGCGGGGCCTGTCGGTTCCGCCAAGGGGAGGGAACAAGAGCATGAACGCGCAGCAGCCCAAGGGCGGCCAGCCTGATCTCAACACCCAGGTGAGGCAGGTGGCCAACGCCCTCCAGAAGGTGTACGGCGATCTGCTGGACACCAGCGACCTGGCGGCCAAGTGCTCGGGGGAGGCGTTCGAGACGCGCCGCACCTCCAGGGCGCTGGCCGCGCAGGCCGTGCGGATCGTCGCCGGTTTCAGCCCGGAGGAAGCCGCAGCCACCGTCATCGACGGGGACCTCGACCAGGGCATAGACGCGATCGCGGTGGTCGAGGGGGCCAAGCCGCACGTGTACCTCGTCCAGAGCAAGTGGAGCGCGAAGGGATACGCCAAGGGCGAGCGCGAGGCCGTACTCGAGCTCCTCGCGGGCCTCAGGCTCATCGACGAGGAGAACTTCGCCCCGTTCAACCCGCGGGGCCGCAGGCTGGCCGAGTACGCCAAATCCGTCATGGACCGGGGGACCGTCCCCGTCACCCAGGTCGTGGTGATGATGCGGCCCGACATGCCCGGCGACGGCTTCATGCAGGCGATCAAGAACGGGGAGGAGGAGTTCAACCGGTACGGCGACGTCTTGGGCCACCGGATCATCCTGGCTCCGGAGATCTGGGCTTCCGTACGAGCCGACCAGGCACCCGAGCCGGTGGTCCTGTCCGCCGAGCTGTTCCCCTGGTTCGGCATGGGATCCGACGCGTTGTACGAGTCCTACCAGGGAGTCGTAGACGCCGAGCAGGTCGCCGACTGGGCGGAGCAGCATGGGACGAACCTGTTCAACCTGAACATCCGCAAGCCCCTGGGCCGGACGCCCATCAACAACTCACTGATCGCCACCCTCACCGAGGAGCCGGCCAACTTCTGGTACTACAACAACGGCATCACCGTGCTCTGCGATCGTGTGGAGAAGGTTGAACGGTCGGCACGTGCTCCCCAGCAGAAGCCCCTGATGCTGACCCTGCACAACGCCAGCGTGGTGAACGGCGCCCAGACCGTGCGCGCGGTGGCCGAGGCGTTGCAGAAGGAGGACGCGGCGGCCGAGGCGAAGATAGGCGTACGGATCATCGTCACGCACGCGGCCCAGGAGTTCGCCAGCGACACCACGCGCGCCACCAACCGCCAGAACAGCGTGGGCGACCGCGACTTCGTCGCCCTCGATCCCGTACAGGGGGACATCCTGGACGAGATGCGGGCGGAACTCGGCCTGGAATACGGGGTGCAGCGCAGCGAGGTCGACCTTCCCGAGGAGTCCGGCTGCACCGTGGTCGAGGCGGCCGTTGCTCTGGCCTGCGCCCATGCCGACAGCCAGTACGCGGCCCGGATCGCGCTCGCCCTCGACCCGCTGTGGGAGCGTGGCCCGCAGGGGGTCTATGACGTGCTGTTCCGCCCGAGGCCGGGTGTCTACCTGCTGTGGAACGCTGTCCAGGTGGTCCGGGAGGTGCGCCGCTCCCTTCTCGACCTCCGTAAGCGCTATGAGGGCAGGGCCGCCGCGCTGACGGAGCACGGCACGTACCTGCTGGCCCATCTGGTCTTCCGGCTCCTCGACACCGAGGGGATCGACGAGCCCGACACCAAGCTGACCTGGGCCGGCGACGCCAAGGCGGAAACCAAGGAGATCGTCGAGCGGCTGCTGCCCGTCACCATGCAGGTCATCGACGGGCTCTCCGAGCGGCGCCCGCAGATCCGAGCCGTATGTGCGGACGTCGACCGGTGCCGAGAGGTCTCCGAACGGGTCGTGGAGGCCATGGCAGAGGGCAAGGACGGCTCCGCTCCGGACACGTACCGCCGCGTCCGACCGACTCGCAAGCGTCGCCGCCCCAACGCCGTCCAGATCCTCGTCGACAAGCGGGTACTGCCCGAGGGCGAGCCGCTCGCCCTCAGCACGGCCTACCCGACGGAAGCCGACGCGCTCAGGGACTGGCTGGCGGAAGACCCGCAGCGATCCCGGGCCACATGGACCAACCACCGGACGAAGCCCATCGTCTGGGCCCCCGACGGCAAGCAGTACTCGCCTTCCGGACTGATCACCCTCATGTGGGAGCAGGCCGCATGGGAGGAACGCCCCGTGGCCAACCAGGGCACGGCCCGCTGGGTCACCTCATCGGGGGACACCCTCGCCGATCTCGCGTGGCGGACGCTGGGCGACCTGGAGGAGCCGGACGAGTCCGACGAACCGGGCCGCCAGGATGAGGACGAGACCGACCAGTAACCACGGGAGAGAAGCCCGCCATGCCCCGCCTCGCCTTCGACATCGCCTTCTGCTCCCAGCTCCCCAAACTCCAGGGCACGGTCCGCAAGGGGGTCTTCGACGCCTGGGAGAAGTTCGAGCGACTCACCCTGGACCAGCTGTTCAAGGATCCCGGCCTGAAGCTGGAGTCGCTCAAAGGCGCCCGGGACCCGCACATCCGGACGATCCGGATCGATCGCGGCACCCGAGGGGTCGTGCTGGCACCCGACAGCGGGGACACGTACGTCCTGCTGCGCGTGCTGCCGCACGACGAGGCCAACGCCTGGGCCGTCAAGCAGAAGGCGAGCATCAACACGGTCACCCGGGCCGTCGAGATCCGCGACATCGCCGTCCTGGAGGAGCTCACCCCCGCATACGAGCGGATCGCCCCTGCCGCCGAGCAGCGGCTCTTCGCCCGGTTCTCGGACGGAGACCTCGCTGCCCTCGGCATCGACGGGACGACCCTGCGCCAGGCTCGGGTCCTGACCAGTGCGGAGCAGCTGGAGGCCTTCGCGCCGTTCTTCCCCCAGGACCAGCGGGAGGTTCTGGAGTACCTGGCCGCCGGCTTCACCGTGGAGGACGTGTGGCGCGAGGTGGTCGCCGTCAACCTGGCCGCCGCCGACAGCTCGGAGCCCGTGAACCCCGGCGACTACGAGACCGCAATCCGGCATACCCGCACCCGCATCGCCCTGGTCACCGGATCGGACGAGCTCCGCGAGATCCTCGACAAGCCCTTTGCCGCGTGGCGGGTCTTCCTGCACCCGTCTCAGCACCGGGTGGCCTACCGGGCCTCCTACTCCGGCCCGGCCCAGGTCACCGGAGGCCCTGGCACGGGCAAGACGGTCGTCGCCCTGCACCGCGTACGCCACCTGCTCGGCCACCTGCGTGACGGCGACCGCATCCTGCTCACCACATACACCAACGCACTGGTGGCCGCCCTGCGTGCGGGCCTCGCCGAGCTCGTCGACGACGTGACACTCCGGGACCGGGTGGACATCATGACCGTCGACGCGTTCGCCGGGCGAGTGCTGTCCACGTCGCGTCGGCCCCTGCGCGCCGACGAGGAGTCGGCCCGCTGGCAGCAGGCCGCCCGGGCCGCAGGCTTCACCGGGAGCCCGCAGTTCCTCGCCCAGGAGTACAGGCACGTCGTCCTCGCCCAGAACCTGCGTACGTACGAGCAGTACGAAGCCGCCGAGCGCAAAGGGCGGGGCAGCGCGCTGCCCGGGGCGGCCCGACCTTTGGTGTGGGGCGCCGTCGAGGAGTTCACCGCCCGGCTGGCCTCCGACGGGCTGCGGACCTACCTGGGCACCTGCACGGAGGCCGCGGACCTGCTGGAGCGGGCCGGGCCGTGCTATCGGCACGTCGTCGTCGACGAGGCCCAGGACCTGCACCCCGCCCAGTGGCGCCTACTGCGCGCCGCCGCCCCGGTGCGCCCGGACGACCTGTTCATCGCGGGAGACCCGCACCAGCGGATTTACGACAGCAAGGTCTCCCTGAAGTCGGTCGGGATCAAGGTCGCGGGGCGGGCAACGAAGATGCGCAAGAACTACCGCTCCACGCACGAGATCCTGAGCTGGTCCACCGCGCTCCTCATTGGGCGCCCCTTCGCGGAGCTTGAGGACGACGCTCGTCACGAAACGCTACTCGGGTACCGTTCGGCGCTGCACGGGAGCGGCCCCGAGACCCATGCGGCCGGCTCCGCGGAGGCGGAGCTGACAGCGCTCGTCGCACGCGTTCGCAGCTGGCTGGAGGACGGCATTGCCCCCGGTGACATCGGCGTGAGTGCCCGCTTCAACCGGACCTGCGACCACGTTGCCGCGCGTCTCTCGGCGGCCGGTATCCCTGCTCAGCGACTGCGGGCGGACCGGCCGGCGGCGGTAGACGCGGTGAACGTCGGCACCATGCACTCGTTCAAGGGCCTGGAGTATCGATGCGTCGCGGTGGTCGGCGTCCATGACGGCGCCGTGCCGTTTCCCAAGGCGGTGACGCCGGTGGACGTCGACCGTCTCCAGCACGAGGCCGACCTGTTGGCGGAGCGCTGCCTGCTGTTCGTCGCCTGCACTCGGGCCCGCGACGGCCTGTACGTGTCCTGGGCAGGGGAGCCCAGTCCTTTCCTGTCGACGACCGGACTGTGAGCCGGAACGGATACCTGCAGCGAAGGCCAGACCCCGTCCGCGGCGTTTCCGATGACGACGGAGTCGCTGCCTGTGGCTCTCGTCCGGCGAGACAGTAGTGCGAAGGGCTTTCAGCCCGCTGGCGGACCCTGCTTGTACGTGCTGTGGAGGTAGGTTCGCCGTTTGGCGCCCCGGTCACGAGTGCGTGTCTGGCGGGCACGCACTGACTCATCGCTTGATTCCGTAGCCACGACAACGCTGTGGCCATCATCAACACGCTGCTTGACCAAGGCGTACAGCTGCTCCCTGGTGGTGCCGATAGTTCCGGCGAGCCCGTGCTTGACTAGATCGATGAACTGGGTCCCCGTGAGATGCCGTTCGATCTGGTTGTATCCGAGGATCCGCGTGTCGCTGCCCGACCGCTTGCCGCGCGTGCAGTCGTCATCGAGTAGGAGCCGGATGTACGAGACGGGTAAGTACATGCCCGGAGCGAGCCCTTGAACCGGCTGCCTACTGGCCCCCTGGGGCCAATGAGCGAGCTTCACGAAGCAGGGGTCATTTCCGAGACGCCACTCGCTGGGCTGTGCCGGAGGCCTACTCAGCCTGGCCACTTCTTCAAGCCGGTCGAGTTGGCTTCTTAGGCGCGCGTCCACGTAGATCGATCGAGCATCCGGACCGAGCCGCTTGTACTGAACGAAGACAAAGCTCTTGGTCGGCTCGTGGTAGTAGAGCATGTCAGTGCCGAGGCGCGATTCCACCGGCGTGGCATTGACGTTGACGACCTCGAGCCGCCGTCCAGATGCGTCGTGGAGTACGTGAATGTCACAGCGGACCGTGTCTCCGTGTCGCCACTCGCTGAACATCCCGAACGCCTCGCCTGCGACGCGGACGTCGTAGTCGATCAGGCTGTGCTCTACAGGTTGTGGAATCAGCCCGGCGGTGTAGGGGGCGTCTACTGATCGAGGGCGTTGCCATGCGGCGAGTGCGGCGAGCGGGAAGTCGGCGATGCGTAGCAGGCTGCCCGTAGCGTCGCGCTGCTCCTGCCATGACAGGTCGGCAGGGCTGTCTCCAAAAACAGGAGGGTCCGCTTGGGCAATCAGCCAGTCGAGGAGGGAGCCAAGCCTGTGCCACCTTGCACGTAGCGCGCGTTCAAGTGACTGCGATACGGCGTCGCTGCAGGCGCCGACTGCGCCCAGCAGCGAAGCCTGGTCGAACTCCTGGCGCAGCGGACCTGGCAGATCACGGAGCAAGCCTTCAGAGCCATCGAGTGGAATGGTCTCCAAGCATTCCCGAAGCGGATCGACGGTGATGCTCTTCTCGACAGCCCCCACAGTGCCGTGTCGAGCCACGATGCCTATCCACGCGAGCCACCGTGATCGTTCGCGGTCGGGTTGGGCTGGGGTCTCGCCGATCAAGAGAACGATGGGTGGTCCGTCGAGAGCCGCGTCGAGTTTCAGGCTCTTTGGGCGGGACTTGGTCAGGCGTTGCTCAATTCTGAACTTGTCCTGATTGGCATCGAGTTCTTCCGAACTCAGAGTCACGATGAAGGCCACGTGCGGACTCTATCGGTCAAGGTTCAGGTCGCAATGGTCCTCTGTGGTTGGCGGCTCTGGGGTGGGGTGTTGAGGGGGTGTCGGCCCGAGGGCGGCGATGTTTGATGACGGTGACGCGAGTGCCGCACAGCGCGGTGAGGTCCTCGGGGTTGGAGGTGAGGATTGTGACCGGCCCGGGGCGGCCAATGCAGTGGCGGCGTGGCGTGCGATCAGTTCGGTGATCGGCTCCACGACGAGGCAGGGGAGTGGCCACTCCAGGGTCGGGCGGTTGATGCGGCGTGGACCACTTCGACGAGGGTGGACGCTGAGGTGCTCCGGCAGAGGCCATCGGTGTGGGCCAGGGTGAGCTAGGCGATGACCGTAAGGTCGCGCAGGACGGCCTTGGCTAGGCATTCGCTGTCCAGGACGAGATTGCCGCCGGGGAGCGGGTCCCGCGAGGCATCCGGCATCCGCTCCGTGCCCGTCTGATCGCGTCGCGCCTGGGTGCTCTGTCGCGCGAGGCCTGGGTCTCCTCGCCCGTGACGGGTCCGTGCTCATCCTCAGCGACGGTGATGAGTTCGTTGAGGTTGTCGCGCTCGATCTCGCGAGCCCAGCCGTGGCCACGTTGCGAGCTCATGCGGTGAGATATCCAACGGCGGCCCGTCTGGGGCCGCTGCGGCGTGCGTCAAGAGCTGCCCGTAGCGCTCATAACGCACGCAATGCACATTGATCTTGAGTCCGATTTGCGTCACGTGAGGCTCTGACCTGCGATTTTCTTCGACATGATTTCTGTTGACGTGTTTCCGATGACGCATCATGTGGAGTGTGTGGCGATTTTGGAGCCTGCTGCTAAGGGCGCCTGACCTGTGGTTTCGCCGAGTGTGCATTATGTGCGCTGTAAGCGTTACGGGCGATATCTTGACGCATATTCGACGCACGTGAGACCCGTTTGACGCACGTTCTGATGAGGCGTCAGGCGGTCGTTCTTGCAGGTGGCGGTGCGTCGGGTGGAGCCTGTCGGGTTCCTTCTTCGCTATCTCTTGGGTCAAGGGTCGTCGGTTATGGCCTGGTTTGGGGCTTAGTAGGAGCGGGGCCCGTGCGGGCTCCAGTGGCCGAGGAAAGGCTTGTGGTCGTCGCCGCTGGGCTTCGGTGGGGTGGGCAGCTTCGGCGCTGCGGTGGACTCGGCGAGGTGCTGGAGGCGGGCATCCGCGAAGGCGAGCCGCGCCTCGATCTCGGTCCTTTCCTGCCCAGGTGGCAGTGATGTGGCGTGGTTGCGCACCGCTGTGACGTATTCGTTCAGGCGCTTGGTCTGGTGCCAGGCGTCTGCTTGTTCGTCGAGGTGTTTGACGCGATAGGCGTGGGCGTACGCGGCGCGGGCTTCCTGCATGGCGGCCTCCCAGCGCCGCTGCTGCTCCTCTCGGGTTCGCTGGTCTGCGAGGCGTTTGCGTTCGGCGGCTTCGCCACGGAGGTCGACTTCCTGCGCGATTTCGGCGAGTTGGTCTTCCAGCGGCCGGTCGGGGAGGTCGGCCCATTCGCTGGCGCGGTGTGGGTTGCCGCCTCGGAGCGTGAAACGCAGGCGGTTTGAGGGCGTGTAGTCGAAGCGGGCGACGCGCATCCATGAGTACTTCTTGGCGTCGGCGAGTTCTTTGTCGGTGGGGACGTGTTCGCTGCGGTCCTGTTCCTGGAGGACGAGGAATCCGACGCTTTCGCCTTGGGCGGTGATGGTGAAGTGCAGTGGTGCTTTGCGGCGCCGATGGGGTGGGGGAGCGCCCTGGGTGGTTCCGAGTGCTGCCTTGTGGCCATGTGTTTCGGTCGCGGTGACGAGGGCCTGGAGGATGCGCAGGGCTCGGCCTTGGACGAGTTTGGTCAGACCCATGGGCTGTGGCAGCTTTTGAAGGGCGGCCACGATGGAGTGGGGTTTGGTGAGTCTGACCGGCACGGGCAGCAGGATGAGTTCGGTGAGGCGCCAGGCGGGGATGTCGACGAGCTTGATTTCGTAGCCGCGGTGCGTGCGGTAGCCGTAGAGCGCCTGCGTGTGAGGGATTTTGCCGGACCTCCGGGCGGCACTGACCCGTGACGCCCAATTCACTGCGTGCGGGCCGGATTCGAGGGGCTTGACGAGACAGCCATCGTTCGCGGCCAGTTCTTCGAGGAGATGGTCCGCGTAGCTTGTGCGGGCCTTCGGCACTGTCTTGGGCCGCGGCGGCGCTGGCTTTCGGTCGGGTCGCTTAGGTGGTTCAGCTGTCTGATCCATGGGGCGGATGCCGCGTTCGGTGAGGTGCTGCCGCCCTTTGACGGTGAGGTGGGCGCTCCAATCCCCCGGCGTTTGGCGATTTTGACGAGCCCTCGGTTTTGCAGGGCCTGCGCGCTGACCTTGTATGTGCTGCCCGGCCAGACTCCATCGGGACATCCCTGGCCCACCCAGTCGAGCACGGCCTGCTGCCGTTCGTTGAGGGCCTGTTGCATGTGGTTCTCCTGTGGTTCCCGGTCGTGCTGCCCTGGAGACAATGCCCGTCGTTTCCGTGGGAATTCGGGGCAGCCGTCGGGGGCCCTCGTTCGGATGAGATGTGTTGGGTGGCTCGTCTACAGCTTTCCGGCGAAGCACCGGACGGCTTGGTCAGGGGCGAACAGCCAGGTGAGCCAGCGTTCCCACAGACCATCCTCCTCGGCTGAGCGCCATCAGTCAGGCCGGACCGCGACGCCGCCGAGCGCGCGGGATGGGGTGTGTAGGTGAGTGCGACGTGGGTGGAGTGGTATCTGCGGGGTCGTTAGGGAGAGACAGAGGCTCAACAGGATTTGGCGGTTGGCCATCGACTGTGTCCATGCCGGGCAGAAATGCATGATCTTGATCGGTGTGAGCGCGCTGGGCACGCTCAGGTACCGGGAGGATATGGCGGCGGGTGAGTTCAGCGACGTCGATCATGGGGGCGGCGGCAATGTGGTCGAGGAGTTCTGCCTGCTGAGGTTCCAGGGCTGTGAGATGCCTGAGTACGGCGAGGACTTCGACGAGTTCCCGGCTCCAGTCGGGTTCCCATCGCTCGGGGCGTTCACAGTCGAGTTCACTGGTTACTTTGCCGGCGGCATGGTCGCTGCGGTAGGCGAGCCAACTGTCGAGCACGTTGCGCCCGCCCGTGGAGTAGTTGCGCATGCGTGGAGTGACACCGGTGAAGATGCCGCCTTCGATGACAAGTCGCTGGCCTTCGCTATCAAAGCTGATGGCCGAAGGGAGCTTATCGGGCGCGACTTCTCGGGCGTACGTGATCTCGGGGTATAGGCGCCGCCACCAGTTCGATGTGCCGGCCGGGCGACTGTCGGCGGGGTTGGTGCAGCGTGCTCCAAATGTTGAGGCCCACAATATGTGGTGTCCCAGGCTGATTGCCTCGTGCCAGAGTCCACGATCGGCGGTCAGGGGGACGCGCACGCCGAGGGAGTTGAGGTCGTCCGCGTAACGCTCGGTGAAGGCTGGATGGGCAGTGACAGCGGCGATGTAGGCGAGCAAGTCCTTTGGGAGGACTTGCTGTAGGCCGTATGAGTTGGCGAGGTGGGGTAGAAGCCCTGGGGTGATGTTGGGGGTTCGGTCGGCGTGCAGGAGCGGCAGGACGCGGCCGCCGTTTCCCTTGAAGTAATCGTTGTCCGGAAGGAGGGCGGTGAAGAGCAGAGCTGGACCGGTCTGTAATCGTTGGGTGTGCTGCTCGACTACGAAGATTTGGCCGTCGATGTCGGCCTGCCAAAGCTCGGGGCGGGAGCGGTCGATGACGCGGCCGTCGGGTATGAGCCACTGGCGGTCCAGGGCCCTGCGCGCGATGCGTATGGGAGCGGGACATGGGCCCTGCTCGACGCGCAGGAGAGTTGGTGGGTGGGGATGACCCGGGATTTGGAGGGCTTCCTTGTCTAAGGTGCGGTCCTGGGTCGCTTTGAACAGTTTTTCCTTCCTGGTGGGATCGCGTTCTTGGATAAGGAGGTTCCAACGTTGATGCAGGATGACTCTTGAGGGGCTGATGACCCAGTTTCGGTTGGGTTTGATGCCCGGCTTGCACCAGGGCATGAGCTCGGTGAGGGCGGGGAAGTCATCCCAGCCGCTCCGCGAGGCGGGTGTGAAAGGTACGGGCTCAACAGGTCGAGAAGTGAGCCACTCGGGACCGTCGATGTGCAGACTATGCAGTTGCTCCTCTTTGCTCTGTCGGGTGCCATGAACGGCAACGTAGTGGATCGGGGCCAAGTTCTCTTTTCGCTCGCCTTGCCGGCGGACGAAGATGGCGATGGCCAACTCCTGCTGCACTCCAGGGAAGAAGCGGCTGTTGAGCGGGGGCCTTTTGGTCTCGGGAGTGAGGTCGATGACCCAACCCTCTGTGCAGGTGCGCCGAAGGTAGGAACGCATGCCCTGGAAGCCCGCACCCCGGATGAAGCCGCCGGTGCTGACGAAGCAGACGACGCCGTGGCGGTGATCGCCATGCTGGTCGAAGACCTTGTGGGTGGCCCAGCGCCAGAAGTAGGTGCACAGGCTTTTCAGCTTGTTCTCGTACACGCCTGCTGCACCGCGCAGTCGGAAATCGTCCAGGGGCGGGGCGCCGCGGCCCGGTGAGCCCTTCTCGATCCATCCGCCCTGACCTTCTGCCTGTTCGCGGTGGGGAGGGTTGCCGATGACGACGGTGATGCGTTCGTTGCGTTGAATCGTGCTGGCTGCCTCGGCGTCGTCGCGTAAAGGCCCCCACAAGGCGCCATAGCGATCGAAGAGTTCACTGGGTCGCCACGGGTCGGCGAGAGTATCGGCCAAGTGCAGGCGCATGTCGCGTAGTCGGACCCGGGCATTGAGGTGCCGGAGCATCTGCCCCACACGCATCTGAGCGACGGAAAAGGCACCCATCTGCTTTTCGAATCCGATCAGTCGGCCTGCGAGTTCTTGCACGGATTCGGCGCGGAAGCCTTCGTTGCCACCTTCGGACTGTTTGCGCGCGACGAGGTCGATGATGCCGGTGAGGAAGGTGCCGGTTCCCATCGACGGGTCGATGATGGACACACCGGGGTCGGCGAAGCCATCCGGGCAGTCCAGACTGGTCGCCAGCACCTCATCAACCAGCCGGATCATCTCTGTCACCAGCGGGGCCGGGGTGTAGTAGGTGCCGGAGTCCTTGCGTAGCTCGGCGTCGTACTCCTGCAGGAAGTGCTCGTAGAGATGAATGTGGAAGCCAGGTTCGCCGGCGAGGGCGATTCCCCAGTCGATGGCGTCAATTACGCGGACGAGCATGTCGAGGCTGTCGCGGAATTCTCCCTCGACCTGGTCGGTGAGGATCTGCAAGGCGCGGCCCATGACGGAGTGCTCAGCCCCAAGCCGTCGGCCTACCTCGTGCAGGCTCATGCTGACCAGTGCTTTGTCGTTGCCGTCCGTGGTGTCGGAACCAGCTAGCAGGAGAGCAAAGGTGACGGACTGTGCGTAGCGGTCAGCAAATGTCGCGCGCTTGTCCCGGTCATCTGTGGTCGGGAAGAGATCAACTTCAAGTGTGGAGGCCAGGTCGCTGAACGGGCGCTGGTGGCGTGGAAGGCCCGCTTCGGCATCTAGGCGATCATGAACAGCATCACGCAGAAGCGCGCACAGTGGGGCGACCTGGGCGACCACCTCCCGCATTGACGTCAACGGGTGGGGCTGCCAGCCGAAGAATGCGACAAGCATCGCTTCGAAGGCGGCCTCGCTGGCGACCGGCAGCCGTAGGCGGGAGCCAGCGTTGCGTAGATCACCCTTGAAGTGGATGGCGTCGCCGTACTGCCGACCCGAGCGGTACATGATCCAGGTCTGACCGTTCGTGTAGATCAGGTTGGGCAGTTTCGCCATGCCCTCCCATTGACGGCGGTCGCGCTGGTTCAGGCCGCTGGGATGGATCGTGCTCTTGTCGGGGCTTTTCAGCTCGACGTAGCCGACGATGTTGCGCGGTGACTTTCCAATCCGCACCGCCAGGTCGGGGCGTATCCGGTGCGCGGTGATGGCTACCTCGGCGTGCAGGACCGCTTGCAGTCCCAACACTCCTGCTGCGTCGACGAGAAGGGTTTCGACTGCTCGGCGGATCGCGGCTTCCTTTTGCCCGTGCAGCAACGCCTGCTTACACGTCGCACCAAATTCGCTGACGATCCTCCGAAACCGCTCCTTGCGCTGCATCCCGCCCCCCGAGGCCAGCACGCGCCCGCATCATCTCAACTTACGGTAAACGCAACATCACTACCCGTCGAGAGTGCCTACCGATCGAGGCGCTGGGTGTGCGTGTCAACCCTGGTTCAGCGGCGCGCCTCATGGCGGCGTCGCGCCTGCACCCTTAGTGGCCCGGTGGCCAACTCCATTCCGATACTGGTGGCATTGTGCTGCGGGTAGGGGTTGGCTCCGGCTGCGTCAGGCCTTCTCGATCGTGATCCGGGCGTGGACGGCGGTGAGCATGGCGACGTCTTCGACGTCTGAGGTCAGGATCGTGACGTGCCCGGGCTGCGCTAGGGCGGTGGCGCAGAGCATGGCGTCGATGGCGTGTTTGTGGCCGTGCAGTCCGGCTGTGCGCAGTAGCGTCGCCGCCGACTGGGCGATGGCCTGAGTGACGGGCTCGACCCGGAGCCGGGACAGCGTCCATTTCAGTGCAGCGTCGTTGATCTTCGGGTGGATCACTTCGACGAGCACTGCGGCGGAGGTGAGGACGGGCAGGTCGGCGTCACGGGCTGCGGTGAGCCACTCCTGGACCTCGCGGTCGCGCTGGACGGCCTTGGCCAGGCCCTCGCTGTCCAGGATGAGGGCACCGCTCACGCGGCCGCACCGGCCCCGGAGGAGGGGGCACCAGTAAGCCGGGCCCGCTTGGCGTCCACGGCCGCCGGATCGGCGGGACCGTTGACACTCTCGAAGTCGGCGATCAGCTCGTCCAGGTTATCGCGCTCGATCTGGCGTTGGGCGGCTTTCTCTAGGTACGCGGATACGCCGCGCTTGCCTACTCGCTCGCGAATGGCCTGCAGGGTGCCGGCGGTGAGGGAGACGGAGATGCCGCTGCTGGGGCCATCGCCGGGGAAGAAGTCGCTGTCGTCGTCAGCCATGACACGAGTATGGCATTTCTAATGCTATATGGCGACCTCGTGGGCGGCGATGTGCGTCAAGAGATCGCCCGTGGAGCCCTTAGCGCACGCAACGCACGTTGACCACGAGGTCGACTTGCTCCTGATGCGCCGCTGACCTGCGGTTTCCTTTCACATGTTTTCGATTCACATGTTTTCGATGACGCATCACGTGGAGTGCGTGGCGATTCTGGAGCCTGCTGAGAAGGGCCGCTGACCTGCTGTTTCGTCGAGTATGCATGATGTGCGCTGTGGGCGTTACGGGCGATACCTTGACGCACGAGCGGCGCACGTGACGCACGTGTGACGCACGCCCGTCCCAAGACCTGACAGCCTTTCAGGTGTGTGAGGACTGCCTTGACGGCGCCGAGGGCGCAGGCGTCCGCGTCCTCCGTCGCGATGGTCGCGGCGTTCGGGAACGGTGGACGGCCCAGGCAGGCCCGGAACCGGTCGCGCGGCGCTGCCCCGAGCGCCCCGGCCGCCGGGCAGCAACCGGCCGGAGCGGGGTGGCGCCACCATCTGCCCGGCATGCCGGGCGTTGAGCCGCTGGATCACGTACGCCGCGCCCATGACCAGAACCAGCATGACGCTGATGGTCAGGGCTGCGTCCGTGACGGTCACCGCTCCGTTCCCGGACGGCCGGCCACGGACACGGCGGCGCAGTGGGTCGAGGACGCACCGCCCTCGTACTCCCACGACTCCTCAGGATCCTGTGCCCGTTCGGCGCACGCGTCCCCGTGCCGGGCTTCCTCCGCGGCCATCAGCGCGCTCGCGGTCAGCGCCGGACCTCCGGGATCGCTCGCGGCGGCCATCAGTCGTGCGGCCGCGTCGGCGCCGGTGCCGGGTGGGATCACCAAGAGGTCCCAGCGGCCGACTGTGTAGGAGAGCAGCAGGACCTTGTGCGGGTCGAGCTCCGTCGTGAACCAGCCGACCTTCACCACGTGCCCGTGGACGGGCACCTTGCGCGGGATGACGGGCCAGTGGGTGGGATTGACGGCGATGCGGGTGATGCGACCCCAGTGAGGGTCCAACGCGTCGGTCAGATCGGGCAGTTCCCGCAGCAGGTCGCGGGAGCGGGGCCACCAGGCGCCGTCCAGCAGGCCATGAGGCGACCCCGGGGCTTTCAGCGCGAGGCGGACGGCGGGGGCTGAGGGGTGGGGCGGAAGCGGTGGAAGAATGCTGATGGTCGCGGACATGACGCGAACCCGTCCCCAGGCGGCTGTCTGTGGACGGCGGCCCGGCGTCTTTGCTCGTCGAGAACGACGTCGGCATGGAAGCCAGTGTGCGAAATGCTCTCGACACCTCCAGGCTACTCCCTGTCCGGGCTCAACGGGCCATGTGGAGCAACCGAGTTCACACACTCCGCTCCCGGGGAGTGTCTCACCACTCCTCCCAGGCATCACATGACCGCGGAACGCGTGGACACCGGGCGCCCTCGGCGGGATGCCGGCAGCGGAGGAACTCCTGTCCCAGACGATCGAGCCTGACGGCCGCCGCACCCCCGGGCGGCGACCGTGGGCGCGAGGATGCGAGCCCCTCCTTCACCGCGTCCCCACGCGAGTCCTCCGTGGCAGCGGGGTCGCGGGAGGACCCCGCACCTGTCAGGAGGACGGAGGCTGGAACCGCGATTGTCGGAGCTACGGCCCCAGCCGGGCTTCGATGATGCCGCGCCGACTCGGGGGGCTGGGAGCCGGAGGCCGATGGACAGCGGCGGTGCTCACCTCGCCGGCTGACTCATCTGCCTCGTACGCAGCGTAGGGCGGGTACCCGCTGCCGTGAAGGGCGTACCCCCGGCTCATTCGGGGCGCCCGTACATGGGGGACCTCGCCCTTCGAGTGTGGGTGATCATGCGGAGCTCGTGTCCGGCGTCGTGCGTTGGTGGTCGGGTGCCTGGTCGCCCTGTGGGCAAGTGCCGGCCCGCTTGGCGGTCGGCACCACGGTCGGGCGACTACCGTGGATCGGCCGTGGGGGCTGCGTGCCCGACTCGGTCCGCGGCGACGAGCACGCTCGCGGTCAGCGGCGGACCGTCGCAGTCGGACGCGGCCGCCATCAGGCGGGCCGCCGGTTTCGCCTCGGTCTCGGGCGGGATGACGAGCAGGTCCCACCGCCCGGTGCTGTAGGAGAGCAGCAGTCAGCAGTTCATGACCGACCAACCCGCCAACCCGCCAACGGGTATCGGTCAGTGGCGGCCACCGCACCCCACAGATGCGCACGAGCGGCCGTCCCGAGCGGCAGGGGTACGCTGACAACGTCGAGGGCACGTCGTACTCCGGCGTTCGGACCGGTCTCGTCCTCGTTTCGGCCCCTCAGGAACGGGCAGTCGACTCCCACCGGGCGCCTCGCGCGCCGCCGGTCCGCTCGGCTCCAGCAGACCGCCCGCCGCTCGCGCCCACCAGGGCGAGAGTGCCCGACGACCCCGGCCGCGCTGTCGTCAACGAGGTCAAGGACCGCGCACGTCTCTCACTCGGTCTGGCCGTCCGGCCGCGGGGGCCTGATCCATCCCCTCGATGGCCTGCTCGCCGCGGTGCTCTACGCCGTAACGGGCCTCGGCGTCACGGTCGGCTTCCGCCGTGGCCTGACCAACGGCGGCCACCGGGCCGTCGGGCCGCTGCGCAGCGCGCTCGCGGTGGCCGGATCGACGAGCTTCCAGGGTGACGTGATCGGCTGGCTCCGGGACATGCGCTGCCCCACCCCGGACCGTCTCGCCGCCCGCCGCGCGTGAACACGAGCGACCGCATCCCGTTCAGGAGTTCTCATGACACTTGCCCCGCCGCCCCCGCTCTCCTCGTTGTCCGCCGTCCGCCTGCGTCTGGTGTCCCAGCCGGCCCAGGGCCACATGCCTCGGCTCATCGACGGCGCCTGGTGGCCCCGCTCGCTCGATCTGGTGTCCGAACTGCCCAGACTGCTGGCCGTACTGCCGCACGCCTGGGGGCAGGTCACCAGCGTTCTCGTGGACGAGGCCGCATGGTCCCCGTTCCCGGGTCGACTGCTCGTCGCCCATCAGGTCGTACGCCTGCGCCGCACGACCACCCAGCACTCCCCGTCCACCGTCTGTCTGCTGGCGCCCGGCCGTGGCCGGTGGGACCTACGGGTGGTGCCGCCTGCCGCCACGGACGCGGAGGCCAGGCGGCTGATGGAGAGTATGGCCATCGCTTTGAGGGGCAGTGTGGGGTTGTGAGCCGCAGTTCTTTGAGGGTGGCCTTTCGGCCCCCCGGGCCCGCGGCGCCCGGGCGCGGGCCTGGGGGTGTTGTCACCGAACCCGGCCGGGCAGGCTGCACGTGCCCGGCCCGGGACCGGCCGCGCTGCCGGGACGGGGAGTCCGCTCGGACGGTCGACGGAGTACGCTGGTGTTACCGAGGGTATTTCGTGCACCGGCTTCCACGTCGTTGTCGCTTTCGGTGATCTGATCTCGCCGAGCCGACTCCGGTCGGTCCGGGGCAGGGTTCGCTTCATGACCGCGACCGCTCTTTCCTCCGCGTCGACCTCTGGAAGTACGTCCTCTTCCGCGTCACCCCGGACCCCTTCCGCTCTCCTCGGTTCCTCGTCGGTGGCCGCGCTTGACCCGCTTTCGGGGCGGGGCGCTTCCCTGCGCACCTCGCGCGTGGACCGGTTGATGGTGGACGCGGTGCGCCTGCGTACGGTGTCGCAGACCGACCCGACCGTTTGCGTTCCGCCGACGGCGAGGTGAGAGCGGTGGGAACCCTGGTGGTCACCGCGGCCGCAGTCGGGTCTCCTCACCGCGTTGACGGTCCGGCTCGGCCTCGCGCACGCCGCGATGGCCATGGCCGTACAGGATGACGACACCGGCTCGGCCGAGCGGATTCTGGCCGATACCGGTACCACTCCTGCCGACCCGACCGGCGCATCACGGAGTCGTCCTGGCTGAAGCGGGCGGCACGCCGGGTCGCCACAGACTCGACAGCGGCCCGAGACCCCGGCCGTACCTCAGACGACAGGCCGGGTCCCTCCCGTGCCGTGTGCTTCACGGGCCGTTCGGGCCCGGGACCGTCATCGACGTAAGGAAAGTGAGAACCATGGGTGTTCTGATCACCGTGCTGGCGGTGTGCGCTGTGGCCGGGCTGGTCCTGCTCGCCCTGAGCCTGCACAACGTTCAGCAGTACGAGAAGGGCGTGGTCTTCCGCTTCGGGCGGCTGCTGCCGGACATCCGTGGGCCGGGCCTGCGCGTCACCCGGCCGATCGGGGACCGGATGCGGAAGGTGTCCGTACAGACTGAGGTCCTGGGCATCCCGCCGCAGGGGTCCATCACGGCCGACAACGTGACGCTCACCGTCGACGCGGTCGTCTACTTCAAGGTCATCGACCCCGTCAAGGCCCTGGTGAACGTGCGCGACTATCCTGCCGCCGTCTCCCAGATCGCCCAGACGTCGCTCCGCTCGGTCATCGGCAGGGCCGACCTGGACACGCTGCTCTCCGACCGTGACCACATCAACGCGGAACTCAAGAAGGTGATGGACGCTCCCACCGAGGAACCCTGGGGGCTGCGCATCGAGCGTGTCGAGATCAAGGACATCGCCCTTCCGGAGTCGATGATGCGCTCGATGTCGAAGCAGGCCGAGGCCGAGCGGGAACGCCGCGCGCGGGTCATCGCCGCCGACGGAGAGTTCCAGGCGTCCCAGCGGCTGACCGATGCCGCCGCGACCATGGCCGACACCCCCGGAGCACTCCAACTGCGTCTGTTGCAGACCGTGGTGGACGTCTCGGCCGAGAAGAACAGCACCCTCGTGATGCCGTTCCCCGTGGAGATGCTCCGCTTCTTCGAACATCAGAGTCGCCAGGGTGGGGACAGCAGTGCCGAGTCCGACGGGCGGCTCGTGCGCCGGAGTGACGGGCGCGCCGCGCTCTCCGCAGGGGCCGTGATCCCGGAGCCCGCCATCCACGCACCGGCCCCCGCGCGGTCGGCCTCCCTGCCTGAAGAGCCGACCGGCAGCCGTGCGGAGGTGGCCCGGGAGCGGCGGGACAACTGGCCGACGCGGCGTGACGCCGAGGAAGCTTTGAGCGATTGACCGTCCCGGGGCGCCCGGGGTGGCGCCGATCGTCCGACGTGCGTCTGACACGCGTTTGGCGGACATTCTGACGTGTTGTCAAGTGTGGCGGAGTCGCTCCTGCTCCCGGGCCGACCCGGGAGCAGGAGCTGCTTTCTGGGCGGTCGGGCGGCGCGGGATCGGCGCGCCGCCTTCCGGCCATTTCCACCCGGTCCATCCGGACATGCCCTCGCAGTCCACCGCGCCTGTGCGGATACGCGCTCGCCGGATTCCGCAGCTCGCGTGTGGCGGGATGCGCCTCCTGGCCGCGCGTCGATTCGCGCAGTCGTGGTTTCGTTGCTTCAGCCGGGCCCGGGACGACTCGACGTACGCAGCACTCCTCGTGCCGTGAGACGAGAGGACTCCGTGGATGCCTGCCGTACCGGCTCTCGTACGTGGATTGCTGACCGCCGTCTCCTGGCTGACCAGCCCGCTCACCCCGGACGACTACCTCGGACTGGTGAACCCCCTCCTCGATGCCCGCTTCCCGGTGGGGCGGGTGACAGCGGTGAGCCCGGAGACCGCGGACGTCGGCACGCTCACCCTCCGGCCCGGCCGGGGGTGGTCGGGGCACCGTGCGGGGCAGTACCTGCCGGTCGACGTCGAGGTGGGCGGCGTATGGCATTGGCGCACGTACTCCCTCACCTCGGTGCCAGGTCGAGAGGACGGGCTCCTGACGATCACCGTCAAGGCGGCGCCCGACGGCACGGTGTCGCCGCGGCTGGTCCACCGGACCTTTCCGGGGGCTGTCCTTCGACTCGGCCCGGCACAAGGGGAGTTCGTTCTCCCGGACCAACTTCCGCCCCGAATCCTGATGGTCACCGCAGGCAGCGGCATCACCCCGGTCATGGGCATGCTGCGTACGCTCATGAGTCACCGAACCCCGCACCCCGACGTCGTGCTGGTGCACAGCGCGCCCCGTGCCCGGGACGTCGTCTTCCGCTCCGAACTGCACATGGCCAGAAGGCAGGTGGACTGGCTGGACTATTACGAACACCACTCCCGGCAGCACGGCAGGCTGGCCCCGGAAGACCTCGGCCGGCTCTGCCCCGACTGGCGGGAGCGCGAGACCTGGGCCTGCGGCCCGGCCGGCCTGCTCGACACGGTGGAGGACCACTGGGGCCATGAGGGCCTTGCCGAGCGTCTCCATGTGGAGCGCTTCCGGCTCACGCCGGTCCTGCCGCCGGAGCCCGACGCCGGCCCCGGCTACCGGGTGCTGTTCACGCGCACCGGTGCCGAAAGCACGGCGGACGCCACGACCCCGCTGCTCGTCGTGGGCGAGTCGGCGGGTGCGGCGATGCCGTACGGATGCCGACGCGGCGTCTGCTTCGGCTGCCTCACCCCACTGACTTACGGCCGCGTGCGCGACCTGCGTACCGGTGAAGTCCAAGAACGGACCGGCCAGATGATCCAGACCTGTGTCTCGGCGGCGGCCGGACCGCTGGCCCTTGACGCCTAGCCACCAAGGAATCCCCGTGACCGTGACCCCGCTCGATGCCACCGAAACGACCCCCGGAAAGCACCTCGGCGAGGAACTCGGCGAGGAGCTCGACCGCATCCGCTCCGAGGTCATCGCCGCGCGCGGCGCCGACGACGCCTGTTACATCCGTACCGTGATCGCCACTCAGCGCGGCCTGGAGGCGGGAGGCCGGACAGCTCTGGCCGTCTCGCTGTTCCCGCCCGCCTGGGCTGCGGGTACGGCCATGCTCTCCATCGCCAAGATCCTGGAGAACATGGAGCTGGGCCACAACATCCTGCACGGCCAGTGGGACTGGATGGGCGACCCGGCCATCCACTCGACCACCTGGGAATGGGACTTCCTCACCCCCGCCGAGGCGTGGAAACACACCCACAACCACCTGCATCACACCTGGACCAACGTCGTCGACCGCGACCGGGACCTCGGATACGTCGTCTTCCGGATGAGCGCCGACCAGCGCTGGCGCCCGCGCCATCTCGCCCAGCCGCTCTACAACCTCGTACTCGCCCCGTTCTTCGAGTGGGGCATCGCGCTGTACGACCTGGAGCCCGATGCCGTCGCCGCGGGACGCAAGACATGGCGGTCCTTCGCGGCCGACCTGAGCGGGTTCCTCTCCAAGGCCACCCGCCAACTGGCCAAGGACTACGTCCTGTTCCCGCTGCTCGCCGGGCCCTCGGCCCTGCCCTGCCTACTCGGCAACCTCACCGCCAACACCGTGCGCAACCTGTGGACCAACACCATCATCTTCTGCGGCCACTTCCCCGGCGACGTCCAGACCTTCACCGAGGAGCACATCGAGGGCGAGACGCGTGGACAGTGGTACCTGCGGCAGATCCAGGGCTCGGCCGACATCGAGGGAAGCCCGCTCTTTCACATCCTCAGCGGCAACCTCGGCCACCAGATCGAGCACCACGCCTTCCCCGACCTGCCCAGCAACCGCTACGCCGAGATCGCACCGCGCGTGCGAGAACTCTGCGAGAAGTACGGCATCCCTTACGTCACCGGGCCGTTGTGGCGGCAGTACGGCTCCACCTGGGGGCGCATCCTGCGCTTCGCCCTGCCGGGGCGATGAACCGCGCAGGCGGAACCCAGGTGTTCACTTGGCGAGTGAGCCCTGGTCACCGTACGCCGCCCGGTGCGTCGCCGGGCGCCAATCAGACCGAGCCGACTCCATGACACAGCCGCCGCATGTCAACCGGTGCGGGCGTGCGCACCGAGTTCCTGCGGCGGCTGTGCTTCCTGCGGGGTGGCGGCTTAACCGACCGGCGGGCGCTACATGCGCAGCAGCAACTCTGTGGTCTCCCTGTACTGCCGCAGCGCGAGCCGTAGTTCCTCCGTCTGCGCTTCAGTGTCCTGGCCCCGCCAGCCCGCACGCAAGACACGGTGCCGCTCGGCGAGGGTCGCGGTCAGCTGGGTGACGGCTTCGTCGAAGACGCCGTCGGCCTCCTCCAGCGCCTGTCGTGGGCTCTCCACGAAGGTGTTGAGGGCCTGCTGGAGCCGCATGGTGAGCTTGTCCCGATCGCTTGGGGGGAGAAGCACGAGGCTGGGGGTGTGGTCGGGACCGGTGGTGCTGATGACCGGCTGATCGGGTGTGCGAGCCGGTTCGGAGCGGGGCAACCGCGAGGCATGCTGCTCGGCGGGGTTCGGCCTGTCGGCCCGGGGCTGTTGTGCGCGTTCCTGGTCGTACACCATCGTGTGCCAATTCCCTTCGCGTGACCAACGCCTCGAAGAGGGGGCGGGCTTCGATCATGGCCTCCCGCATCTCCTCGGTGCCGCTCCGGCCGCGGGCGGCCGTGTGCAGGCTGCGGTAGCCGTGGACGTAGTGGGTGTGGAGAGGAGGGTGCCCGCCGCGATGACCACCACGGCGATGATCATGGCTGCCCTCTGTGGCTCGGGCCTCGTGTCCTGCTGGTGCCTGCCGGTGGCGTCCACGCGCCGTGAGTGCCATCCGAGGCGTTGGTGGTCAGCGGCGGAAGGCGTTCTTGATCTTGTCGCCGGACTGCTTCAGGTTCCCTGAGACCCGGTCGGTCCTGCCCTCGCGCTGCAGTCGTCTGTTGCGGGTGGTCCGGCCGAGGCGTTCGGTGATCCGGCCCTTGAGTGCTTGTGCCTTGTTCCTGAACGTCTGTCCAGTACTCATGGCTGTCCTTGGTTCGTCCACTGGGTGGGTTGGGTGCGAGGTCACCTGCCGCTGCGGCTGAACCGGCGCCGACTGCCGCTGCTGCGACTGCCACCGCGGCCTCGCATGAGGAAACCGATGACCCACAGGGCAAGCAGTACGGCCGCGACCCACCAGAGGATCTGCATGGTGAAGCCGAACCCGAAGATCACCAGGATCAGCAGAAGGAGGAGAATCCACATGAGCATCGCCGGGCCTCCAGATCGCGCGGAATGGTTCCTGGTATCCGCGGGGTCCGGGCGAAGCGGGAAGGTGGAATGCGTCCCCGAACGGTCCGGAGTGGCATCGCCCCTACGCCGTGCCGTCAGTCAACGCCCGCTCGGCTCCTGTGTCAACGGCCCTTGAGCAGTGCGGGGTTGGGCGCCTGGTCCGGGGCTGTCGCGGTTGCCGGGACCGTGCCGGGAGCGTCGGCCGGATCGGTGGACGGCAGGACGCGGTCCTCCAACCAGGACAGGCCCATCACCGTGGCGAGCAGTACGAAGGGAACGAGAACGACCAGCGCGTACATGGATACCGCCTGCTCAAGCGTGTGTGCGGCGGGACGGGCACCGGCGGGGCTGCCCGCGACGGGCGCGTCGGGCCTGAGCCGCGATCGCTGTGGGGCGGCGGAAGCGGAGGCGGCGCCGCGCGTGATCGTGCCGCGGCGGACGCCTGCTCCGATACGCGGGGGCGGCCTGGGGCGCGACAACCAAGGGATGCTGCCGGGGGCCGGGGCGACACCGCGCACGCTAGCCCTCGCCACATGCCCTGAACAGGTCGCAAACAGCCAGCTCTATAGGCGGGGCAGGAGGCGGCAGAGGTAAGGACAACGTCCGCACACCCCGCGATGTACCTCACCACGCTGTTGCTCGCGGTGCTGGCCGCGGCCCTGTTCGTCACCCCGGCCGCGCTGTATCGCACGCTGTTCCAGCGTGGGGCCGAGCCCGAGGTCATGTCGGCCTCGTCACGGGTGGCGGGGGCGGGTCCGAGCGTTCTGATGCCGGCTCTCACCGGTGCCGTCCCGCTCGTCGTCGGGCCGGGCGTATCCACAGCCTCTTGACAGGACTACGCTGCGAAGCGAGGCCCCAGTCCCCGGCAGCGAGGTTCCGTTCCGCCCGGGGAGGCCCACAGTGATCGCCTTGTTCGCCATCCTGATCGTGGCCCTGTTCGGCCTCGGCTTCCTCAGTCCCCTGTGGTGGGCCGTCACGGCCGTGCTGATGTTCGTGGCCGTGCGCTACGGCCGGGGGCCTGCGGGCAGCCGGGGACAGGGCGGAAACTTCGAGTACCGCGACTACCGGGACCACAGAGACCGCGAGAACCGGTGGGACCGCCGCTACCGGCGACAGCGCCAGGGACTCTGGAGGCGCCAGGACCGTCGGGACGAGCAGCACCGTCGGTGATCGATGCGGATTCCGGTTTCCACGCGTCCCGCGCCGACTCTGTCCCACGGGCGCATTCAGTGGGTGGTGAGGCAGGTGTCATGGATCAGAGACTCAGGATCCAGGAAGACCGGTGGATGACGGCAGCCGAGGTGGCCTGGGGCGATGCGGCCCTGGACCCGGCCGTCGTAGAACTGCGCGCCGAGATCGCCCGGTTGCGCCGGGCCATGGGCGGCCGGGCGGTGATCGACCAGGCCCTCGGGATGATGATGGCCTTGGTTCCGTGTCCCCGCGGGGAGGCCGGCACCCTGTTGACGGACGTCGCGCGGCACTGTGGTCTCTCACGTCGAGAGGTGGCCGCCGCTCTCGTCGCCACCTCCGAGGGAAGCCCGTTCCCCGAACACCTGGAGCAGGCGCTACGCGGTGCGCTGCGGCGCCTGAACGCGGCAGACCGGACATGACGACCTGCGCCGAGCACACGTCACCCAGCGGATGAACCCAGACGGGAGAAGACGATGATCCAGTCAGCTGATGTCCGTGAGTGGCGCGGCCTCGACGTGGT
The DNA here is from genome assembly GCF_008642315.1 of Streptomyces venezuelae. NCBI lineage: Bacteria > Bacillati > Actinomycetota > Actinomycetes > Kitasatosporales > Streptomycetaceae > Streptomyces > Streptomyces venezuelae. Next base: position 2,230,475 of record NZ_CP029192.1, on the reverse strand, counting down.
GGACACGGACTCGCGCAAGATCGGTGTCCTCGAATCGGTCTATGTGGACACCACCACCGACGAACCGGCCATGGCCAGCGTGAGGACCGGGCTGCCCACCCGGCGCCAGCTGATGTTCGTCCCCCTCGACGACGCGATCACCGGGCCGGGCTACCTCAAGGTCGCCTATGCCAAAGCACTGGTGAAGACGGCCCCCTCGATCGGCACTGATGACGTGCTGCCCGCCGAGGACGAGGCAGGGATCTTCAAGCACTACGGGCTGCCCTACGAGCCCGGTGCGGCCGGTGAGCGGCAACTCGCCCGCCGCTGACCGCTTGCGGAGCTCCAGGAAGGCGTGCATAGGCTGTGGCTCCGGTCGCTGTGTTGTGAGGTGGGCACCATGCGTCGAGCGACCATGCCCCATGCCGCACAGCAGGTGACGGCCGCGGCTTCGGCAGGGGACGCGTCTCTGGTGGCCGAGGTCATCAAACTGCGCGCGGAGAACGATCAGTTGGCCAGGGCGCTGTCGAGCCGTGCGGTGATCGACCAGGCGCGCGGCATGCTGATGGCCGTGGCCCCGTGTTCCAGTGAGCGTGCCTGGGGCCTGCTGGTGGACGTGTCGCAGCACTGCAACGTCAAGCTCCGTGACGTTGCGGCGGCTCTGGTTGCCACGACGCGAGAGGAGGAGCTCCCCGAGCAGATGCGGCGGGAACTGCGCCGTGCGCTGGGACGCCTGCACGACCGCTGGTGACGGCTCAGGTGTTCAGCGGGCGGCACCGGGAGCTGTGACCTCAACTCTCCGGTGCCTTCGTCCCGGCCGATCGGCGGACGCCCTCATCGGGTGGCCCTGCGCATGGATCCCAAACCTTTGCGGGGAGGGACACGCTGGTGTGGGCGGAGCCCGGTGCGCCGGAGGGCGCCCTGGCCGGTGTCGTCGAGGTCGCGCTCAGGGCGAGGAGCGCGACGTCGTCGGCGGGACCGGTGGGGAAGGTGGCGAGGAGCCCGGTGAGGAGTTGTACGGCCCGTCGGGCCCCGGCAGGCGTACGTCGGCGGCCAGGCGGCGCAGGAACTCCTCGCGCCCGCGGAACTCCTCGCCCGGCGCGGTGAGTGCTGCGGCGCGTGCATGGGGCGCCTCGGTTCAGGAGACCGGAAGACGTGCGGGACAGGCATCGTGCCCAACTGGCAGTGCGTGGCCCGGGGCTGGGGGCGTCTGCTGTGCGGCATGGCCCCGGGCGGGCACCGCGTTGCCGTGCGCCGATGGCACGGGCTCACTCGGGAGCGGGCAAGTAGACGGTGAGGGCGCGACTCCTCTTGTCGAGGACGAGGGTGTCGGCGGCGGGGCTCACTTCCCCGTCCCGGGTGTAGTCGCCCGCCTCGCTCACACCGTCGATGCGCAGGCGGGTGGCGGTGGCTTCTTGGTAGACGCGGGAGCGGGCGAGGGTGCCGGTGAGGAAGGCCGCGACGAGGCGGGTGCGGGCGAAGGGGTGCTTTGCGTCGACGAGGCGCAGGTCGAGGAGTCCGTCGTCCAGGGTGGGGCGGTAAGTAGGGGCGAAGCCGGGCGGGTCGTAGCGGCTGTTTCCGGCGAACAGCAGCCACAGCCGTCGGGGCCGTCCGTCGAGGGTGATGTCGATGGGGGCGCCGTCGGCCAGGACGCGGAGCAGGCCGACGGCGAGGGCGGGCCATTTGCCCAGGGACGTCTCGCGGGCTTCGCGGGCCCGGACGAGTTCGGGGTAGGCGCCGATGCTGAAGGTGTTGAGGAAGTAGGTGCAGGTGCCGTCGCCGGTGATCCGGCCGAGGTCGACGGTGCCACCGCGGCCTGCCTCCACGGCCTCGGCGGCCTCTTGCAAGGTCGGCAGTCCGAGATCGGCGGCGAAGTGGTTGAGGGTGCCGCCGGGGAACACCGCGAGCGGCAGCCGGTTGTCGACGGCCAGCACGGCCGCGGCGTTGACCGTGCCGTCGCCCCCGACCACGCCGAGCGCGCCGCCGCGGGCCTGTACCTGCGCGGCGGCCCGCCGGAGCACGGTGTGCAGGTCCTCGCCTGCTTCGCACAGCCGTATGTCCGCTTTCGGCAGCAGGGCCCGCAGCTCGACTTCTGCCGGGGCCTCGCCGCCGGCGTCGCTGTTGACGACCACGACAAGACCTTCGCCGGACGGCAGAGCGGGAACCGGGAGTTTCGGTCGGGCGCTGTCGGCGGGCGCATCGCGATGCAGCGGCCACCAGCGGCAGGTCGCCGCCGCGACCCCCACGCCGAACGCGACGTCCACCAGAACGCGGCCGGGAGTGTGCGCCCCCGCGCGCAGACGGGATACGGCGGTGCCCACCGCAACGGGAAGGAGGGCGAACCCCAGCCGGGGCATCTCCAAGGTGGCGGCCGTCGCGAAAGCGGCTGCACCGGCCGTGCGATGGGAGGACACCACCCTGCTCGACGAATGCCGAAGCGGCCGACGCCTGTCGAGCACCTTGGTGGCGGCCTGGATGGCGGCAGAGGCAAGGGCGAGTGAGCCGGTGCCGCGCAACGCGGCCCGGCGAGCGCTGCGGCTGCCGGTCAAGCCCTTGGCGGCCCGGGAGGCGAGCTTCGCGCGTTCGCCGGGAGGCGGTTCATGGGTTCGCATGCCGGCCGAGTACCCCTCTGGGTGGTGAACAGGCTGCTGCGACTTCGGAGCCTTCTCCTTCGCATCGGCCCGCTGGCGCCGCCTGTGAGCAGGGGACCAGCACGGCCCCGGCCATGATCCGCCGGACAGGGCCTGGTCTCATCAAGCCAGGCGCCATTCTCCTGTGTGGGGTGGACGCTGGATGTGAGCGAGCCCGACCACGGCTGCCCTCCCTGTCCCGAGATGGGCCGGTGCGGCGTTCGCTGCGGTAGGCCGCACCTGGCCGGGAGACAGATCCATCCACGCCCGTCACCGGCGGCAAGGAGCAGCCCGCCGTGGCTCCTTCGGGAGGGCCGGACCCGGATCCCGCGCTCCCGGCGCGGAGAATGGCCGCGGCGGCCGAAGCTCTTCGTGGCAGGGTCAGGACACCAGCCCTGCCAGGGGCTCGCTGTCGTCGATGAGGGCGCGGGCAACGTCGGACAGGCGGCGGTTGTGGGCGCGGGCGTAGCGGCGTAGAGCGGTGAATGCCTGTTCCATGTCGACGCCCTGGCGTTCGGCGAGTTTGCCTTTGGCCTGCTCGATCAGTACGCGGCTGTTCAGCGCGGTCTGCAACTGCTCGTTGAGGACCGTGGTGCGCTGGGTGGACCGCTGTTGCAGCAGGCTGATGGTGGCGACATCGGCCATGGCCTGGGCGATGGACGTGCCGACCGGGTCGAAGGGGCCGGGAGCGGACCGGAAGAGATTCAGCGCGCCGACGACCTCGTCGCGCAACCGCATGGGCAGGGCCTGGACCGCGCCGAATCCGCGGAGCTGGGCCTGGGCGGCGAAGCGAGGCCAGCGGGCGGCCTCCCTCCGCAGATCGGGTGCGGACACCGGGGCGCCCGTGCGGAAGCAGTCCAGGCAGGGACCCTCGTCGTTCTGCAGCTGGAAGAGTTCAAGGAGGCGCACCTGTTCGTCGGAGGCGGCCATCACGCGCAATTCGCCGTCCCGGTCCGCGAGCAGCACTCCGGCGGCGCTCGCCCCGAGCAGCCCCACGCAGCGGTCGGTCAGCAGGCGTAGGAAGTCGATCAGGTCGAAGTCGGCGACCAGATTGTCCGCCAACTCGACGAAGGTCTGGGCCAGGAGCCGTTCATTCATCGTCAACACCCTTTACGGAAACTAGTCCTGCCGGAATGGGGCGGGAAGTGCGGCGCGTCATGCGCCCTCCGGTCCGGGCGAGGGCATCAGGTGTCCTCGTCGGTCCGGGTCGGCTCCGCACCCGCGGGGAAGCGGAGCCGGCGGGCCACCACGTCGGCGGCCACGTCGGTGAGCCGGTGCCCTTGGGCATAGGCGTAGGCGCGCAGTCGGACAAAGGCTTCGTCCACGCCGACGCCGAGCTGGACGGTGAGCATGCCGGTGGCCTGGGAGATCTCCGCCCGGTAGCCGCCCAGGTCCTCGATGTGCCTTCTGGTTGCGTCGTCGGGTGGTGCGCCCGTCGCGTCGATCCGGGCGTCGAGCAGGACCAGCGTCGCCAACTCGGCGAAGGCCAGTGCGTCGGCCAGTTCCTCCGCGTTCAGCCGGACCGGGACCTGCGCGTAAAGATCCAGGACGCCGGGACTGATCGCTCCTATCTGCAGAGGGAGCGCGAAGACCGCACGCGCTCCGGCTTCCAGAGCCGCGTCGGCGAACACGGCCCACCTGTCATGCAGTTCACCGGTCCGCAGGTCGGGCGTCAGGACGGCCTCGCCGTGTGTGAAGGCGTCCACGCACGGCCCCTCGCCCAGGGTGAGCTGCAGCTCCTCCAGCCGTTCGCTGATGTCGTCGGTACTGCACAGCGGGTGGCTCGCCGCGGCCGGGGACATCGCCGACATCCCGGCCCCGCCGACCGGCAGCGAGGTCACCGCCGCGGTGCACACATCCATCACGCCGACCCGGGCACCGCGTCGGGCCGCCTGTTCGGCGACCAGTAGGCGGATCCGGGACGACCGGCGGTTGGGCGTCACCCCCGCCACCGGGTCCACGCGTGATGGCCCAGTCCCTCCAGCCGCTCCACGGTTCGCTCTCCGAGGGGAAGCACCAGCACGCGGAACATCGTGGGCAGGCCCGGCCGCCAGATCTCTCCGATGTCCTGCCATCCCCAGGACCGGAAGGCATTCAGGGCCAGGTGATCGGCCGGATCCACCAAGGTGGTCCCGAGCGACGCCTGGTGGCCGGCCAGCAGCCGCTCCTGCAGTCGGCGTGCCAGGTCATCGTCCTGCGGATGCGGGCGGACCAGGACGTTGGTAACCGCGAAAACTCCATCGGCCTCCGTGAGTTGCTCGATACTGCGAGGCAACGCACCGTCGAAGCCGTGCCACCAGGTGCCGTCGCTGCGGACCGGGAATCCGAAGGCACAGCCCACCAGGCCGTCCGTCTCCGCGATCACCATGGCGAACCCCGGCCGGCGGATGTCACCGGCGAGGCGGCTCACGAACTCCTCCCGACCGCGACTGCGGTACTCCTCCTCGGGCTCGGTCTCGCAGGAAGCCATGTATAGGTCCGCCAGGTCCTGGCGCATGTCCTCCGCCAGCCAGCGGTTCACCCGCCGCAGCCGCACACCGGCCATGTCGGACGATTCGTCGCCAACGGGCGCCCGCGAGGGATCCCGCCGGGCCCAGGCCATCACGCCACACCTCCCGGAACAGCGGGGACGGCCGGAACCACCCGACGCGACGTGTCGAAGCCCGCTACGGCAAGCGGGACCGGTGCGGTGGCGAAGAGGGCAGCAGGGCGAGAAACCGGGCCGGGGACGGTCGAAGGACCCTGGAGCAAGAAGCCGGAACCGGTGAGGTCGATGTCGATGGTGCGTACGCCGTCGCGCAGACACCGCTCAAGGGTCGTACGCATCAGCGGCATCGTCTCCAGGCCGATCTCGCCCGCGAGGGTGATCAGGGCCCGGGTCCTTCTGTCGTGCCGGTAGCTGTTCAACGGGGGCAGGGGCATGACGCCTCGTTCCAGAGACTTGCCGACAGAGCCATGGGATGTGGCCGGACCACGGGCTCCTCCACGGGTGCTCCCGGCAAGGAATGCATTCGGCGGAGGTCGCGAACGGACGGTCCGGCCGTCTGTCCAGAGAGGGGACAGAGAGCCCGCCCCGTTCCCTCCAGGGGATGCGCCAGGTGATCGGACGAAGGGGTCCGCTCACCGCGGCCATCTGTGTCGAGCAACAACAGGTCCGCCGGGGTCCAGGACGTCCGTACCTCAGGATACCCCCCATCCCGCACCAAGCAGGCGGCCGGAGGACACCCGTCCTCAAGGGCTGGACGGCGGCCGGGCTCAGCGGTACCTGGACTGCACATTCGTTGTGCCACAAGGCACTTGGAGGCTGGTACGACATGCGGCGACCGACGGTCGCCTGCGCAGGGAAGTCCGTGAACCGAGCACCCCGTCGTCGTCGGCGCGAGGCTGTGGACCGGGGCGAGGGAGCTGTCGGCCACCCGCGGCAAGACGGCCACGGCCGCCACGTAAGCCAGCATCTGTCTGTTCCTGCCAATGAACGGCGCACCACGGGTGATTCCGGTGGCTACGCCGATCCCCGACGAGTTCCCCACTCGGCACTGATCACGTGTGCGCAGTGCCTACTGTGGATGATGCGGGAAGATCACGCGCGGCTCCGGCTTGTCGTGCTGGGACTTCGCCGGCTGTGCCTGGCTACTGTCGCTCTCTGTGTGACCACGGGGCTGAGCTCGTGAAGCTGGGCGCTGAGGCGTGTCAGACCTTCTCTGCGATCGCGCGTGGGTGGTCGGTGGTGAGTGTCTGGATGGCTTCCGTGTCGGTCGAGGCGGGGGGCCTTCTGCGCCGGTTGGGAACGTGCGTCACGAGATCGCACATAGCGCCCACAGTGCACGTAATGCACAGTGCCTCTGCTTCGGCTTGCTCCCGGCATGTCGCTGACCTGCGATTCTCTTTCACATGTTTCCGGTCCACATGTTTCGTGATGACTCATCAGGTGGAGTGTGCGGCGATTCTGGAGCCTGCTGAGAAGGGCCGCTGACCTGTACTCCCGGAGCCTGTAGCCGCGTGCTGTCAGTAGCAGTAGGGATACTTTCCCCCGCGGCCGGAACCGAGGGGGAGAGCGCGTGCGGGATCAGGTGGACGTCGGGGTCAGGCGGGGCCGGGCGTGGAGTGATGGCGAGGACGCTCGGCTTGTCGACGGCGTGCGTGAAGGGCTCGCTTTGTCCGAGCTCGCCGAGCGGCATGGCCGTTCGGCGGGTGGTGTTCGTGCCCGTCTGGCCCGGTTCGTTCCGGTTCCACAGTCCGGTTCGGACGTCGACGATCCGTTGGCCTGGCTGAGGTCCCGGCTGGCCGCGGATCCCGGCTACGCGTGGCGGGCCGTGGGTGCCGAGCGGCGTCGCCGTGAGCGGCGTGAGCGGCGCGGGGGGTGTGTGGCCACCGAGCCCGTGGGGGGTACCGGGGCGAGTACTTCGGCTGAGGTGCTGGCGGACTGGGAGCACGTGACCGGTCATGTCCTGCGTCCCGAGCGCCGTGAGGTGTTCCTGGCCCGGGAGGTGGTTCGCGACTTGGCGGCCGTAGCCGTTGTCGTACGGCGGGCAGCGGCGCGGCGGTTGTGGCGCGACGGTGAAGTGCTGCTACTGGAGCAGTGGTTGCTCGAGTGCGTGTGCCCTGGTGCCGTACGTCTTGCTGCCGACTGGGCGTTGATCGCCGAGCGCGATGCCGACACCGTGCTCGTTCTGCGGGAGTTGGTGGCCGCGGCGGTGAACGAGATGTCCGCGGATCGGGATCGCGAGGTCCTCTCCCGTCGCCTGGGACTCGAGGACCGGCCGGCGCAGACCCTGGAGACGGTCGGACAGTCCCTCGGCGTGTCGCGGGAGCGGGTTCGGCAGCTGCAGACGAGGGCTATCCGTCGCCTGGCCGCGGCCGACGCTCCGGCCTCGCTGAAGCTCCGAGAGTTACTGGCCGACCTGAGCTGTGTGCGGCGGGTGCCGCCCGAGGCGGGGCCTCCGGCGGCCGAACGGCTGCTGGACCTGTCGGACGTGCTGCTGCCCACGGTGCCGCCCCGGCAGGCGATCCCTCTGATCGCACGCCTGGCCGGTGCGGACAAGGTGCGTGCGGACAACCTGGCCGCCGAGGCGTCGACGATACGCATCCTGCGGCACGAGGCCGCCCGTCGTGAAGCGACACGGGAGCGGCGCATCGAACGTTCCAGTCGGCGCTGGGAAGCTCTGGGCGGCGCGATCACTTGGTTCGGCGAGCCCGCACCGGCCCCGCCCCGAACCGCGTTGGAAACGCTCCGCGAGGAGGAGAACGCCGACCGGGGCCGCTTCGGAGTGTGGACCTGCCCGAAGCTGGGCCGAGACGTGTCGTACGAGTCGGAGACCGAGCTGGGCGTCATCCAACTGCTCAGTCACGCGCCGCAGATCGCGTACTACCTGGAACAACCCCTGGCCATCGGCTACGAGTTCGCCGGGCGACAGCGCACCTACTACCCGGATCTCCTGGCCGCGACAGTGGACGGCCGTTGCATCCTGATCGAGGTCAAGCCGGTCTACGAGATGGCGATGGCCGTCAACGTCGCCAAGTACCGGGCCACCGAGGAGTTCTGTCGGCTTCGGGGCTGGGGCCTCCTGGTCACGGATGGCCACCGCACCCGCCGACTGCTCGAAGACCGTGCGGTCGACCCACGTCTGGAGACGGCGCTGATCGCCGCCCTCGACGCACAGGGTGAGCTGACCTGGCCACAGGTCATAGCCGCAGCTGACGCGCTGCCCCTGGATTCGCTGAGCCTGTGCTCTCTGATCCTCAAGCATGACTGGACGTGGCACAGCCGCCCGTACCGGCTCCGCGCGGCCTCACCGGCCAAGTGAGTCGAACCTGCGCGGGCAGCTGAGTGCCCCGTCGGCCGTGGTCGTCAGCGGGCCACTGATGTTTTGTGGGCGAGGTGGGACAGCTTTTCCGGGTTTCGGATGGCGTAGAGATGTGTGATCAGGTCGCCTTCCAGGCGTAGCGCCAGGACGGTGTCGATTTTGTCGGTCGTGCGCAGGATCAGGGCCGGGTGGCCGTTGATCTGTGCTGGTTGCAGGGTCGTGGAGGTCAGTTTGCTGAGTACGTTGAGTACCGGCTCTGCGCCTATTACTGGTTCCAGGGCGGCTCGTACTACCCCGCCGCCGTCCGTCAGCAGTACGACGTCCGGGGCGATCATGTCCAGCAGGCGCTGCAAGTCGCCTGTCTCGACCGCCTGTTGGAATGCCGCGAGCGCGTCACGTGACTGGGTCGGCGAGACGGCCTCGCGCGGGCGGCGTGCCGCCACGTGGGTTCGTGCGCGGTGGGCTGTCTGGCGGACCGCGGTGGTGGTCTTCTCCACGGCCTGTGCGATCTCGTCGTATGTGAGGTCGAAGACGTCGCGCAGGACGAACACCGCCCGCTCCGTGGGAGTGAGTGTTTCCAGTACGAGCAGCATCGCCATGGAGACGCTGTCGGCCAGCTCGACGTCCTCGGCGACATCGGGCGCGGTCAGCAGGGGTTCGGGCAGCCACGGGCCGACGTAGGACTCCTTGCGTCGGCGGAGGGTGCGCAGTCTGGTCAAGGCCTGGCGCGTGGTGATGCGGACCAGGAAAGCGCGCGCGTCCCGCACTGTTTCCTGGTCGATGTCCGCCCAGCGCAGCCAGGTCTCCTGGAGGACGTCCTCCGCGTCGGAGGCGGAGGAGAGCATCTCGTAGGCAACGGTGAACAGCAGGTTGCGGTGGGCCATGAATGTCTCGGTGGCTTGGTCCATGCCGGCGGTGTGCGGGGTGTGTTCGGGGGCGTCGGTCGTTTGCTGGTCGCGCTTGTCCACCGTCGGCTCCTGCCTGTTGTGTGCGTCCCTGATCCGTTCACGGTTGACGGTTCACGCACGCACTAGTCGCCGCCCGGTGGTCCCTTGTGACAGGGAAGCTTCGTGGGCTGTGTCACACCGCCGTGGTGTCACGGGGGAGGGGCGGGCGGTGACTTATGGGTGTCGAGACGCTGCACGGACGATCCGGGCGGCACACGATTCCATCAGTGAGGACGTTGCCATGGGAACTCGTATGGACCTGTTCGCGAACGAGATCGGCGCCAGGATCGGCAAGCGGATATTCGCCGTCAGTCAGGTGATCCACGAATCGCCGCTGCCCAAGCCCACCCAGGAGCTGGTGCAGTTGCGCGCCAGTCAGATCAACGGCTGCGGCTTCTGCGTGGACATCCACGGCAAGGACGCCGCGGCCGCCGGTGAGACCGCGGCCCGGCTGAACCTGGTCGCCACCTGGCGTCACTCCAGTGTGTTCACCGAGGCCGAGCGGGCGGCGCTCGCTCTCACCGAGGAGGGGACCCGCATCATCGACGGCTACGAGGGTGTGTCCGACGAGACGTGGGGCCGGGTCCGCGCACACTACGACGCGGACCAGACCGTCGCGCTGGTCGCCCTGATCGCCATGATCAACGCGACCAATCGGCTCGGGGTGATGCTCGACAACGAGGGCGGCGCCTACGAGCCCGGCAACCTCGCCACCATCGCCGGGTGATCACCGTGCCTGCACGGTTCCGGCTTCCGTGGAACTTCCGGTCCAGGCCACCAGGGCCTCGGCGCGTTCGGTTCGGCGGGTGGCCGCGTCGGTGGTCCGGGTGGCCCAGGCGATGTGGCCGTCGGGGCGCACCAGGATCTCCGTCACCCCGTGCAGGTCGTTGTCGGTGTCGTGTCCCGCGAGGTCGATCAGGGCGAACTTGCCCTGCGCGAGGAGTTCGTGAACCCGGGTGTTCTTCGCGCTCACCGTGGTCACGTCGATGTCCGGCATGCGGTGGCCCGTCAAAGGGTGGGCGCCCTGCCGCGGTGAGGCGTACGTCGTGTTCAGCGCGGAGACCCCGTCGGCCAGGAGGCGGTTGACGTCCTTGATGCCGAGCAGTTCGTCCAGCAGCGTGCGCAGCGCCGTCGCGTTGTGCTCGTAGGGCGGGACGAGGGTCAGTTCGGTGAGGAGCAGTTGGACTGCCGTGTTCTCGGTGACTGCCTGGCCGACCGGGCGCCGTTCGGCTTCGTAGCTGTCCAGCAGGTCGGCGGGAGCCCAGCCGTTGATCTCGGCGGCGAGCTTCCAACCGAGGTTCATGGCGTCCTGCAGGCCCAGGTTCAGGCCCTGCCCGCCTGCCGGGAAGTGGATGTGGGCGGCGTCACCGGCCAGCAGGACGCGGCCGGTGCGGTAGCGGTCGGCCAGGCGGGTCGCGTTACCGAAGCGCGACAGCCATCGTGGTTCGGATATGCCGCAGTCGTCTCCGCAGATGCGTGTCACGGCGTCCCGGAACTCCTCCAGGGTCACCGGCTCGGCGGCGGGGGTTCGCATGCGCTCGGGGTCGATGTAGACGAAGCGGGTGAGTCCGGCCTCCAGCGGTACGACCATGATGCCGTTGGCCCGTGCCGCTTCGAGGGCCTCGGGGGAGGCGTCGACCGTCGCGAAGTCGCCGAGTACGCCGGTGAGGGTCTCTTCGGTGCCGGGGAAGCCGATGCCGGCGGCCTGCCGTACGGCGCTGCGGCCGCCGTCGCATCCGACGACGTACCGTGCCCGGGAGGTGGTGGGCCGGCCGTCCGCGTCACGGAGGTCGAGCGATACGCCCGTCTCGTCCTGGGCGAGGCCCGTGACCTCGTATCCGCGGTCGATCCGCACTCCCAGTTCACGTGCCCGCTCCTCCAGCAGGGCTTCCGTGTGCGCCTGGGCCAGGAACAGCGTGTAGCCGTGCCGGGTGTCCAGCGCGCTGAAGTCGAGCCGGGTGGGCAGGTTGGCGAAGTGCCAGCCCGGCAGGGTCTTGCCCAGCGGCAGGAAGCGCGGCAGGAGGCCGCGCATGTCCAGCACCTCCAGGCTGCGCGGGTGCAGCGTCAGGGCCCGGGAGTTCCGCGTGGCCTCCGTACGGCGTTCCACGATCCGCACCCGCGTGCCGGCCAGTGCGAGTTCGCATCCGAGCATCAGGCCCGTCGGTCCGGCGCCGACGACTATGACGTCAGATTCATGTTCATGAGCTTCGACAGGTTCCATGACTGCTCCCTCATTAGTGAACGGTGTTCACGTGAACACCGTTCACTATAGTGAGGTGCATGACCTCTCCGTCAATCCCGAGCAGGGGCCGCCCGGCGCGCCTCGACCGTGCGAAAACCGTCGAGACCGCCCTCGAGCTGCTGGACGACGTCGGCCTCGAAGCGCTCACGATGCGCAGGCTGGCCGAGCGGCTCGGCGTCCGGGCCGGGGCGCTGTACCGCCACTTCACGACCAAGCAGGACCTGCTGACCGCCATGGCCGAGCGCATGCTCGGTGACGTCCAGGCGTCACCGGAGGCGGCCGACTGGGCAGGGCGTCTGCGGGCGCTCGCCCGAGCGTTGCGCCGGGCCCTCCTGGCCCACCGTGACGGCGCCAGGGTCTTCGGCGGCACCCACTCGGTGGGTCCCCACACGCTGGCCTTCGCCGAATCCGTCGTCGGTGTGCTCCGCGAGGCCGGATTCGGGGACGAGGACGCCGGTCGTACGCTCATGACCCTGGTCAACTTCACCCTGGGTCACACGCTGGAGGAACAGGCGGCCGCCGCGCCGCACGAGGACGGGGCGCCGGACGACCCGGGCCGGCTGCGAAGCGCGGTGCAAGCCGGTCCGTACCCACATCTCGCGGCCACGGTGCCCGTGCTCACCAGCGCGGACTTCGACGCCCACTTCGAATTCGCCCTCGATCTCCAGGTTGAAGGGCTGCGTCGGCTGCGGTCCGGTGCCGAGTGAGTCCTTCCGTGCGTCGATCGCGGGGCGGAAAAGCGAAAGGCGGGCCCCTGAGGGCCCGCCCACCGCTCGGCTCAGTCGAGCGGGTGTACCGCTTCATGCGCTTCATGTGCCGGCCGACGCGACGCCCGCGTCGGCCTCACGCTTTCGTGCGGGCTCACACCCCCGCGTACGAGTGCTTCCCGCCGAACAGGAAGTTCACCCCGTAGTAGTTGAACAGGTAGGACGCGAAGGCGGCCAGGGCGATGTAGGCCGCCTTGCGGCCCTTCCAGCCCGCGGTGGCGCGGGCGTGCAGGTAGCAGGCGTAGAAGACCCAGGTCACGAAGGACCAGACCTCCTTGGGGTCCCAGCCCCAGTAGCGGCCCCACGCGTCGCCCGCCCAGATCGCGCCCGCCACGATCGTGAACGTCCACAGGGGGAAGATCGCGGCGTTGATGCGGTACGAGAAGCGGTCGAGGGACGTCGCGGAGGGGAGGCGGGAGAGGATGTCGTTGCCCGCGACGCGGGCCCACAGGGCGAGACGGAGGCTGACCGGGCCCTTCTTGTCGCGCAGGGCGAGGGCCAGGCCACGCTCGGACGCGGCGACGCGGCCGTCGGTGAGGCGTGCTTCGTAGCGGTCGCGGAAGAGGTAGACCAGCGCGGACAGTGCGCCCAGGTAGAGCGTGGCGCCGCAGAAGATGGCCGTCGAGACGTGGATCCACAGCCAGTACGAGTGCAGGGCGGGGACGAGCGGGGCGCTGTCGGTGTAGAGCCAGGTGACCGCGATGCCCAGGTCGAGCAGGACCGTGGTGACCAGCGGCAGGCCGATCCACCGCACGTTCTTCTTGGCGAAGAGCAGGGCGAGGTAGACGCCGACGCCGACCGTCGCGAAGGTGGTGGAGAACTCGTACATGTTGCCCCACGGCGCCCGCCGCACCGACAGCGCCCGGCTGACCACGCCGCCCGCCGCGATGAGGAAGGCGAGCGTCGTCAGGGAGATGGCGATGCGCCCGTACAGGTCGCCCTGTGCGTCGTCGCCGTGGGCGCCGGGGCCGTCGGCCATGTCACGTGATTCGGAACGCGACCGCTCGATGACCTTCGGCCGCTCCAGCACGGCCGTGCCGCCGCCCTCCGCCGCCTTCGCCCGGCCCGCCCCGGCCGCCGCCGCGCCGCCGTCCCGCTCCTCGGCCACCAGCGCCGCGGCCGTGCGTCCGACCTTGCTGCGGCTGCCGAAAATCCATTCGGTGATGTGGGCGAGGAAGGCCAACGTGTAGACGGCCATTGCCGAATAGATCAGTACGTTACTGATATTCGCCAAGTTCTCGTTGGCGGCCAGTTCCATTTCTCGACCCCTTTGGAGGATTCAGACTGCGGCCCGGGCACGCTCCGCACCCGTAGGGGAGCCTAGCCGTCGCACCGGACCGGACGGCAACCGGGGTCCGGCGCGCCCTCACGCAAAGGCCTTCGCATTTGCGGCAGTTGGTGAAGGGCCGGGGGAGGTGCCGTGGGGGATCTTCCGGGTGCGGTTGGGGGCCGGGTGGTGCGGGGGTGTGAGCGGCCGGCGGGTGGAGCACCTTGATCGGCGGTCGGCCGCCAGTGGGCGCAGGTTGACGCTCTATCAGGCGTCGTGATTGAATCGATCATGATTCGATCAAAAATCGAGCGAGATGTGTCGCACGCACCTTAGCCGCACACATCGTGTTTCACGAGAACCCGTCGGCGGGGGCCGGGTTCTCCATCTGTGAGTGAACTGCCATGTGCCGATGCCCCGTTCCGTTTTCCGAGGGGGGAATTCGGCCACTGTCGCCGAGTGTCACGTCATGAACGCAGAAATCAGCAGGGGGCCGGTCGGCGGCCACGAGCGTTTCGAGCTCGACGCGCTGGAGATGCACGGCTCTCTCGCCTCGCCCGTCATCGAGTCGATGAACTTCCTCAACGAGATCTCCCAGCGCTTTCCCGAGGCCCTCTCCATGGCCGCGGGCCGGCCGTACGAGGGATTCTTCGACACCGAGGACGTCCACCGCCACCTCCGCGTCTTCGAGGACCACCTGCGGTCCGTGCACGGCGGCGACGAGGCCCGGGTGCGGCGCACGATCCTGCAGTACGGGCGGACCAAAGGCATCATCCACGACCTGATCGCCGAGAACCTCTCCGTCGACGAGGGCATCGACGTCGACCCGGAGAGCATCGTGGTGACCGTCGGCTGCCAGGAGGCGATGTTCCTCACCCTGCGCGCGCTGCGCAGGGACGACAAGGACGTGCTGATCGCCCCGATGCCCTGCTACGTGGGCGCGACCGGCGCGGCCGAACTCGCGGACATGCGGGTGCTGCCCGTACGGGAGAGCGCCGAGGGCATCGACCTCGACGACCTCGTACGGGTCGTGACCGAGGCGAGGGCCGCCGGGCTCCGGCCGCGCGCCTGCTACGTGGTGGCCGACTTCGCCAACCCGTCCGGCGTCACCCTCGGGACACGGACCCGGGAAGCGCTCATCCGGCTCGCCGAGGAGCACGACTTCCTCCTCCTCGAGGACAACCCCTACGGGCTCTTCCACGCCCCCGGCAGCGAGCCGCTGCCCACGCTCAAGTCGCTCGACGGCGACCGGCGCCGCGTCGTCTACCTCGGCTCGTACGCCAAGACCGGGCTGCCGGGCGCGCGCATCGGGTTCGTGGTCGCCGACCAGCGGGTGGGCCGGGCCGGCGCCGACGGCACCGTGCTCCTCGCCGACGAGCTGGCGAAGATCAAGAGCATGCTCACGGTGAACACCTCACCCGTCGCGCAGGCCGTCATCGGCGGCAAGCTCGTGGCCAACGGCTGCAGCCTGCGCGCGGCCAATGTCCGCGAGACGGAGCTCTACCAGGGCAACCTGCGGCACGTCCTGGCCGAACTGGCCCGCAATTTCCCCCAGGACGCGGAACCGCGCGTGACCTGGAACACGCCGGGCGGTGGATTCTTCGTCGTCCTCACCGTTCCGTTCGCCGTCGACGACGCCCTTCTCGAGGACTCCGCGCGCCGCCACAAGGTGCTGTGGACACCCATGCACCACTTCTACGGCGACGGAAAGCCGCGGCACCAGATCCGGCTTTCCTTCAGCTATCTGTCTCCCGCGGAGATCACGCTCGGCGTCGAGCGCCTCGCCGCCTTCGTGCGCGAACAGTCCGCCGCGCTCTGAATTTCCCCCCTCTCCGCCGGCTCCAGCTTCGCTTTTCCCTTTCTCCCTTTCCCCCTTGTCTTTTCCCCTGCCATCATCGTATTGAGAAGGAATGTCATGAGTCCCTTGGGCGATCTGCGCATCGATCACGTCGGTTTCGCGGTCGGTGATCTCGCCGAGGCCACCGAATTCTTCGAGCGCCACTACGGCCTGGGCGTGTACGCACGGAGCGAGCAACACGGCGCCGACGACGGGACCGTGCGGACGAACGCCGTCGGCCGCGCGGGCATACGCCTGCTGCTCACCGACGCGCGGGGCGCCGACCACGCGGCCGCCGCCTACGTCGGACGGCACGGTGACGGCGTGTCGGACATCGCCCTGAGCACCGCGGACGCCGCGGCCGCCTACGCCGAGGCGGTACGGCGCGGCGCCCGCCCCGTCGCCGAGCCGCAGGAGCGCGACGGTGTCGTGACCGCGACCATCGGAGCGTTCGCCGACGTCACGCACACCTTCGTCCAGCGCGCCGAAGGAAGCGACGACCTCGCGCTGCCCGGCCTGGCACCGGTCGCCGCCGGCCAGCAGCAGGACGGTCCCGACGCCCCCGCCATCGGGCTGCACACCATCGACCACTTCGCCGTCTGCCTCGAAGCCGGTCAGCTCGACCCGACCGTCGCGTACTACGAGAGCGTCCTCGACTTCGAGATGGTCTTCACCGAGCGCATCATCGTCGGCGGCCAGGCCATGGACTCCAAGGTCGTGCAGAGCCGCTCCGGCGCGGTGACGCTCACCCTGATCGAGCCGGACACCTCCCGCGAGCCGGGCCAGATCGACAAGTTCATCAAGGAGCACGGGGGCGGCGGCGTGCAGCACATCGCCTTCGCCACCGACGACATCGTCCGCGACGTGAGCCGGCTCGGCGAGAACGGCCTGGGGTTCCTCACCACGCCGGGCGCGTACTACGAGCAGGTGCCCGACCGGCTCGACCTGCTCCGCTACTCCGTCGAGGCGCTCCGCGAGCTGAACATCCTGGTCGACGAGGACCAGGACGGCCAGCTCCTGCAGATCTTCACCAAGTCCGTCCACCCGCGCGGCACCCTGTTCTTCGAGGTCATCGAGCGGCTCGGTGCGCGGACCTTCGGCAGCGGCAACATCAAGGCGCTGTACAGCGCCGTCGAGCTGGAGATGGAGCGGGCGCGGCAGGAGGAAGCCGGCGCATGACCGTGCCCGTGCACGAGGTGGACCTGCGGGCCGCCGCGGTGAGCGTCGCCGAGATGGCGCGGCTCGCCGCCGACCGACTCCCCGCCGACGTACGCGACTTCGTCGACGGCGGCAGCGGTGACGAGTCCACCCAGGCCGCCAACCGGGCCGCCCTGGACGCCGTACGCCCGGTGCCGCGGGTGCTCGGCGGCACGGAGGAGGCCGACACGTCCGGCACGCTGCTGCGCAGCACCGCCGGACTGCCGCTCGCCGTGGCCCCGATGGCGTACCAGCGGCTGCTGCACCCGGAGGGCGAGCTCGCGGCGGCGCGTGCCGCGCGCGACGCCGGGGCGCCGTACATCATCAGCACCCTGAGCAGCCATCCGATCGAGGAGATCACCGCGGTCGGCGGGGCCTGCTGGTTCCAGCTGTACTGGATGCGCGACCGGGCCGTGGTCCTCGACCTGGTCCGGCGCGCCGAGGCGGCCGGCTGCGAGGCCCTCGTCGTCACCGTCGACGTGCCCCACATGGGCCGCAGGCTGCGCGACGTGCGCAACGGCTTCTCGCTGCCGGACGACGTGCGCGCGGCCAACCTCGGCCCTGCCCCCAGCACCGCGCATGCCCGGGAGTCCGGGGCCTCCGCCGTCGCCACGCACACCGCGCTCGCCTTCGACCCGGCGATCGGCTGGGACGACCTCGCCTGGCTGCGCGGACAGACCGCCCTGCCGCTCGTCCTGAAGGGCGTCCTCGACCCGCGGGACGCCGCACGGGCCGTCGGCATCGGCGCGGACGGCGTGATCGTCTCCAACCACGGAGGCCGCCAGTTCCCGGCCGCGCCGCCCAGCGTCACGGCGCTCACGCCGGTCCTCGACGAGGTCGGCGGGCGGTGCGCCGTACTGCTCGACAGCGGGGTGCGCACCGGCGCGGACATCCTGCGCGCCCTCGCGCTCGGGGCCGACGGGGTGCTGTGCGGGCGGCCCGTGCTGTGGGGGCTCGCCGTGGACGGCGAGGCGGGCGTACGGCACGTACTGCGCCTCCTCGACACCGAGTTGCGGGAGGCACTGCTCCTGTCGGGCTGCCCCGACCTCGCGGCCGCGCGCGATCTCGCCGTCGTACGGATCTGAACCGAGGCGGCGACTCCCGCGACGGGACACGGCCGAGGGGGCGCCCGGACGACGTCGATCGTCCGGGCGCCCCCCTCCTCGTACCGTCGATGCCTCGCGGCGCGCCCCGGTTACACCGCGGCCAGCTGCGGGAACAGCGGCATGTCCGCCGCCGCCTTCAGATAGTCGGCGCCCGCGGTGCCGCCCGTGCCGGGCACCCGGCCGATGATCTTCATCGTGACGCCCCAGTGCGTGCGCTTCATGCCGCGCCAGCCCGCGTCCAGGCTCCGCATGGCCTCCTCCAGGCGCCGCGCCTCCGCCGTCGGCCAGCCGCCGACGCGCGCCAGGAACTGCTCCTGCAGCGTGGCGTCGAGGGCGAACAGCGGGCCCTTCTCCGGCGAGTGGACCTCGCCCGCACGCTTCGCGCTCACCGTCTCGACGAGCTGGTAGGGCCGGGACTGGATCGCGCTCGCGCCGTGCGTGTGGTCGCGAATCACCGCGAACGACTCCGGCGGCATGGTGGTGAGGACCCGGTACAGCGGTGATGTCGCGCCCGCGAGGCGCGTGCCGACCGTCTCCAGGAACGCCGCCGCTTCGGCGGGCCGGTCGGCGCGGACCGACTCGACGGCGAACATCAGCGCCCGCGCCACCCGCGCGAACAGCCGCTCGAACAGCTGGATGGAGCGGATGAACATGCGCTCGTCGTGCAGCGTGGTGACCGGCAGCAGCGCCACCTCCACCGCGCGCAGCAGTGCGGCGGGCGCCTGCGTGCGCAGTGCGTCGACCGCCTCGCGCGCGGCCGGTGCCGCCGCGTCGGGGCCGCCCTCGGCGAGGGCGGACCGCACCGCGTCGAGCGGCGCGGTGTCCGCGAGGGCCAGCGGCGCGTACTCCGGGAGCCGGGCGAGGGCCTGCCACACCGCGGTGGTGCGGGACCGCTGCCGGTCACCGCCGCCCGTCGCGGTGAGCGCGTCGCTCTCCCGTACGACGAGGTCGGCGAGGAGCACCCCCGTCAGCAGGTCGTCGGCCCGCTCGGCGGCCTCGGGCCCGCCGTCCGAGTTCCACTCGGCGATGCGCAGGACGTCGTTGCCCGCGTAGCTGACGTAGCTCATCGGCCGGTCGGTGAAGGTCAGCGGCAGCCAGGTGTCGAACAGCCAGGCGTCCGGCGAGGACCAGGGCCGGGCCCGGCCCGCGCACTCGATGCCGAGCCGGGCCCCGCGCAACAGGGCGACCAGCTCGGGTGCGGCCGCCGCCTTTCCGGTCTGCTGGTAGTAGCCCACGACCCGCTCGTACGGGAAGCCGGTGAAGTCCGGCCCGCCGTTCCCGAGCGACTCGTGGGACCAGGCGGTCACGGCGTCGACCGTGTCCCGCAGCGCTTGCGCGCGGCTCGCCCGGGAGCCGCGCCCCAGGGCCGTGCCGCCGACGCCGATCTGCCCGTCCTCGCGCTGCCCGTCCTCGCGCTGGTCGGCGGATCCCCCCACCGGCGTCTTCTCCGTCATGTTCACGCTTTCACCCATTCACCCGTCACTTGTCACCCGCTGCGTGTCGGCCGCCCCCGGCGCCCGTGTCACGCGTCGGCGCGGTCCGCCGCCATGGCGTCGGCCAGGCTCTTGGGGCGCATGTCCGTCCAGTTCCGCTCGATGTGGTCCAGGCAGGCCTGCCGGGAGTCCTCGCCGAAGACGCGGTCCCAGCCGGCCGGCACGTCGACGAAGGACGGCCAGAGCGAGTGCTGGCCCTCCGCGTTGACCAGGACCAGGTAGGTGCCGTTCTCGTCCTCGAAGGGGTTCGTGGCCATGGGTGGTTCTCCTTGTTGCCGTGAAGTGTGGTGATTACTACGTCAGTTGGTGGGGCGGGTACGGGCGGCGATGACCGGGGCGATCACGTCCAGGGCCGCAGGCGTGGTCATCCCCAGGTGGGTGCAGTCCACTTCGAGTTCGTGGATCTCACCCGTCACGTGGGCGTCCCACGCCTTGACGGCGTGGGGGTGCGCGTCGCCCGCCTGCCCGGAGCGGAACGCCAGCACGTCCCCGCGGAAGACGTCTGGCACGAACTCACCCGCGATCCGGCGGTTGTTGGCGGCGACGCGGTGCAGGCCCTCGATGCCGTCCTCGCCGAGCCCGGCCAGCGGGCTGTCGTGCTCGCGGAGCAGGGCGGCGACGCCGGCGGTCGTCAGCGGGCCGCGGGGGCCGCCGCTCGCTTCCGTGCCCCCCGTGGTCGCGGGTGCGGCGGCGGGTGCGGCCGCGGCCGCCAGTACGCCGAGGATCTCCTGCAGGAGATCGCCTTCGTCGTCCGCCGCCTGCGGGGTCTCCCACGCCGAGGGGTAGGAGTCCAGGAGCGCGAGCAGCTCCACCTCCGCGCCCTCGCTCTGCAGCCTGGTGGCGATCGCGTGCGCGACCAGGCCGCCGAACGACCAGCCGACGAGCCGGTACGGGCCTTCCGGCTGCACCGCGCGGATCCGGGCCGCGTACTCCGCGGCCATCGCGGGCAGGTCGTCCGCGCAGGCGTCGGCGGGGTGCAGACCGCGCGCCTGCAGGGCGTACACGGTGGCGTCCGGGCCGAGCCGGGTGATGAAACCGGTGTAGCACCAGCCGATGCCGACGACGGGGTGGATCAGGAAGTACGGGGAGGGGGCTCCGTCACCGGTTTCGGGGCTTCGGCCCTTGCGCAGGCGCAGCACGGGGGCGAACGGGTCGTCCTCGCCTTCCGCGCCGGGCGTGCCGTCGCGGACCGTCGTGCCGTCCGCGCCGTCGTCGCCGGGCAGTCGCTCGGCGAGGGCGGCGACGGTCGGGGCCTCGAAGACGCTGCGGATCGACGCGGCGGTGCCTAGCTCGGTGCGGATGCGGTTCACCAGGCGGGTGGCGAGCAGGGAGTGCCCGCCGAGTTCGAAGAAGTCGTCGTCGATGCCGACCCGGGCCACCCCGAGCACATCGGCGAACAGCTCGCACAGCGCCGTCTCGCGGGCGTTGCGCGGGGCGCGCCCCACGGTGCCGCGCACGACCGTGGCGTCGGGCGCGGGCAGGGCCTTGCGGTCCACCTTGCCGTTCGGGGTGAGCGGGAGTTCCGGCAGCGTGACGACGGTGGCGGGGACCATGTAGTCGGGCAACTGGCCGCGCACGTACGCGCGCAGCTCCTCGGCGTCGACGCCCCGGGCCGGGTCTGCGGGCACGGCGTACGCGACGAGGCGCTTCACGCCGTGGCCGCCGGGCCGGTCCTCGAAGACCGCGGCGACGCTCCGCGCGACCGAGGCGTGCCGGGTCAGGGCCGCCTCGATGTCGCCCAGCTCGATCCGGTAGCCGCGGATCTTCACCTGGTGGTCGGTGCGGCTGAGGTACTCCAACTCGCCGTCGCGGGTCCAGCGGGCCACGTCGCCCGTCCGGTACATGCGCGCGCCCGCGGGGCCGTGCGGATCGGCGACGAAGCGGCCCGCGGTGAGGCCGGGCTGCGCCAAGTAGCCGCGGACCAGGCCCTCTCCGGCGAGGTACAGCTCGCCGGGGACGCCGGGCGGCACCGGGCGCAGGGCGCCGTCGAGGACGTAGGCGCGGGTGTTGCGGATGGGGCGGCCGATGGAGGGGGCGGCGGGTGGGGTGATGCCCGCGTCGGTGCTGGTGCCGGTGTCGGTGTCGGTGTCGGTGTCGGTACGGGTGTCGGAGTCGGTATCGGTGCCGGTACGGGTTCCGGTGCCGGGGGAGAGTGTCGCCGCCGTGGACCACACCGTCGTCTCCGTCGGACCGTAGAGGTTGGTGACCTCCGCGCCGGTGCGCACCATGCGGTCCGCGACGTCCGGCGGCAGCGCCTCGCCGCCGACCAGCATGCGCAGCCCTTCCGCCGCGGCGGGCCGCTCGGTGAGCAGCGCGTGCCACAGCGTCGGCGTGGCCTGCATGATCGTCGCTCCGCCGGCGCCGATCAGCTCCGCGAGGGCGGCCGGGTCGACCACGGCGGCCCGGTCGGCCACCACGACGCTCGCGCCGTGCAGCAGCGGCAGCAGCAGCTCCACGGCGTGGATGTCGAAGGCGACCGTGGTCACCGCCAGCATCCGGTCGGCGGTGCCGAGCGGGAACCGCTCGCCCATCGCCGTCAGGAAGTTGAGGAGGCTGCGGTGCGGGACGACCACGCCCTTGGGCGTACCGGTCGAGCCCGAGGTGAAGATGGTGTACGCCGGGTGGTCGGGCCGCAGCGGGGAGACCCGTTCCCTGTCGGTCAGGTCGCGGTCCGCGTACCCGTCGATCTCCGCGCGGAACTCCGCGTCGTCCAGGTGGAGCGCGGCCGTCCCCTCGGGGAGTCGCGCGCCGCCCTCGCGGGTGGTGAGGACCGCCGCGGGGCGGGCGCCCGCGAGGACGGCCGCGACCCGGTCGACGGGGTGGCCGAGGTCCACCGGCAGGTAGGCGGCGCCCGCCTTCTGGACGGCGAGCAGCGCGACCACCAGGCGGGGCGAGCGCGGCACGGCGAGCGCGACGACGCTCTCCGGGCCCACGCCGCGCGCCACCAGGGCGCGGGCCAGCCGGTTGGCTTCGGTGTTCAGCTCCGCGTACGTGAGGCCGGTGCCGTCCTCCTGCCAGAGCGCCGAGGCATCCGGGGTGCGGGCCGCCTGCTCCTCGAACAGGGCGGGCCAGCAGCGCTCCAGGGGCTCGGCCGCGGTGTCGTTCCACTCGGTGAGCACGCGCCGCCGCTCGTCCGGGGCGAGGACGTCCACGCGGGCGGCCGGCAGCTCAGGGTCGGCGGCCACGGCACGCAGCACCCGGCGCAGCCGGTCCGCCCAGCCCAGCACCGTCTCCTCGGTGAACAGGTCGGGCCGGTAGGTCAGGCGCAGCCGGATCGCCTCGCCCGGAAGCACGGTCAGGGTCAGGGGGTAGTGGGCGGCGCCGCTGCCCTCCGTACCGGCGATCTCCAGGCCGCGGTAGGCGGGGGGACCGTCGCCCGCGGGTGCCGGGTAGTTCTCGAACACGTAGAGCGTGTCGAAGAGTTCGCCGCCGGGGCCGCCGGAGCCGCCCGCGCCCGCGAGCTGCTGGATCTCGCCGAGGCCGAGGTACTCGTGGGCCGCGAGCGCTGCCCGTTCGCCCTGGAGCCGCGCCATCATCGCCGTCACGGGCTCGGCGGGGTCCACCCGCAGCCGTACCGGGAGCGTGTTGGCGAACAGGCCGATCATCGACTCGACGCCGGGCAGGTCGGCGGGGCGGCCGGAGACGGTGGCGCCGAACACGACGTCGTCCGTCCCGGTGAGGGCGGCGAGCACGAGCGACCAGGCGCCCTGCACCACGGAGTTCAGGGTGAGTCCGCGGCTTCGGGCGAGCTCGGCGAGGTCCGCGGTGAGCTCCGCGCCCAGCGTCGTCTCCGTCTCCTCGGGGACGACGGTCTCGCGGCCCGCACCGGCCGGACCGAGCAGCGTCGGCCCGCCCAGCCCGTCCAGGTGGCGCCGCCAGGCGGCCACGGCGTCGGCGCGGTCACGGTCCGCCAGCCAGCGCAGGTAGTCGCGGTAGGGACGGGGCGACGGCAGGGTGTGGTCGCCGCCGTCGTGCGCGTACATCGTGAACAGCTCGTGCAGCATCAGCGGCACCGACCAGCCGTCGAGCAGGATGTGGTGGCTGGTCATCACGAACCGGTACGAGCCAGGGGCGAGCCGTACGAGCAGACAGCGGACCAGCGGTGGCCTGCGCAGGTCGAAGCGGGTCGCCCGGTCCTCGGCGAGGGCCGCGTCGAGCCGCTCCCGCCGTTCGCCGGGGGCCACCGGCGCGAGGTCGAGGAGCCGCCAGGGCATCCGCACCCGGTCCGGTACGACCTGGACGGGCTCGCCGCCCCTGCGCTCCCGGAACGCGCCGCGCAGGTTGCCGTGCCGGGCGAGCAGCCCGTCGGCGGCGCGGCGCAGCGCCCCGGCGTCCAGGTCACCGCGCAGATCGAAGACGAACTGCAGGTGGTAGACGTCGGCGCCGCCCTCGTCGTACTGCGCGTGGAACAGGAAGCCCTCCTGCAACGCCGTCAGCGGCAGCACGTCCTCGATGCGTGCCTTGGCGCGCGTCATCGCTGTTCCCCGTCCTCGACCGTGCGGCCGTCCGTGAAGGTGCCGGTGTCCCCGGCGGGTGAGCCGACGTTGCCGGGCCCGTCGGCCGAGCCGAATCCGTCGGTCGAGTTGGTGTCGTCGAATCCGTCGAAGTCGTCGAAGTCGTCGGGTGCGCCGAATCCGTCGAACCCGTCCGCCGAGCCGAACCCGTCGCCCGTGCCGGCCTCGTCGAACCCGTCCGCCCCGCCGAACTCGTCCTCGAATCCCTCGATCTCGCTCTGGTCGAGCGTCACCAGGTCGAAGTCGGATGCCGTCGCGCCGCCCGCGCCGCCCTGCTCCACATGGCGGGCCAGCACGGTCAGCGTCCGGATCCAGGCGTCCGCCATCGCGGTGACCTCGGATTCCGTCAAGAGGGCGTCCGCCCAGGTCCACACCGCGCGGAGCTCCGCGCCGTCCGCGGTCGCGCGGGCCACCGCGTTGACGGTGAGCGCCGTGCGCAGCGGCATCGCGCCCGGCGGCATCCCCGCACCGTCCGCGTCGCCCGCCGCCTCGGGCGCCAGGCCCCAGTCGGCCGCGCGCCCCGGGCCGTCGAAGCGGCCCAGGTAGTTGAAGCCGATCTGCGGGGTCGGGAGCGCGGCGAGACCGGCCGCCGTGTCCGCGTTGAGGTAGCGCAGCAGGCCGTGGCCGATGCCGTGGTCCGGCACGGCGCGCAGCTGCTCCTTGGCGCGCTTGAGCACGTCCCCGACGGCAGGTCCGGCCCGCCACAGGTCGTCCCAGTCCACCTCGCCCGGGTCGATCCGTACCGGGTGGACATCGGTGAACCAGCCCACCGTGCGGGACAGGTCGAGCCCGGCGGCCAGCTCCTCGTGGCGGCCGTGGCCCTCGACCTCGACGAGCACCGGCTCGCCCTGCGGCCTGCCGCGGCCGGACAGGGTCGCCAGGGCCAGTGCGGTGAGGAGGACGTCGTTGACGCCCGCGTTGAAGGCCGCGGGCACCCGCGAGAGGACCGCCTCGGTGACCGGCGCGGGCAGCGACACCGCCAGGGTCCGCGCGGTGGCGGTGGTGTCCCGGGCCGGGTCGAGGGCCCGCCCGCCGAACGGCTGCTCGGGCCGGTCGTGCAGCCCGGTCCAGTACGCCAGTTCGGCGGCACGGGACGGCGCGGCCGCCTCCTCCGTGAGCAGGGTCGCCCAGCGGCGGAAGGACGTGCCGACCGGTTCCGGGCGCGGGGTGCGGCCCGCCGCGACGTCGCGCCACGCCGCGCCGAGGTCGTGCATCAGGATCCGCCAGGACACACCGTCCACGGCGAGGTGGTGGAGGGCGAGGAGCAGGCGCCCGGAGGCCGCGTCGCCCGCGTCGAACCAGACCGCCTGGAACATCACGCCGTCGGCGGGGGAGAGCCGCTCGCCCGCGGCGGTCGCCTCCTTGGCGAGCAGGGAGCGTGCCGATGCCTCGTCCATGCCGGTCAGGTCGACACGGCGCAGACAGTCGGCCGCGGAGACCGAGCCGACGGGTCGTACGCGCATCCGCGGACTGCCCTCGGCATCCGAGACGTCGAGTCGCAGCATGTCGTGGTGGTCCACGAGGGCCTGCAGCGCCGACGCCAGGCCCGTCTCGGTGAGGGCCGCCGGCACCTGAAGCAGCGCGGACTGCTGCAGTCCGTCCAGCGTGCCACCCCGCGCCAGCAGGTCGTGGACGACCGGCGTGAGCGGGATGTCGCCGGTGCCGTCGTCGGCCGGGACGTCCCGCGCCGCGGTGACCGTGCCCGCAGCCGCGGCGAGTTGAGCCAGCGTGCGGGCCTGGAACACGTCCTTCGGGGCGAGTTCGAGGCCGGCCGCGCGGGCCCGGCTCGCGAGCTGGATGGAGCCGATGCTGTCGCCGCCGAGCTCGAAGAAGTTGTCGTCGACGCCGACCTCGTCGACGCCGAGGACCTCGCCGACCAGCCGGCACACGATCTGCTCGCGCTCGGTGCGCGGCGCGGTGCCCGCGCTCGACCGGAACACCGGCGCGGGCAGCTTCGCCCGGTCCAGCTTGCCGTTGGCGGTCAGCGGCAGCTCGTCGAGCGCGACGACCGCGGCCGGGACCATGTAGTCGGGCAGCGACTCGGCGACGTGGGCCCGCAGCTGCGCCGGGTCCACCCCGCGCGCCGCGTCGGCCGGGATCGCGTAGGCGACGAGCCGCTTGTCGCCCGGCCGGTCCTCGCGGACCACGACGGCGCTCTGCGCGACCGAGGCGTGCCGGGTCAGCGTCGCCTCGATCTCGCCCGGCTCGATGCGGAAGCCGCGCACCTTGACCTGGTCGTCGGCGCGGCCCACGAACTCCAACATGCCGTCGTGCCGCCAGCGCGCCAGGTCGCCGGTGCGGTACATGCGGGAGCCCGCGGGACCGTACGGGTCGGCGACGAACCGCTCGCCGGTCAGCGCCGCCTTGTCGAGGTAGCCGCGCGCCAGGCCCGCGCCCGCGATGTACAGCTCGCCGACGCAGCCGGCCGGGACCGGCGCGAGCGCCGCGTCGAGCACGTACGTACGGGTGTTGGCCATCGGGCGGCCGATCGGCAGCCGGTCGCCGAGTTCGTCGGCGGATCCCACCAGGTGCGTGGTGGCGCAGAGCGTGATCTCGGTCGGCCCGTACAGGTGGCGCACCACGACGTGCGGCGCGGCCCGCAGCACGCTCTCGACGGCGGCGACCGAGACGACGTCGCCGCCCGTGAGGATCTCCTTGACGCCGCCGAGCGCGTCGCCGAGGTCGTCCGCGACGACCCGGAAGAGCCCGGCCGTGAAGTGCACGCCGGTGATGCCCTCGGCGACGATGAGCCGCTTGAGCTCGGCGACGTCCGGCTCCCCGGGCGGGGCCAGTACGACACGACCGCCCGCGAGCAGCGGCACCCACAGCTCGTAGTCGGAGATGTCGAAGGCGTACGGGGCGTGCATCAGGACTTGCTCGTGGTGGCCGCCGTCGGCCCAGGCCGGGTCGAGGGCGAGCTCCAGCAGGGAGCGGTGGGTGATCGCGATGCCCTTGGGCTTCCCGGTCGACCCGGAGGTGTGCATGACGTAGGCGAGGCCCTCGGGCCCGGCCGCCGCCACCGGTGCCTCGGCGACCGCTTCGGCCTCCTCGGCGAGGACGACTTCGGCCGCGTTCCCGGGCAGGCCCCGCTCGCGCCAGGCGCGGTCGGTGACGAGGACGCGCGCGCCGGAGCCCGCGAGGACCTCCCGCATGCGCTCGTCCGGGTAGCTCTCGTGCAGCGGCGCGTACGCGGCGCCCGCCTTGAGGATGCCGAGCAGGGCGACCACGAGCTCCGGGGACCGTTCCATCAGGACGGCGACGCGGTCGTCGGGGCGCACGCCGAGACCGGTCAGCCGGTGCGCGAGCCCGTTGGCCCGCCGGTCGAGGTCGGCGTAGGTGAGGTGCCGGTCCCCGAGGGTGACGGCGACGGCGTCGGGGCGGCTGCGGGCGAGCCGTTCGAAGGTGCCGTGCACCGTCGAGTCGAGCCCGGCCACGGCGACCTCGGTGGCGTTCCACTCGGTGAGGACCCGGTGCCGTTCGTCGGCGTCGAGGATGTCGATCCGGTCGACCGGCAGGTCCGGGGCGGCGAGGGCCGCGCGCAGGAGCCGGCCGAGCCGGGCGGCGATCAGCTCGGCGCTCTCGTGGTCGAACAGGTCGGCGCTGTACTCGAGCATGCCGCGGATGCCGGAGGCGGCGCCGCGCTCGTCCGTGCGCTCCTGAAGGCTCAGCGACAGGTCGAACTTGGCGACGCCGATGTCCACGGGCTCCGCGCCGATCCGCACTCCGGGAAGTTCGAGGTCGGCTTCCGGGGTGTTCTGGAGGGCCAGCAGGACTTGGAAGAGGGGGTGTCGGGCGCGGGAGCGGGTGGGGTTGAGGAGTTCGACGAGGCGTTCGAAGGGGACGTCTTGGTGGGCGTACGCGTCGAGGTTGGTGGTGCGTACGCGGTCGAGGAGGTCGCGGAAGGTGGGCTGTCCGGAGACGTCGGTGCGCAGGACGAGGGTGTTGGTGAAGAAGCCGATGAGGTGGTCGAGGGCTTCGTCGGTGCGTCCGGCGATGGGGCTGCCGATGGGGATGTCGTCGCCGGCGCCGAGGCGGTTGAGAAGTGCGGCGAGCGCGGCCTGCACGACCATGAACACCGACGAGGACGACTCACGCGCGAACTCCGTGACCCGTGCGTGGAGTTCGGCGTCCCAGGCCATGGAGACGCGACCGCCCACGTGGCTGGACTCGCCGGGGCGGGGCCGGTCGGTGGGCAGGTCGAGCTCCTCGGGGAGCCCGGCGAGGGCGCGGTGCCAGTGGTCGAGCTGCCGGTGCGCCAGGGACGCCGGGTCCTTCTCGTCGCCGAGGAGTTCGCGCTGCCAGAGCGCGTAGTCGGCGTACTGGACGGGCAGTGGCTCCCATGCCGGGGCGGTGCCGTCGAGGCGGGCCGCGTACGCGGTGCCGAGGTCCTGGGCCAGCGGGCCCATCGACCAGCCGTCGCCCGCGACGTGGTGCAGCGAGATCAGCAGCACGTGATCGGTCGCGTCGAGCGTGAACAGCGAAGCGCGCAGCGGCAGTTCGCGGGAGAGGTCGAAGCCGTCGCTCGCGGCCTTCTTCAGCAGATCCGGCAGCGCGTCCTCGTCGGTCCGTACGAGGGACAGGGCGAAGGCGGCGTCGGCGGCCGCCAGGACGCGCTGCTCGACCTGGCCGTCACGGGCGGGGAAGACGGTGCGCAGCGACTCGTGCCGGGTGACGACGTCGCCGAGCGCGGCCTCCAGGGCGCCGGTGTCGACGGCGCCCGTCAGGCGCAGGACCACCGGCATGTTGTAGAGGGCGTCGGCGTCGTGCAGCTGGCCGAGCATCCACAGCCGGTGCTGGGCGAAGGAGAGCGGGAGCGGCGCGGGCCTCTCCCGCGGCTCCAGGGCCGGGCGCGCGGAGCCCGGGTCCGTGGCCGCGGCGGCGAGCCCGGCGACGGTCGGCGTCTCGAAGAGCGCGGCCAGGGGGAGTTCGACGCCGAGGGCGGTGCGGATGCGGGCGGCGAGACGGGTGGCGAGCAGGGAGTGGCCGCCGAGGTCGAAGAAGCTGTCGTCGATGCCGACCCGGTCGACGCCGAGCACCTCGGCGAACAGGCCGCACAGGACCTCCTCGCGCGGGGTGCGCGGCGCGCGTCCGGCGGCCGGACCGCCGTACTCCGGCACGGGCAGCGCGTCGCGGTGCACCTTGCCGGTGGGGGAGAGGGGGATCGCGTCCAGGGCGACGACGGCGGCCGGGACCATGTAGTCGGGCAGCGACGCGGCGACGTGCGCCCGCAGCAGGGCGGGATCGACACCGCGCGCCGGGTCGGCCGGTACGGCGTACGCGACGAGACGCTTGTCGCCGGGGCGGTCCTCGCGGACGACGACGGCGGAGTGGGACACCGACGGGTGCCGGTCGAGTACGGCGGCGATCTCGCCGGGTTCGATGCGGAAGCCGCGGACCTTGACCTGGTCGTCGGCGCGTCCGAGGTATTCGAGCTCGCCGTCGGTGTTCCAGCGGACGAGGTCGCCGGTGCGGTACATGCGCTCGCCGGGCGCCCCGAAGGGACACGCCACGAAGCGTTCGGCGGTCAGGTCCGGCCGTCCGAGGTAGCCGCGCGCGACACCGTCGCCCGCGAGATAGAGCTCACCCGTCACCCCGGCCGGGACCGGGCGCAGGCCCGCGCCGAGCACATAGGCGCGGGTGCCCGTGACCGGGCGGCCGATCGGGGCGGAGACGGCGCCCGTCAGCGGGCTGCTGAGCGTGGCGCACACGGTCGACTCGGTCGGTCCGTACGCGTTGAGCATCGTCCGGCCCGACGACCAGCGGGCGGTCACCTCCGGCGGACACGCCTCGCCGCCGGTGATCAGCCCGCGCAGGGTGGGCACGGCCGCCGGGTCGAGGGTGGCGACGAACGCGGGCGGCAGCATGGCGTGCGTGACGCCGGTGTCGGCGATGAGCCGCACCACGGCGTCCCCGACGACCTGTTCCGGACGTGGCACCACGAGGGTCGCGCCGGCCAGCAGCGTCATGACCAGCTCACCGGCGGAGGCGTCGAAGCTGAGCGAGGCGAACTGCAGCACCCGGGAAGCCCCGTCCACGCCCAGCGCCTCCTGGTGGGAGAGCGCGAGGCTCGCCAGGCCCCGGTGGGTGACCTGCACGCCCTTCGGGGTGCCGGTGGAACCCGAGGTGTACACGACGTACGCGGGGTGCCCGACCCGCAACGGGGACACACGGTCCGCGTCCGTCAGGTCGGCGCCGGACAGGGCGGCGGTCGCGTCGGCGAGGGCCGGATCGTCGAGCCGCCAGCGCGGGACGGACGACGGCACCCGGCCCCCGGCGTCGCCCACCGTCAGCAGCCCGACGGGCGCG
Organism: Streptomyces venezuelae; assembly: GCF_008642315.1. Classification (NCBI taxonomy): domain Bacteria; kingdom Bacillati; phylum Actinomycetota; class Actinomycetes; order Kitasatosporales; family Streptomycetaceae; genus Streptomyces; species Streptomyces venezuelae. The sequence goes on along the minus strand of NZ_CP029192.1, from coordinate 2,200,386 downwards.
GCGTCGGCGCACATGTAGGCGGCGCGCTCGGCCGGGTAGTCCGGGTCGACGTTCAGGTAGGCGGCGCCCGCCTTCACCACGGCGAGGGCGGCGAGCACGAGGTCGGCCGAGCGCGGCAGGGCCAGGGCCACCACCGAGTCGGGACCCACCCCGTGGCCGACGAGCAGGCGCGCGAGCCGGTTGGCGCGGGCGTTGAGCTCGGCGTATCCGAGGGCCGCGCCGTCGTGCAGGACGGCGGTCGCGTCGGGCGTGCGGGCGACCTGCGCCTCGAACAGTTCCGGCAGGGTCGCGGCGCCGACCTCGGACGAGGCGGTGTTCCACCCGGTGAGGACCCGGTGCCGCTCGTCGTCGTCGAGGACGTCGATCCGGCTGACCGGCAGGTCGGGGGCGGCGACGGCCGCGCGGAGCAGCCGCTCCAGGCGGCGCGCGAGACCGGCCGCGGTGTCGGCGTCGAACAGATCGCGGTTGAACTCCAGGACGCCGTCGGCGCCCGCACCGGCACCGTCCGGCTCCCGCACGCTGAACACCAGGTCGAACTTGGCGACGTCGGTCGCCCCGGGCTCGGCCGCGATGGAGAGCCCGGGCAGTTCGAGGTCGACCCCGGGGGTGTTCTGGAGGACCAGCATCACCTGGAAGAGGGGGTGTCGGGCACGGGAGCGGGTGGGGTTGAGGAGCTCGACGAGCCGCTCGAAGGGGACGTCCTGGTGGGCGTACGCGTCGAGGTTGGTGGTGCGTACGCGGGTGACGAGGTCGCGGAAGGTGGGCTGTCCGGAGACGTCGGTACGCAGCACCAGGGTGTTGGTGAAGAAGCCGATGAGGTCGTCGAGGGCTTCGTCGGTGCGTCCGGCGATGGGGCTGCCGATGGGGATGTCGTCGCCGGCGCCGAGGCGGTTGAGGAGTGCGGCGAGCGCGGCCTGCACGACCATGAACACCGACGAGGACGACTCACGCGCGAACTCAGCTATGCGTGCGTGCAGTTCGGCGTCCCAGCCGAACGGTGCCATGCCGCCCCGGTGACTCGCCACAGCCGGGCGGGGCCGGTCGGTGGGCAGGTCGAGTTCGTCGGGGAGCCCGGCGAGGGCGTGCTGCCAGTGGTCGAGCTGGGTGCGGGCGAGGGTGCCCGGCTCGTCTTCGTCGCCGAGGAGTTCGCGCTGCCACAGCGCGTAGTCGGCGTACTGGACGGGCAGTGGCTCCCATGTCGGTGCGGTGCCGTCGAGGCGCGCCGCGTACGCGGCGCCGAGGTCCTGGGCGAACGGTGCCATGGACCAGCCGTCGCCCGCGATGTGGTGCAGCGAGACGATGAGCACGTGCTCGCCGTCGGTGACCTTGAACACCCGGGCGCGCAACGGAAGTCCGGAGGAGAGGTCGAAGCCCTCCCGAGCCGTTTCCATGAGCAGGTCGGGGAGTTCGTGCTCGTCGGTCTCGGTGACGGGCAGGGGCACGTTCCAGGTGTCGAGGACGACCTGGTGGGCTTCGCCGTCGATCTCGGGGAAGACGGTGCGCAGGGATTCGTGGCGGCCTACGACGTCGTTGAGGGCGGCGTGCAGGGCCTCGTGGTCGAGGGTGCCGCGCAGGCGCAGCACGACGGGCATGTTGTAGAGCGCCCCGGCGCTTTCGAGGCGGTTGAGGAACCACAGCCGTCGTTGCGCGAACGACAGTGGCACCGACTCGGGACGCGAGGTGTGGCGTACGAGCGCGAGGCGCGCGTCGTCCGCACCGGAGAGTCCGGCGAGGCCCGCGACGGTCGGCGCGTCGAAGAGCGCGGTCAGGGGGAGTTCGACGCCCAGGGCCGTGCGGATACGGCTGACCAGGCGGGTGGCGAGCAGGGAGTGCCCGCCCAGGTCGAAGAAGCTGTCGTCGATGCCGACCCGGTCGACGCCGAGTACCTCGGCGAACAGGCCGCACAGGACCTCCTCGCGCGGGGTGCGCGGCGCGCGCGAGCCCTTGCCCGCGGTGACGGCGGCGTAGTCGGGCGCGGGCAGGGCGCGCCGGTCGAGCTTGCCGTTCGGGGTGAGCGGCAGGGCATCGAGGGTGACGACCGCGGCCGGGACCATGTACTCGGGCAGTGAGGCGGCGACGTGCGCCCGCACCTCGCCCTGGTCGACGCCACGCACGAGATCGCCCGGATCGGCCGGGACGGCGTACGCCACGAGGCGCTTGTCCCCGTCGCGGTCCTCACGGACCACCACGGCCGCACGGGCGACCGACGGGTGCCGGTCGAGTACGGCGGCGATCTCGCCGGGTTCGATGCGGAAGCCGCGGACCTTGACCTGGTCGTCGGCGCGTCCGAGGTATTCGAGTTCACCGTCGGTGTTCCAGCGGACGAGGTCGCCGGTGCGGTACATGCGCTCGCCGGGTGCCCCGAAGGGGCAGGCGACGAACCGCTCGGCGGTCAGGCCGGGGCGGCCCAGGTAGCCGCGCGCGACACCGTCGCCCGCGACGTACAGCTCACCCGGCACCCCGGCCGGAACCGGACGCAGGCCAGAACCGAGCACGTAGAAACGGGTGTTGGCGAGCGGGCGCCCGATCGGCAGCGGGCCGGAGGGGAGCTCCTCGCCCGGCGCGACACGGCGCTCGGCACAGCTGACGGTCGTCTCCGTCGGCCCGTACACATTGCGTACGGCGACCGTCGGGTGCGCGGCGCGCCAGGTGTCCAGCGCCCCTGCGGTCAGCGCCTCGCCCGCGAGCAGCAGGTCGCCGGTCGGGGAGGCGTGCTGGGGCAGGGCCTCCAGGATCGGCAGGTGGCTGGGGGTGGCCTTCAGGAGGGTCGGTGCGGTGTCGGGCAGTCCGGCGTCGTCGAGGCTGCCCACGGTGACGCGACCGCCGACCGTGAGCGGCGTGAGCAGCGCGGTCACCGTCATGTCGAAGGACACCGACGAGTGCAGCAGCGCGGAGCCGCCCGCGCTCGGATAGCTCGCGCCCGCCCACTCCAAGTAGTCGACGAGGTTGCGCTGTTCGACGACGACACCCTTCGGGGTGCCGGTGGAGCCGGAGGTGTAGATCACGTACGCCGGGTGGTGCGGCAGCAGCGGGCCGGAGGCCCGCCGCGCGTCACCAGGACCGTCGGAGACGGGGGCGATCGTGTCCACGAACAGCGGGGCCACAGCGCCGAGTTCGGCGCGGTCCCGGACCGTCTCCTCGGTGGTGAGGAGCAGAGCGGGCGCGGCGTCGTCCAGCATGTACGCGATGCGGTCCGCCGGATAGCCGGTGTCGACCGGCAGGTACGCGGCGCCCGCCTTGGCGGCGCCGAGCAGGGCGGCGAGCAGCAGCGGCGACGGCGGCAGGGCGATGGCCACCAGGTCCTCGGGGCACGCGCCGTGCTCGGTCACCCGCCGGGCCACGCCGTCCGCGAGGGCGTCGAGCTCCGCGTACGTCAACCGCTCGGTGCCGTGGGCGACCGCGACGGCGTCGGGGGTGCGGGCGGCCTGCGCCTCGAACAGCTCGGGCAGGGTGGTGGCGCGGACCTCGCCGGAGGTGTCGTTCCACTCGGTGAGCACGCGTCGGCGCTCGTCCTCGTCGAGCACGTCGGCCCGGCTGACAGGAGCGTCCGGGTCGGCGAGGAGGGCGCGCAGGACACGTTCGAGGCGGGTGGCGAGCGCGGCGGCGGTGCCGTGGTCGAACAGGTCGCCGTTGTACTCCAGGGTTCCCGCGATGCCGCCGGGGCCCCGGTCGCCGTGGTGCTCCCTGACGTTGAACGAGAGGTCGAACTTGGCGACGCCGGCGTCCGCGGGCTCGACCGCGAAGGTCAGTCCGGGGAGTTCGAGGTCGGCTTCCGGGGTGTTCTGGAGGGCCAGCAGGACTTGGAAGAGGGGGTGTCGGGCGCGGGAGCGGGTGGGGTTGAGGAGTTCGACGAGGCGTTCGAAGGGGACGTCTTGGTGGGCGTACGCGTCGAGGTTGGTGGTGCGTACGCGGTCGAGGAGGTCGCGGAAGGTGGGCTGTCCGGAGACGTCGGTGCGCAGGACGAGGGTGTTGGTGAAGAAGCCGATGAGGTGGTCGAGGGCTTCGTCGGTGCGTCCGGCGATGGGGCTGCCGATGGGGATGTCGTCGCCCGCGCCGAGGCGGTTGAGGAGTGCGGCGAGCGCGGCCTGCACGACCATGAACACCGACGAGGAGGACTCACGCGCGAACTCGGCGATGGAGGCGTGGAGTTCGGCGTCCCAAGCGACGTCCACACGGCCGCCCGCGTGGGTGGTGACGGCCGGGCGGGGCCGGTCGGTGGGCAGGTCGAGCTCCTCGGGGAGCCCGGCGAGGGCGTGCCGCCAGTGGTCGAGCTGCGTGTGGGCGAGGGTGCCCGGCTCGTCCTCGTCGCCGAGGAGTTCGCGCTGCCAGAGCGCGTAGTCCGCGTACTGGACGGGCAGTGGCTCCCATGCCGGTGCGGTGCCGTCGAGGCGGGCCGCGTACGCGGTGCCGAGGTCCTGGGCCAGCGGGCCCATCGACCAGCCGTCGCCCGCGATGTGGTGCAGCAGCAGCGCGAGGACGTGCTCTGTCTCGCCGAGCCGGAACAGGGCGGCGCGGACCGGTAGTTCACGGTCGAGGTCGAAGCCGTCCCGCGCCGCTTCCTTCAGCAGGTCGGGGAGTTCGTGCTCGTCGGTCTCGGTGATGGGCAGGGGCACGTTCCAGGTGTCGAGGACGACCTGGTGGGCTTCGCCGTCGTTCTCGGGGAAGACGGTGCGCAGGGATTCGTGGCGTCCTACGACGTCGTTGAGGGCGGCGTGCAGGGCGTCGTGGTCGAGGGTGCCGCGCAGGCGCAGGACCACGGGCATGTTGTAGAGCGCCCCGGCGCTTTCGAGGCGGTTGAGGAACCACAGGCGTCGTTGCGCGAACGACAGCGGCACCGACTCGGGACGCGAGGTGCGGCGTACGAGCGCGGGGCGCGCGTCGTCCGCCTGCTCCTCCGCGACCAGGGCGGCGAGCCCGGCGACGGTGGGGGCCTCGAACAGGGCGGCCAGGGGGAGTTCCACGCCGAGGACCGTGCGGATACGGCTGACCAGGCGGGTGGCGAGCAGCGAGTGGCCGCCCAGGTCGAAGAAGCTGTCGTCGACACCGACCCGGTCGACGCCGAGCACCTCGGCGAACAGGCCGCACAGCGCCTCCTCGCGCGGCGTGCGCGGGGCGCGCCCGGCGGCCGTCGTGCCGAAGTCCGGGGCGGGCAGGGCGCGCCGGTCGAGCTTGCCGTTCGGGGTGAGCGGCAGCGCGTCCAGCGTCACCAGGGCGGCCGGGACCATGTACTCGGGCAGCGACGCGGCGACCTGGGCGCGCAGCCCGTCGTGGTCGACGCCCCGCGCCGGGTCGGCCGGGACCACGTACCCGACCAGGCGCTTGTCGCCCGGCCGGTCCTCCCGTACCACCACCGTCGACTGGGCGACGGCGGGCGCGGCGGCCAGCGCGGACTCGATCTCGCCGAGCTCCACGCGCAGCCCGCGGATCTTGACCTGGTCGTCGGCGCGGCCGAGGTATTCGAGCTCGCCGTCGGCGTTCCGGCGGACGAGGTCGCCGGTGCGGTACATGCGCTCGCCGGGCGCCCCGAAAGGGCAGGCGACGAACCGCTCGGCGGTCAGGCCGGGGCGGCCCAGGTAGCCGCGCGCGACACCGTCGCCCGCGAGGCAGAGCTCTCCCGCGACACCCGCGGGGACCGGGCGCAGCCAGGCGTCGAGGACGTAGGCGCGCATGTTCGGGACGGGGGAGCCGATGGCGGGCCGCGCGGTGCCGGACAGCGGGCCGCTCAGCGTGGCGCACACCGTGATCTCGGTGGGACCGTACGCGTTGAGCATCGTCCGGTCCGGCGACCAGCGGGCCACCAGCTCACCGGAGGACGCCTCGCCGCCCACGAGCAGCGTGCGCACCGACGGCAGGTCGTCCGGCGCGAGCACGTCGAGCGCCGACGGCGGCAGCAGGGTGTGCGTGATCCCCTGCCGCGCGGCCAGCTCGACCAGCGGGGCGCCCGGCCGCAGCCGGTCCGCGGGGGCGAGCACCAGCGTGGCGCCGGAGAGCAGCGCCATGGACAGTTCCCAGAACGCCGCGTCGAAGCTGAACGAGGCGAACTGCAGCACCCGGTCGCCGGGGCCGAGCCGCCACGTCGTGGCGGTGGCGAGCAGCCCGGGCACGCCGGTGTGCGGGACGACGACGCCCTTGGGGCGCCCCGTGGAACCCGAGGTGTAGATGACGTACGCCGGGTGGGTGCGGTGCAGCGGGGCGCGGCGGTCGGCGTCGGTGAGGTCGTCGTCGGCGTACCCGGAGACGTCCGCGGTGGCCGGGTCGAGGTGGGCGGTGCCGGGCGGCAGCGCGGCGGCGAGGTCGCCCGTGGTGAGCGTGAGCGCGGGCGCGGCGTCGCCCAGCATGTACGCGATGCGGTCCGCCGGGTAGGCGGGGTCGACCGGCAGGTAGGCGGCGCCCGCCTTGAGCACGGCGAGCACGGCGACCGGCAGCTCGGCGGAGCGTCCCAGCATGAGCGCGACGGTGTCCTCGGGGCCGACGCCGCGCCGGACCAGCAGCCGGGCCAACCGGTTGGCGCGCGCGTTCAGTTCGGCGTAGGAGAGCGTGACGTCCCGGAACGCGCCGTTCTCGAACGTGACGTCCTCGAAGACGACGGCGGGCGCGTCGGGGGCGAGGGCGGCCCGCTCCTCGAACAGCTCCGGAATGGTGCGGTCCGTGAGGTCGGCGCGGGGGGCGCCGGAGGTCAGCCGGGCGTGCTCGGCCTCGGTCAGCAGGTCCAGGTCGCCGATGCGCGACTCCGGGGCGTCCGCGACGGCCGACAGGAGCCGTACGAACCGTGCCATCAGCCGCTCGACCGTGGCGGTGTCGAACAGGTCGGTGCTGAACTCGACGAAGCCCAGCAGTCCGGCGGGGGCCCCTTCGGCGTCCCGGGTGTCGGTCAGGCTCAGGGACAGGTCGAACTTGGAGCCGCCCGGGTGGACGCCGTGGTGGTCCACGGAGAGGCCCGGCAGCGTCATCGCGGACGCCGGGGTGTTCTGCAGGGCGAGCAGGACCTGCACCAAGGGCTGACGGCCCGCGACCCGCGCCGGGTTGAGCTCCTCGACGAGCCGCTCGAAGGGGAGGTCCTGATGGGCGTAGGCGGCCAGGTCGGCGGCGCGCACCCGGTCCACGAGCTCGTCGAACCCGGGGTTGCCCGAGGTGTCGGTGCGCAGGACGAGGGTGTTGACGAAGAAACCGACGAGATCGTCGAGCGCCTCGTCGGTGCGGCCCGCAACCGGGCTGCCGACGGGGATGTCCGTACCGGCGCCGAGCCGGCTGAGGAGCGCGGCGAGACCGGCCTGGAGCACCATGTGCAGGGTCGCGCCGCGCGCCGCCGCTAGCGCGCCGAGCGAGCGGTGCAGTCCGGCTTCGACGGTGATGGGCAGGGCCCCGCCCTCCTGCCCGGGGGTCGCCGGGCGCGGGCGGTCGACGGGCAGCGCCAGCTCCTCGGGGAGACCGGCGAGCGCCGTGCGCCAGAAGTCGAGCTGGCGCCGGGCCTGGCTGCCGAGATCGGCACTGTCGCCGAGGAGTTCGCGCTGCCACAGGGCGTAGTCGGCGTACTGGACGGGCAGCGGCTCCCATGCCGGGGCGGTCCCGTCGAGGCGTGCCGCATAGGCCTCGCCGAGGTCGCGGGCGAGCGGCGCCATGGACCACTCGTCGCCCGCGATGTGGTGCAGGACGAGGAGGAGGACGTGCGTGCGCGGGCCGAGGGCGAACAGCGCGGCCCGCACCGGTATCTCCCGCGCCAGGTCGAAGTCGGCGCGCGCGGCCGCCGCCAGCAGAGCGGGCAGCTCCCGCTCGTCGGCCTCGGTCACCGGCAGTTCCGTGCGCCACGCGTCGAGGACCGACTGGCGGGCCTCGCCGTCGGCTTCGGGGAAGACGGTGCGCAGCGACTCGTGGCGGCCCACGACGTCGTCGAGCGCGGCCCGCAGCGCATCCCGGTCGAGGTCGCCGCGCAGCCGCAGCGCGAGCGGCATGTTGTACGTGGAGCCGACGCCGCCGGCCCTGCGCAGGAACCACAGCCGCTGCTGGGCGAAGGAGAGCGGTAGCACCTCGGGCCGCTCACGCCGCGTCAGGGCGGGGCGCGCGGGCGCCGATTCGCCGAGGCTGCCGGCGAGACCGGCGACGGTCGGCGACCCGAAGAGCTTGACCAGCTGCATCTCGGCGCCGAGTTCGGCCCGCACGCGGACGGCGAGCCGGGTCGCCAGCAGCGAGTGGCCGCCCAGGTCGAAGAAGTTGTCGTCGATGCCGACCTGTTCGACGCCGAGGACCTCGGCGAACAGCCGGCACAGGGTCTCCTCGCGGGCGTCGCGCGGCGCCCGGCCGCTGCCGCCGTCGAACCGGGGCGCGGGCAGGGCGCGCCGGTCCAGCTTGCCGTTGACCGTCAACGGCAGCGCGTCCAGGACCACCACGGCCGCCGGGACCATGTACGAGGGCAGCGCCTCGCTCGCGTACGCCCGCAGCGCGGCGGCGTCGGGGCCGGTGCCGCGCGGCACCGCGTAGGCCACGAGCCGCTTGTCGCCGGGTCGGTCCTCGCGGACGACGACCGCGACCTCGGCCACCCCCGGGTGCCGGTCGAGCACCGCCTCGATCTCGCCGAGCTCGATGCGGAAGCCGCGGATCTTCACCTGCTGGTCGGCGCGGCCCTCGTAGGAGAGCAGTCCTGCGGCCGTCCAGCGGGCCAGGTCCCCGGTGCGGTACATGCGCTCGCCGGGCCCGCCGAAGGGGCAGGCGACGAAGCGTTCGGCGGTCAGGCCCGCGCGGCCCAGATAGCCGCGGGCCAGACCGGCGCCCGCCACGTACAGCTCTCCGACGGCGCCGGGCGGCGCCGGGCGGAGCCGGTCGTCCAGGACGTAGGCGCGCAGGTCGGGCAGGGCGGGGCCGACGGTGCTCCCGCTGTCGGCGGCCGCGCTCTCGCGGGTCAGGGCCTGCTGGGTGACGTGCACGGTCGTCTCGGTGATGCCGTACATGTTGACGAGCGTCGGGGCGTCGTCGGCGTGCCGCTCGTACCAGTCGGCGAGCCGCCCCGGCACCAGCGCCTCGCCGCCGAACACGACGTGGCGCAGGGCGAGTTCGGTGCCGGGGCGGCGCTGGTCGGCCTGGATGAGCTGGTAGAACGCCGACGGGGTCTGGTTGAGGACGGTGACGCGCTGCTCGGCGAGGAGGTCGAGGAACGCTTCGGGGGAGCGGGACACCGCGTGCGGCACCACGACGAGCCGCCCGCCGTACAGCAGGGCGCCCCACAGCTCCCACACCGAGAAGTCGAAGGCGTACGAGTGGAACAGCGTCCACACGTCGTCGGCCCCGAAGCCGTACTGCTCCTCGGTGGCGGAGAACAGCCGGGTGACGTTGCGGTGGGTGACGACGACGCCCTTGGGCCGGCCCGTCGATCCCGACGTGAAGATGACGTACGCGGGGTGGTCGGCGCTCAGCGGGGCGGAGCGGTCGGCGTCCGCGGGGTCGTGCGCGGGCCCGTCCCCGAGGTCGTGCACGGCGTCGGTGCCGTCCAGGACGAACACCGGCCGCGCCTCGTCGAGGACGGTCGCGCGGCGGGCCGCCGGGGCGTCCGGGTCGACGGGGAGATACCCGGCGCCGCTCTTGAGGACGGCGAGCACGGCGACGACCAGCTCGACGGAGCGGGGCAGGACCAGGCCGACCAGGCTCTCAGGACCGGCGCCGCGCGCGATCAGCCGGTGGGCGAGCCGGTTGGCCCAGGTGTTGAGCTCGCGGTAGGTGAGCGTGGTGTCCTCGTACACGACCGCCACCGCGTCGGGCGTGCGGTGGGCGCGGGCCTCGAACCACGCGGGGAGCGTGCCCGCGTCGAGGTCCGACGCGGTGCCGTTCCACTCGGTGAGGACCCGGTGGCGTTCCTGCGGGTCCATGACGTCGACGGTGCCGATGGGCCGGTCGGGCTCCGCGGTCAGCGCCCGCAGATAGGCGACGAAGCGGCGCCCGTGGTCGGCGATGTCCTGCTCGCCGTACGCGGCTGTGTTGCCCGCGATGCGCACACCGATGCCGTTGTCGCCGGTGCCGCCCTCGAAGACGATGACCATGTCGTCGACGGGACCGCTGGGCATGCCGTGCGCCGCGCCCGTGCACGGGCCGAACCGCAGCCCTTCCTCCAGCGGCAGGAAGTTGATGGAAGGACCGAACATCCGGCGGGAGAAGCCGCCGAGGCCCAGGTCCTTGCGCAGGTCCTCGCCGCGGTAGCGCTGGTGGCGCAGGAGGCCGCGCATCTCCTGGCCGACGGCGCGCTGCAGTTCGGTGAAGGTGAGCGCCGGGTCGACGGCCACGCGCAGTGGCAGCACGTTCGAGGTCATGCCGGGCGTCGTCTTGGTGACCGGGGTGAGCCGCCCGGTGACGGGGAAGCCGAGCACGACGTCGTCGGTGCGGGTGAAGTGGCGCAGATACGCGGTGGCGGCGGCGGTCAGGGTGACCTGCCAGGTGGACCGGGCCTGCCGGGCGAGACGCTTGATCCCGTCGAAGTACTCGGGCTCCAGGCGGCTTTCGTACCGCGGGGACTCGCCCCACAGGCCGGTGGCTCGGTCGGGGAGGTTGAGGAGCTCGGAGTCGTCGCCGAAGCGGTCGAGCCAGTAGGCACGGTCCCGTTCGCTCCGCTCGCTCTCCGCGTAGGTCACGTGTTCGTCGGTGAACTCGGCAAGGGAGGAGAACGGGGTGGGGGTTACGGCGTCGCCGCCCTCTTCCGACACGCGTTCCGTGTAGCAGTCGGCGACGCGCTGCACGAGAAGACTGAACCCGAAGGCATCGCAGACGATGTGGTGGACGCGGGTGTACCAGTAGTGGCGGTCCGGGGCGAGACGGAACAGCATGTGCACGAAGAGCGGGCCCTCGCGCAGGTCGAAGGGCCGGTCGAGGTCCTCCTGCATCACCGCGAGGGCGGCCGCGTGCGGGTCGTCCTCGGCGGACACGTCCACGAAGGGCAGGGGCCAGTCGCGCTCGGCGCGCACGGCCTGCCAGGGTTCGCCGCCCGTCTCGCCGAAGGTGACGTGAAGGGCATCGGCCTCGTCGGTGGCCTGCCGCAGCGCCTTCTCGAACTGCTCCCGGTCCAACGGCCCGTGAAGCTCCACATAGCCGTTGATGTTGTACAGGAGGCTGTTCGGAGCCAGTTCCTGAGCGAACCAGACGCGCTGCTGCGCCGCCGACAACATGTGACCAGCGGAATGCGTACCCTCGAACACCTTGTGAATCCCCCACGGATAACGGGGGCAGGTGAAGATCTTTCGCCTCTGGCCCCCCGGCGCGACGGGCACTCACCGTGTCCCGCGCACACATTCCAAAGTCGAACAAAGATCATGTTACATCCGGCATGAGGCGGTCAAGCACGGGTGGAGTCCGCTCGGAGCCCGATGTCACGCTCCGTCATGTCGCCGTTCGCCCAATGAATTTGGGGTGGACTACGGCGAGCGCTCGCCCGTCGGCACGAGGCTCCGCGGCAACCGGGGCTCCACCACGCGCCGGAAGACCTTCCGCACCGGTGGCGTCGAGAGCAGGAACACCGCCGTGACGACGCCGACGGTGAGGAGGACCTGGCCGAGGACGCCCAGGTCCTTCAGAACCGGGTACAGGCCCGCCGCCTCGCCCGCGCGGATCAGCAGGCCGTGGAGGAGGTACGGGTACATCGTCGCCGCGCCCAGGGCGGTGAAGACGGTGCGGCGGCGGGGGACGCAGGCGAAGAACGCGGCCACCAGGACCGCGCTGACGGCGAAGATGCCGATGCGGACGGCCAGGTACTGGGGCCAGCCCACGTCCAGGTCCGTGTAGCCCGTGTCCATGGAGAGCCAGTGCTCGTCGGGGGCCGGAATCCACAGGTAGGACGCCGCTCCGGCACAGAGCAGGGCCGGTACGCCGCAGCGGCGGGCCATGCGGGTGCGCAGGAGGGCGAAGTGTTCCGGGCGCAGGTTCAGGCCCAGGACGAACCAGGGCAGGAACATCAGGACGCGGGGGAGCGCCAGGTCGTAGTGCGTGGTGGTCAGGCCCGCGGCCAGCGAGAGCGCCGCCGCCATCGGTACCGGCCAGCGGATGGCCCGCCACACCGGGGTGCTCAGACGCCAGAGGAACAGGGCGATCAGGAACCAGCAGAGGTACGTCGGTTCCGTGGGGGTGAAGGCGAACGGCTCGTCCCGCACCGCGCTGTTCGTGGCCGAGTACGCCAGCTCGAAGAACAGGTAGGGGAGCAGGACGCCTTCGACGAGACGGCGGACCTGGTCGGGGCGGCCCGTGAAACGCTGGGAGAAGTAGCCGCACAGCAGGATGAACGCCGGCATGTGGAACGTGTAGATCAGCGTGTGCACGGACTGGAGCGCGTGCGTGCCGTAGACGATCTGTTCCCAGGAGTGGCCCAGGGCGACCAGCACGATCAGCAGGAACTTCGCGTTGTCGAAGAACGGGTCGCGGCCGACGTCCCGGCCGCCCTTGCCGTTCGGAGCGTCCAGCGGCTCCTGCGTCTCCCGCGGCTCGGCGGTCGGCATCCGGAGGCGCATCAGGCCCTCGACCTCCCCTCCGTCGGGGAACCCACCGGCTGCCAGGGAGCCAGGCGGCCTCCTCCACGCGTGGCGTGGGTCCAGTACAGGCGGCTGTCGAGGCCGAGCATCGTGAGGACGACGCCGCCCGACGACAGGGGAGCGCTCGACGGCGCGCCCGCGGGCAGTACGCCCGTGTGGTTCCACTGCGGGCGGGTCCTCGCGGTGCCCGACGCGCCCCACGCCGTGGCGACATCGCCCGTGGCCGTCCTGGCCGCGAGCAGCACGCCGCCCCAGTCGTCGGCCGTGGCGCTCACGGGGCCGTAGCCGCCCGCGCCGCCCAGGTCGGTGACGGACGTCGACGTGTGCGCGGTGGACGAGCGGCGTACGCGGCCCGGTTCCGAGGAGGGGGCGGTGAGGGCGTCCGCGTGCAGGCGGGCCGAGCACACGTTCCCCGAGTTCGGGGCGCGGTAGAAGACCCGGACGCCGTCGTCGTCCCTGCGCAGGGTCAGCGGCAGGGTGGTGGCCGGGAGGCCGGTGGCCAGCGGGCCGCGCACGTCCGCGCCCGGCTCGTCCCGGATCCAGGCCAGGACGGTGTGCGGGGTCGCGGCGAGGACGTAGGCGCGCCCGGCACGGTCCGTCGCCGCGACCGGGTCGCCGTGCACCGCCTCGCCGCCCAGGGCACGCCACGGCGTCCACGTGCCGTCCGGCTGCTGGGCGCGTGTCGTCAGCTGGTGGGTGCTGTCACGCAGGAAGACCGACATCGCGCCGTCGCGGTCCACGACGACCGCGGGGGAGCTGATGTCGTTCGTACCGATCTCGTCGGACAGCTCGGGGGTGCCCAGCGACTGCCAGGGCCCGAAGGGCTCGCCGGGGCCTTGCTGGACGACGTACCCGACTTCCCTGCTGTACCCGTCCACCGCTCCGTCGCCGGACAGCGTGCGCGTGCCGAAGACGGCGATCCGTCCGTCGGGGAGAGCCGTCGGGCGTACACCGGTGTCGATGCCGGTCCCCGGCTGGAACACGGGCCCCTTCCAACGGCCCGCGCCCCACTTTCCACCAGCCCCGCCCTTGCCGCCGGGCCGGTGCCAGTGCGCGATGCGGCCGTCGAGCACGGCGAAGGCCCACAGGCTGTCGTCCTTGCCCGCCAGCAGCCAGTCGGCGCCGCTGTCGCCCGCGTGGTGGATGCTGTGCGACCAGCGGGGCTTCGGGCTCGCGGCGACCTTGAGGTCACCGCAGCCCGCCGGGTCCCCGCAGGCCTCGCGGATCGCGTCGTCGCTCGCGGAGTACGTCGCGAGGGTGCGTGCCTTCGACGCGCCGGACGCGGGGTCCAGGGCCTGGGGCAGGCCGCCGTTGAAGTAGCCCATGTAGGTCTGCACGGTGAAGTGGGGGCGCGAACCGGAGGCCGCGTACCGGGCGAGTGCCTGCTGGACGAAACGGGCGCCGAACCGGTGGTCCTGGTGGTCGGAACACTTGAGGTTGCGGTCCAGGCGGCCCGGTGTCGGGTTCTGCATCCGGACCTGCGTGGGCCGGAACCGCCGGAGGTAGCCGGTCAGGGTCTGGATGAGCTGTTCCTTCGTGTACGAGAAGTCGCGGGTGACGGGCCCGCCGTGCGCCAGTTGCGAGCCGAGCGCGTCGATCCGGCCCTCCCACAGTCCGTGCAGGCTGTGCGGGCGGTCGCCGGTGATGCTGCCCGCCTCGTGCAGCAGCGTCCACACCAGGTGGATGTGGGGGTACCCCTGCAACGTGTCGAGCTCCGCATGCCCCCCACCGGCCGTCGCAATCATGGTGCGCTGCCAGGGGTGGTCCGGGCGCCCGGTGACCATCTCCGCGTACGCGGCGCGGATGCCGTTCTGCCGCGCCTTGGCGTACTTGCGCTTGTCGCTCTTCGGGCGGGGCCGGCCCTGGCTCGCGCCCAGGCCCACGTCCCTGCCCGCACCCGTACCCGCGCCCGCCCGAGGCCCGTTGACGCCGTTGGACTCGCCGGACGTCAGGTAGATCGTGGTCAGCGGCCTGCCGCTGCGCAGCGACTGCCCGACCTCCGGGTTGATGAAGAACAGGTCGTCGTCGGGGTGCGCGACGATCTGCACGATCGCTTCGGTGGTCTGCGGCTGCGGCCCGGAGGCCGCCCACGTACCCGTCGGGGCCGCCTTGCTCATGTCCGGCGCCTGGTGCGGGTCGAGGGGCGCCTCGCCGCTGTCCCCCGACGAGCGGACGGCCAGGCCGATGCCGACCCCTACGGGCGCCATGGCACCCAGCACGGTGGCCGCGAGGACGTTGCGACGGGTGGCGCGCAGGCGCGGGAGAGTGCGCTTCTCGGGGGGCATGAGTGGTCTTGCCTATCTGCATGTGACGTACCGGCCACTCGGCTCGTGAGGCGCCGCCGTGGACTCCTTGATCACTGGGGAGGATGGCGCGGGGAGGAGCGGGGTTGTCCTCAGTGATCTTCCTCACGGGTGTCCTGGGGGTGTCCTGCGGATGGCCCACGCCTGTACTGGCGGGTGTCCGCGCCGGTGCACGCACCCGCTCCCGCCCCTGCGACCGGGTAGCTTCGCCGCGGTGACCTTCATCGAGAAGCAGGGCCGCACGTCACTCACCGACGGGGCGCGGGTGCGCTGGACGGCGGCAGCGCCGGTGGACGGCGGGCCGCGGGGCGCGGACGGTGAGCGGCCGCCGCCCGTCGTGCTGCTCCACGGCGGCCCCGGCCTGCCCGACTATCTGGCCGACGTCGCCGCCATGGTCGCGGACCTCGCCCCCGTCTACCGGTACGACCAGCGCGGGACCGGCCGGTCGCCGTGGCAGGGGCGGCACACTCTCGCCCGGCACGTCGACGATCTCGGCGAACTCCTCGACGCGTGGGGCGCGCGCCGGGCCGTGCTGATCGGGCACTCCTACGGCGCCGACCTCGCCGCCCGGTTCTGTCTCGCGCACCCGGACCGGGCGGCCGCGGCGATGCTGATGTGCGGGCCGTTCCTCGGGGACTGGCGCGCCGCGTACCGGGCCGAGCGGAAGCGGCGCATGACCGAGGCGCAGCGGGAGCGGCTCCGCGTACTGGAGGGGGTGCCGCACCGGACCGAGGAGCAGGAGGTCGAGCTGCTCACGCTCGCCTGGTTCACCGACCACTCCGATGCCGGACGTGGCCGGTGGTGGGCGGAGCGCGGTGCCCGACTGCGGCGCCCCGTCGCCTGGGCCATGAACCGTGAGCTCGGCGACGCGGGGCGCGCGGATCCCCTCGACGGGCGGGTGGACGAGCTGCGCGAACGGCTGCCCGCGCGGACCGAGCTGCTCGGCGGATGCGACGACCCCCGCCCCTTGTCGGCGCTCGCCGCACTCGCGCGCGATCTCGGTCATCCGCTGACCCGCGTCGAAGGCGCCGGTCACGAGCCCTGGCTGGAGCGGCCCGACGTCGTACGGGCATGTCTGCGGCGCTTCGTGCGGGACGTGCCGGCTGCCTGAGACGTCCTCCCCGGTCTGACGCGGCGCGGCACCTCGTGCGGACCCGACTCTCCTATTGCACATATATTGCAAGTGCGGGAAGTGTGCAGAAGGAGCGTGTGCAATGGGCAAACCAGTGGTGCTGGGCATCGAGTCGTCGTGCGACGAGACCGGTGCGGGGATCGTCCGGGACGGAGAGCTGCTCGCGCACGTGGTGGCGTCGAGCATGGACGAGCACGCGCGGTACGGCGGTGTCGTGCCGGAGATCGCCGCCCGCGCGCACCTGCACGCCTTCAACCCCGTCGTCCGCCAGGCCCTCGACCAGGCAGGACTGCGGCTGAACCAGCTCGACGCGGTCGCCGTCACCACAGGACCCGGCCTGTCCGGCGCACTCCAGGTGGGGCTCGCGGGCGCCAAGACGCTGGCCTACTCGGCCGGGGTCCCGCTGTACGGGGTGCACCACCTGGCCGGGCACGTCGCCGCCGACATCCTGGAACACGGCCCGCTGCCCGAACCGTGCGTCGTGCTCATCGTCTCGGGCGGGCACACCTCGCTGCTCCTGGTCCGGGACCTGGTGCGCGAGCCGATCCTGCACCTCGGCGACACGCTGGACGACGCCGCGGGGGAGTGCTTCGACAAGGTCGCCCGGATCCTCGGCCTGCCCTACCCGGGCGGTCCCGCGATCGACCGCGCGGCGCGCGACGGGGACCCGAGAGCTGTGGCGTTCCCCCGGCCGCTGACCCGCTCCGGCGACGACCCGTACGCCTTCTCCTTCTCCGGGCTCAAGACCGCCGCGGCCCGCTGGGTCGAGCGGCACCGCGTCCGGGGCGAGGAGCTGTCGGTGGCCGACGGGGCCGCGGCGCTTCAGGAGGCCGTCGCCGACGTACTGACCCGCAAGGCGCTGGCGGCCTGTCGCGCGTACGACGTACGGACGCTGGTCGTCGTCGGTGGCGTGGCGGCGAACTCCCGGGTCCGCGGGCTCGCCGAGGAGCGGTGCGCGGCCGCCGGGATCGAGCTGCGCGTGCCGCCCATGACGTTGTGCACGGACAACGGCGCCATGATCGCAGCCGTCGGCGACCTGCTGGTGCGCGCCGACGCCGAACCAGCGCCGCTGAACGTGTCGGTCGACCCGTCGGCACCGCTCGACTACGCCTCGCTCACCCCGCTGCCGAGCGCGCCGGCCCGGGCCGCCTGATGGCCGTCACCGTCGAGGCCGTCTCCGGAAGCCGTCTGCTGTCGTACGCGGACGGCGTCCGGAGCGTGTACGTGGACGCCTTCGGAGGCGCGCCCTGGGACGAAGGGCCCGAGCACGCCGACGGCTACCTGCGGCGGCTCGCGGCCGACGTCACCCGGCCCGGCTTCACCGCCGCACTGGCGCTCGACGGGGACACCGTCCTCGGCTGGGCCACCGCCTGGACGACGCCGTCGCCGTTCCCCACGAGCCGGTGCTACCCCCAGATAGCGGCCGCCCTCGGCGAGGAACGCACGGCCGCCTGGCTGTGCGGCGGCCGAGAAGTGGACGAACTGGCGGTTTCCTCGCGCGCGAGGGGTACCGGTGTGGGCACCGGGCTGCTGGACGCGGTGACCGAGGACCGGGCCGACGGCCGCTGCTGGCTGCTGACCTCCGTGGCCGCCGAGGAGGCCCGCGCCTTCTACGGACGGGCGGGCTGGACGCCGGTCACCCGTCCCGCGGCAGCGGGCACGGGGCTCGCGGTCCACCTCGGCCCCCGGCACCCGGACCGCGCCGCCGCCCCACGCCCCCTCTGGGCACCACGAACGGAGCAGCACCCCCCATGCGTACCGCCGACATCCGCCAGCGCTTCCTGGACTTCTTCGCCGCACGCGGGCACACCGCCGTACCCAGTGCCCCGCTGCCCACCCCGGACCCGACGCTGCTGTTCGTGAACGCGGGCATGGTGCCGTTCAAGCCGTATCTGACCGGCGAGCAGCCCGCCCCGTGGCCGCGGGCGACCAGTGTCCAGAAGTGCATCCGCACCCTGGACATCGAAGAGGTCGGCAAAACCACACGGCACGGCTCGTTCTTCCAGATGAACGGCAACTTCTCCTTCGGGGACTACTTCAAGCACGAAGCGATCGGGTACGCCTGGGAGCTGTCCACCGCGGCGCGGAAGGACGGCGGGTACGGGCTCGACCCGGAGCGGATCTGGGTGACCGTGCACCACTCCGACGCCGAGGCCCGTGCCATCTGGCGCGAGGTCGCGGGCCTCCCCGACGAGCGGATCGTGGACCGCGGGGACGAGGACAACTTCTGGTCCATGGGCGTGCCGGGCCCGTGCGGGCCCTGCTCGGAGCTCTACTACGACCGCGGGCCCGCGCTCGGCCGTGCCGGCGGGCCCGCGGTCGACGAGGACCGGTACATGGAGTTCTGGAACCTCGTCTTCATGCAGTACGAGCGGGGCGAGGGGCCCGGCAAGTCCGGCTACCCGATCCTCGGCGAACTCCCGCGCCGCAACATCGACACCGGCATGGGCCTGGAGCGCATGGCCACCCTGTTGCAGGACAAGCCCAACCTGTACGAGATCGACGAGACCCGGCCCGTCCTGGACCGCGCCGCCGACCTCGCCGGCCTCCGCTACGGCGCCGACGCGCAGGCCGACGTACGCCTCCGCGTCGTCGCCGACCACGTCCGCACCGCGCTCATGCTGCTCGCCGACGGCACCACGCCCGGCAACGAGGGCCGCGGCTACGTCCTGCGCCGCATCCTGCGCCGCTCGGTCCGTGCCATGCGCCGGCTCGGCTTCCACGACCCGGCCCTGCCCGAGCTCCTGACGGTCGCCCGCGACTGCATGGCGCCCAGCTACCCCGAGGTCTCCGCGCACTTCGCCCGCATCGCCGACCAGGCGTACGGCGAGGAGGACGCGTTCCGCGCCACCCTCAAGCAGGGCACCACCGTCCTGGACACCCAGGTCGCCGAGGTCAAGCGGGGTGGCGGCAGGACGCTGCCCGGAGACCGGGCGTTCCTGCTCCACGACACGTACGGCTTTCCCATCGACCTCACCCTGGAGATGGCCGCCGAACAGGGCGTCGAGGTGGACCGCGAAGGCTTCACCGCGCTGATGAACGAGCAGCGGGAGCGGGCCCGCGCCGACGCCAGGGCCCGCAAGTCCGGCGGCACGAACGACACTTCGGCGCTGCGCGCCGTCCTCGACGCGCACGGGCCGACCGACTGGCGGGCCTGGGACACGCTGACGACCGAGTCGACCGTGCTCGCCGTCCTCGGAACGGCGGACGCGGTTCCGGCGGTGCGTGAGGGCGAACTGGCCATTGTCGTCCTGGACCGCTCGCCGTTCTACGCCGAGTCCGGCGGCCAGGACAGCGACGCCGGACGGATCTCGGGAACGTCCGGCGAGGCCGAGGTCATCGACGTGCAGCGACCGCTGCCCGGCCTCGTCGTCCACCGGGTCCGCGTCACGGCGGGCGAACTCGCCGCGGGGGAGCGGGTGGTCGCCGCGGTCGACCCCGAGTGGCGGCTCGGCGCCCGGCAGGCGCACTCCGGCACCCACGTCCTGCACGCCGCGCTGCGCGAGATCCTCGGCCCCAACGCCCTGCAGTCCGGCTCCTACAACCGCCCCGGCTACCTCCGCCTCGACTTCCCCTGGCGCGGCGCTCTCTCCCCGGCCGTCCGCGGCGAGGTCGAGGAGGCCGCGAACCGGGCGCTGCGCCGGGACCTGCCGGTCGGAGTGCGCTGGATGACGCTGCCCGAGGCCAAGGAGATCGGCGCGCTCGCCCTGTTCGACGAGACGTACGGGGAGAAGGTACGGGTCGTCGAGATCGGCGGCGCCTGGTCGCGCGAACTGTGCGGCGGCACGCACGTCGAGCACGCCGCGCAGGTCGGCACGGTGGCCCTCACCGCGGAGTCCTCCGTCGGCGCCGGCATGCGGCGCCTGGAGGCGGCGGTCGGCATCGAGGGGTTCGGCTACCTGGCCCGCGAGCGCGACCTGGTCACCCGCATCGCGGAACAGATCGGAGCACCCCGCGCCGAGCTGTCCGACAGGATCGCCGGACTCCTCGACCGGCTGAAGGCCGCGGACCGGGAGAACGCCCGCCTCAAGGCGCGGGCCACGGCGGCCCGCGCCGGCGAACTGGCCGAGGGGGCCGTCGACGCCGAGGGAACGCTGGTGGTGACCGCGACGGTCGACGGCGCGCCCGACGAGGCGCGCGCCCTGGCCCTCGCGGCCCGCGACCGCCTCCCGCACGGCCGGCCCGGCGTCGTGGCCGTCGCGACGTCGGCGGGCGCGTTCGTGCTGGCCGTCAACGGCCCGGCGCGCGAGGCGGGCCGCGAGGCGTCCGCGATGGTCAAGGAACTCCTCGGTGGCCGGGGCGGCGGCTCCCGGGACGTCGCCCAGGGAGGTGGAGTGCCCGCGGATGACCTCGCCGGGATCCTGGCGGAGCTGCCCCGGTTCGTCGCCGGGCGCTGAGCGGCGGGGGACCGCCCGCGCCCGGCGACGGGTCGCTCAGCTCGTGGTCGTGAGCGGCCCGTACGCGTCGGGGCGGCGCGTCGCCAGGAACGGGAAGAGCTCGAGCCAGTCGCGGCGGGCGTCGAGGTCGAGGTCGGCGACCAGGACGGCGGGCTCGTCGCGCGGGGCCTGCGCGAGGACCCGGCCGTAGGGGTCGACGATGAACGAGCTCCCGTAGAACGTGAGGCCGTTCTCGGAGCCGATCCGGTTCGGCACCACCATGAACGTCGCGTTGGCGATCGCGTTGCCGGTGATGACCTTCTGCCAGATCGGCTGCGTGTCGAAGCCGGGGTGGCCGGGCTCGGAGCCGATGGCGGTCGGGTAGACGAGGACGTCGGCCCCGGCCAGCGAGTAGGCGCGGGCCAGCTCGGGGAACCACTGGTCCCAGCAGGTCGGCAGGCCGAGGCTGGCGTCGTCGACCCGCACCAGCGGGAACGCGTCGTCGCCGGCCGGGCCCTGCCGGAACCAGTGGTCCTCGTAGTAGCCCTCCGAGACCGGGATGTGCGTCTTGCGGGTGCGCTGGGCGAGAGTGCCGTCCGGGGCCACGAGGATCGCGGTGTTGTAGCCGAGGCCGTCGTCCTCGCCGTCCGGCGCCGGGGCCCGCTCGTACAGCGAGGCGTGCACGTACACCCCGTACTCACGCGCCGCCTCGGCGGCGAAGGTGAACGTCGGACCGGTGAGCAGCTCCTCGGGCTCGGCCGGGGCGGGGTGGTCGGCCTTGCGGACGACCGCGAAGTACGGCGAGAGCGTCAGCTCCTGGAGGCACACCACCCGCGCGCCCTCCGCCGCCGCGAGACGGATGCCCTCGCGCAGGGCCGCGCGGTGCTCGTCCGGGTCGCGGTGCCAGCGCTGCTGCACGGCGGCCACGCGCAGGGGGGACCGTTCGGCGGGCCGGGTCCTGGTGGGGGACGCGGGCGGGTTGTACGCGGTGATCAGACGCATGACGACTTCCAGACTTCCGGGGAGCGGTACGGACGGGGCGCGGGACGGCCGTGCCGGAACGTTCCGGCACGGCCGAATGTAAACCGTGCCGGAACGTTCCGGCAAGAGCGGACTCCCCCCTGATCGCGTACGTCTACACTTCGGCCACGTGAATGCCCGTACCGTCACCCTCCTCGACGTCGCCCGCGCCGCCGGAGTCTCCAAGAGCACCGCCTCCGACGCCCTGCAGGGCGCGGGCCGGGTCGCGGAGGCCACCCGCGAGCACGTCAGGGAGGTCGCCGCCCGCCTCGGCTACCGGCCGAACAGCGCGGCGCGCAGGCTCCGCCGCGCCAGCACCGGCGCCATCGGGCTGCACCTGCCCCAGACGGCGACCCGCCTCGACTACTACATGAACCTCGCCTTCGGGGCCGTCGCCCGCGCCCAGGAGGAAGGGTTCGACGTCGTCCTGCTCGCGCCCGCCACCGGCACGCACGAACCGCTTGCCGCACGCGTCGACGGGCTCCTCGTCATCGACCCCGAGATCGGCGACCCCGCCGTGCCCGGGCTCCTCGGTGCGGGCATCCCCGTCGTCACCGGCGAGCGCTACCTCGGTACGGCCCCCGCCCCCAGCGGCGCGGTCGTCTGCGACAACGCCGCCTCCCTGACCGCCCTCCTGGACCACGTGCACGCCCGCGGCGCCCGCCGCCCCGCCCTGCTGGCGCCCGCCGACACCTCCGCGTGGGCCGCGGCGCTGCACGGCACGGCCGGTGCCTGGGGGCGTACGCACGGCGTGCCGGTGGAGGTCCGCACGGTCTCCTTCGCCGCGACCCCGCGCGAGGTGGAGGAGGCCACGCTCGCGCTCCTCGCCGCGGCACCGGACGTCGACGCGGTGATCTGCGCCCCGGACGGCGCGGCGCCGGGGGTCCTTCAGGCGGCGGCCGCCGAGAACCGGACCGTGGGCGACGACTTCTACGTGGCCGCCTGCGTGGACGGCACCGCCGTGCGCGGCGCCGCCCCGCCCGTCACCGCCGTCGACCTGCGGCCCTCGGCGTACGGCCACGCCTGCGCGGAACTCCTCTGCGACATCCTCGCGGGCCGCACGGACCCGGCGACGGTCCGCACGCACCGGTGGGCCCTGGAGGCCCGCGCCTCCACGCTCGGCGTCGCCCCGGCCGGCTGAGGCGAGCCGCCCGGAATGCAGCCTTCCGTCAACGGCGGGACAGTGGGTACGTCGCCCGACGACGGGCGGCACCGACGGAGCGTGTCGCCGAGGGAGCGTGTCGACGTGGCCAAGGGAAAGAAGCTCGAAAAGGGTGACCAGGTCTCCTGGAAGAGCCATGGGCAGACCGTTCCGGGCAAGGTGAAGAAGAAGATCACGGAGCGCACGGAGGCCGCGGGACGAACCGTCGACGCCTCCAAGGACGAGCCCCAGTACGAAGTCACCAGCGACAAGTCCGGCCGCGACGCCGTCCACAAGCCCGGGGCCCTGCGCAAGAAGGGCGGCGGCTCTTGAGCGCCGGTGGCAGCGGCGGCGAAGAGCAGCGGGACGACACGTACAAGGAGTTCACGGAAGCCGTCAACATGACGCCTCGCGCGCTCAAGGACTGGCTGGACACGGACGACTCGAAGAGCGTGGGGCAGTCGGACGGCGGCGGCGAGAGCGTCGGGCACGCGTCCGGGCGCCGCATCGTCGAGCTGCTGGAGAAGAAGAAGGCCGATCTCACGGACAGCGACATCGCGCACATGCGTAAAGTCGTCGGATACGTGCACCGCCACATGAAGCAGCGGCCCAGCGGCGACGTCACGGAAACGCGGTGGAGGTACTCCCTCATGAACTGGGGGCACGACCCCGTGGCGTAGCGGCGTGGCGCGGATGTGCGGCGCGCAGGTGCGGAGCGAGCAGGGAAGAACATGAGCGCCGGTCCCGGAGAACCCGAGCAGCAAGCCCTCTTCGGGTGGTCCGACACCGTCCCCGAGGCCGCCGCACCCGCGCCGGGTCGCGGCGGCGCCTTCCGGGACGGCCCCGAGGCCCGCCGCATGCTCGACGTACGCGACGTCTACGCCGAGCCCGCCGCCCTCGACTCCCCGCGCGGGCAGCAGATCATGAGCCGGCTCTCACCGGACGTACGGGTGACCGAGGTCGACGGGCACTGGCGCATCCCCTCCCTGCACGGCAACGACGGCAACATCGGCCGGTGGGTCCGGATCAAGACCGAGACGCTCGTGCTCGGCGTCAAGCACACGCTCGCCACCCGCCCCAACGGCCGCTCGGCCGACTGGATCGCCCCCGGCCCCTCCAACGGCTGCGCGATGGCCTGCGCCTACTGCTACGTCCCGCGCCGCAAGGGCTTCGCCAACCCCATCACGCTCTTCACCAACATCGAGGCGATCGTCACCCACGTCCGGCGCCACGTACGGGCCCAGGGCCCGAAGACCGAGCCCAACCAGTGCGACCCGCAGGCGTGGGTCTACGACATCGGCGAGAACGGGGACTGTTCCGTCGACGCCCTGGTCAGTGACAACACGGCCGACCTCGTCGCCGCGTTCCGCGCCATGCCGACCGCCAAGGCCTCCTTCGCGACCAAGTTCGTCAACCCCGATCTGCTCGCGCTCGACCCCCAAGGGCGTACGCGGGTGCGCTTCTCCGTCATGCCTCCCGACGACGCGCGGCTCCTCGACATCCGCACCAGCCCGGTCCCCGAGCGGATCGCCGCGGCCGCCGACTTCCTCGACGCCGGGTACGAGGTCCACTTCAACCTCTCGCCCGTCGTGCTCCGCCCCGGCTGGCAGCGGGACTGGGCCGAGCTGCTCACGCACCTCGACGACGTCCTGCCCGCCCGCGTGAAGCAGCAGGCGGCCGCCGAGATCATCATGCTGACCCACAACGCGGGGCTCCACGAGGTCAACCTGGGCTGGCACCCCAAGGCCGAGGAGCTGCTCTGGCAGCCGGACGCGCAGGAGACCAAGCGGTCGCAGAACGGGGCCCTCAACGTCCGCTACTCCCAGGACGTCAAGCGGCAGGCCCTGGCGCGCCTCCAGCAGCTGCTGGAGGCACACGCGCCCTGGCTGCGCATCCGGTACGCCTTCTGACGATCCTGCTCAGGCGATCCTGCCCAGACGATCCTCCTCATCCGAGGAGGATCGTTACGTCTTTCACGTACGGGTGATATGGGGCGTATCGGGGCGTAGGGCTGGGGAGTCACCGGTCGGCTCGCGTTGCTCGTCGAGCCGCAGGCAACTCAGCTCACAGGAAAGAGAGTTCACATGCGCCGCTCCGCCGCCGTCATCCTCGGTGCCGTCACGCTGCTGGGGGTCCTCGCGGTGCCCGCCAGCGCCGTGCCGGACCCCGTCACGACCGTCGACTGCCTGACCCAGGCGGCCGGTGACGTCACGGCCCTCGTCGACCCGGCGAGCCTCGGCGTCCCCACGGAGGTGCCGGGCACGGCGTGCCTCGCGCCGTGACGGTCTGAAGGCCCGGGGGCGGCCCGATCAGGCCGCCCCCTGCTCAACAGGCCCACCGGAAGGGGTGGTTCGGGTTCTCAGCCGCCCCACCGGTAGCCGTCACCGAAGAGGAGGGTGTGCTCCAGCACATCCTCCATCGGGTCGTCGATCTGGCCGGTGCTGATCAGCGCGACGACGGGGGCGTTGTGCGAGTTCTCGTGCGTCTCGTCGGCGTGTGCCGTGCCGGAGCACAGGACGGCCGGCGCGGCCGCCACGGCCGCGACCAGAGTCCAGCGGGACATCTTCTGCACCCAATTGCCGTTCACTGCGATCTCCTTGGAGCGTGCGCGTACGGACCGCCGGTCGTGGTCCGCTCACCCGGTGTAACCCGGACACGCTCGGGAAGTCACCGATCGTCACCGACGATCATACGAACGGGTTGTCGCTTCCCGTCCCCCGAATGCCCCAATCCCCTTAACCCGTAAGGCTGTCGCATGTTCCGTTGTGCCCTGGCTCTCGCTCTCGTCGCCCTCGCCGCTGGTATGGGACCGGCTCAGGCGGCCATCAACCCGGCGAATCCCGGCCCGCTGCCCCTGCCGCTGCCCGTCGCCGACACCGTCGTCAACGAAGGGGTATCGGTCGAAGGGCCGCTGATCAACAACATCGGCCTGCCGACCGTGCTGTGACGGCAGGTCAGGCGCGGAGCTCCGGCGGAAAACCGGTCCAGCGCAGCTCCTCGGGCAGGTGCCGCATGTCGTTGTAGAGCACCAGCGCGGCGGGACGGCCCGGGGTGTAGCGGATGACCGTCAGGGCCGCGTTGCCGTGGTTCAGGCCGAGCCAGCGCGCCGGTGGGGCGTCGAGTGCGGCGCGGACCAGCCACGCGGTCAGGAAGTTGTGCGTGACGAGGAGTTCGTGGCGCGGGGTGTCGCCGGGGACGGGGCCGGTGAAGCGGGACAGCGCCTCGGCGGCGAGTGCGGGGCCCTTCTCGCGCTCCGCCTCGGGGAACCCGGCCAGGCGCTCCAGTGTCGCGTCGGCCGTCTCCGGAGGCAGCTCGTCCTTGCGCGGGACGTAGGGGATGTAGTCGCCCGCCGGGGCCGAGCGGATCAGCGGGGCGTTGCCGTCGAGGCCGTCGGATATCAGGGCCGCGGTCTGTTCGGCCCGGGGGAGCGGGCCGTGGTGGACCGCCGCGAACGGGATGCCGCGGAGCCGCTCGCCGAGCAGGGCGGCCTGTCGGCGCCCGCCCGGCGTCAGTCCGCTCTCGTCGGGTGTGGCCTCGCCGTGCCGCGTGATGTAGAGGTGGCGGGTGGACGTCGCGTCGGCCGCGCCGGTCGTCGGAGTGATCATGGGGGCAGGGACGCCCTCGCGTTCCGCGCCGGTTCCACCCGCCCCGAACAGACCCCACGAAAGCGTACGTAAGGTGGCGGGACACCACAGAAGAGGAGCGTGACATGTCCGCCGCCGCACGGAGTTCTTCCGCCCTGCTGGGCCTCGACGCCATCAAGGGTGACCTCGCCGCTCTCTACCGCGATCTGCACGCCCACCCCGAACTGTCCTTCGCCGAGCACCGCACCGCCGCCGAGGTCGCCCGCCACGCGCAGTCGTACGGATACGAGGTCACGACCGGCGTCGGCCGCACCGGCGTGGTCGCCGTCCTGGAGAACGGCGCGGGGCCCACCGTCCTGCTGCGCGCCGACTTCGACGGGCTGCCCGTGACCGAGCGCACCGGACTGCCGTACGCGTCCGTGAACGAGGGCGTGATGCACGCGTGCGGCCACGACATGCACGTCACCTGCCTGCTGGGCGCGCTGAAGCTGCTCGCGGACGCCCGCGCCGACTGGTCGGGCCGGATCGTCGGCGTCTTCCAGCCCGCGGAGGAGGTGGCGAAGGGCGCGCAGGCGATGGTCCGGGACGACTTCTACGCGCGGTTCGGCGTGCCGGACGTGGTGCTCGGGCAGCATGTCGCGCCGCTTCCCGCCGGGCTCGTCGGCGCGCATCCCGGGCCCGCCTTCGCGGCGACCGACTCCCTGAACGTGCGGATGTTCGGCAAGGGCGCGCACGGTTCGCGGCCCGAGGCGTCGATCGACCCCGTGGTGATGGCCGCCGCGACCGTGATGCGGCTGCAGACGGTCGTGTCCCGCGAGATCTCCGGCGCCGAGACGGCCGTGGTGACCGTCGGCTCGCTCCGGGCGGGCACGAAGGACAACATCATTCCCGACGAGGCCGAGCTGAAGATCAACATCCGGTCGTACACGCCCGAGGTCCGTGCGAAGGTCCTCGCCGCCGTCGAGCGCATCGTCAAGGGCGAGGCGGCCACGGCGGGCGCGGAGCGGGAGCCCGAGATCACGGAGATCGACACCTTCCCCGTGCTCGACAACGACGCCGACGCGGTGGCGAGGACGATGGCCGCCGTCGGCGCGGTGCTCGGTGAGGACCGTGTCTTCGACCCCGGCCCCGTGACCGGCAGCGAGGACGTCGGGTACTTCGCGACCTCCGCCGACCGTGAGATCCCGCTCTGCTACTGGCTGTTCGGCGGCGCCGACCCGGCGGAGGTCGCCGCGGCCCAGAAGGCGGGGACCTTCGAGCGGGACATCCCCTCCAACCACTCGCCGTACTTCGCGCCCCTGATCGAGCCGACCCTCAGCACCGGGGTCACCGCGCTGACGGCGGGCGCGCTGGAGTGGCTGGGCGGCCCGCCGTCACCGTGACGGCAACACAGTGACGGCGGCTCAGCGGCAGCGGCTGGGTGGCGAGGGCTCAGCCCTCGTCGCCGCCGTCCTCCAGGTTGCCCTCGGTCTCCAGGTAGGCCTGCCGCAGCGCTTCGAGCACCGCCGGGTCCGGCTTCGCCCACATGCCGCGCGACTCCGCCTCCAGGAGGCGCTCCGCGATGCCGTGCAGGGCCCAGGGGTTGGCCTCCTGGAGGAACTGACGGTTCGTCGGGTCAAGGACGTACGTCTCGGTGAGCTTGTCGTACATCCAGTCGGCGACGACACCCGTCGTGGCGTCGTACCCGAACAAGTAGTCCACCGTGGCGGCGAGTTCGAAGGCGCCCTTGTAGCCGTGGCGGCGCATCGCCTCGATCCACTTCGGGTTGACGACGCGCGCCCGGAAGACGCGGCTGGTCTCCTCGACCAGCGTGCGCGTGCGGACCGTCTCGGGGCGGGTCGAGTCGCCGATGTACGCCTCCGGGGCCGTGCCCCGCAGCGCGCGCACGGTCGCCACCATGCCGCCGTGGTACTGGAAGTAGTCGTCCGAGTCCGCGATGTCGTGCTCGCGGGTGTCCGTGTTCTTCGCGGCCACCGCGATGCGCTTGTACGCGGTCTCCATCTCGGCGCGGGCCGGGCGCCCTTCGAGGCCGCGGCCGTACGCGTAACCGCCCCACACCGTGTAGACCTCGGCGAGGTCCGCGTCGGTGCGCCAGTCGCGGGAGTCGATGAGCTGGAGCAGACCCGCGCCGTACGTGCCGGGGCGCGAACCGAAGATGCGGGTGGTGGCCCGGCGCTCGTCGCCGTGCTCGGCGAGGTCGGCCTGGGCGTGGGCGCGCACGTGGTTGCGGTCGGCGGGCTCGTCCAGTGAGGCGGCGAGCCGCACCGCGTCGTCGAGCAGGCCGATCGTGTGCGGGAACGCGTCGCGGAAGAAGCCCGAGATGCGCAGCGTCACATCGATGCGGGGGCGGCCCAGCTCCTCGTACGGAACGGCCTCCAGGCCCGTCACGCGCCGCGACGCGTCGTCCCAGACGGGGCGGATGCCGAGCAGCGCCATCGCCTCGGCGACGTCGTCGCCCGCGGTGCGCATCGCGCTCGTGCCCCACAGGGACAGGCCCACGGAGGTGGGGTACTCGCCGTTGTCGGACTTGTACCGCTCGACCAGGGAGTCGGCCAGGGCCTGGCCCGTCTCCCACGCGAGGCGGGAGGGGACGGCCTTCGGGTCGACCGAGTAGAAGTTCCGGCCGGTCGGCAGGACGTTGACCAGACCGCGCAGCGGCGATCCGGACGGGCCCGCGGGGACGAAGCCGCCGTTCAGGGCGTGCACGGCGTGGTCGAGCTCCGCGGTGGTCGCCGCGAGGCGCGGCACGACCTCGCGGGCCGCGAACTCCAGGATGGCGGCGACCTGTTCACCGTGGTCCGCGGCCACGGCGGCCACGGCTGCCGGGTCCCAGTCCGCGTCGTCCATCGCCTGGACCAGCGCGCGGGCCTTGTCCTCGGCCTCGTCGGCCGTCACGCGCGTCGCCGCCGACTCATCCAGGCCCAGCGCCTCGCGCAGACCCGGCAGCGCGGTCGTGCCGCCCCAGATCTGGCGGGCGCGCAGCACCGCGAGGACGAGGTTGACGCGGTCGGCGCCGGCCGGCGGGTTGCCGAGGACGTGCAGACCGTCGCGGATCTGCATGTCCTTGATCTCGCAGAGCCAGCCGTCGACGTGGAGCAGGAAGTCGTCGAAGCCGTCGTCGTCCGGGCGCTGCTCAAGACCCAGGTCATGGTCGAGCTTCGCGGCCTGGATGAGCGTCCAGATCTGCGCGCGGATCGCCGGAAGCTTCGCCGGGTCCATGGAGCTGATCTGCGCGTACTCGTCGAGGAGCTGCTCCAGGCGCGCGATGTCGCCGTAGGAGTCGGCGCGCGCCATCGGCGGCACCAGGTGGTCGATGAGCGTGGCGTGGACGCGGCGCTTGGCCTGCGTGCCCTCGCCCGGGTCGTTGACCAGGAACGGGTAGATCAGCGGCAGGTCGCCGAGCGCGGCGTCGGGGCCGCAGGCGGCCGAGAGGCCCGCGTTCTTGCCGGGCAGCCACTCCAGGTTGCCGTGCTTGCCGAGGTGGATCATCGCGTCCGCGCCGAAGCCGTTGTCGGCGGCGGGCGCCGCGATCCACCGGTACGCGGCCAAGTAGTGGTGCGACGGCGGCAGATCCGGGTCGTGGTAGATCGCGATGGGGTTCTCGCCGAAGCCGCGCGGCGGCTGGATGAGGATGAGCAGGTTCCCGCGGCGCAGGGCGGCGAGCACGATGTCGCCCTCGGGGTCGCCGCCGTCGCCCACGCGGGAGCGGTCGAGGAACATCTCGCCGGGCGGCGGCCCCCAGTGCTGCTCGACCGACTCGCGCAGTTCCTCGGGCAGCGTCGCGTACCACCGCTTGTAGTCGGCGGCCGGGATGCGCACCGGGTTGGCGGCGAGCTGCTCCTCGGTGAGCCAGTCCTGGTCGTGGCCGCCCGCGTCGATGAGCGCGCGGATCAGCTCGTCGCCGTCGCCGGAGACCAGGCCGGGGATGTCGGCCTCGGGGCCGAAGTCGTACCCCTCCGCGCGCAGCCTGCGCAGCAGCTCCACGGCGGACGCCGGGGTGTCGAGGCCGACGGCGTTGCCGATGCGGGAGTGCTTGGTCGGGTACGCGGACAGCACCAGGGCGAGGCGCTTGTCGGCGGCCGGGATGTGCTTGAGGCGTGCGTGGCGCACGGCGATTCCGGCGACGCGGGCCGCGCGCTCGGCGTCGGCGACGTACGCGGGAAGGCCGTCTTCGTCGATCTCCTTGAAGGAGAAGGGGACGGTGATCAGGCGGCCGTCGAACTCGGGCACCGCGATCTGGCTCGCGGCGTCCAGCGGCGAGACGCCTTCGTCGTTCTCCTCCCAGGCCGAGCGCGACCCGGTCAGGCAGAGCGCCTGGAGGATCGGCACGTCCAGGCCGGTCAGCGCGCCCGCGTCCCACGACTCGTCGTCGCCGCCCGCGGAGGCCTCGGCGGGCTTGGTGCCGCCGGCCGCGAGGACGGTGGTCACGATGGTGTCGGCGGCGCCGAGCGCGTCGATGAGCTCGGGTTCGGGGGCGCGCAGGGATGCCACGTACAGCGGCAGCGGGCGGGCGCCCGCGTCCTCTATCGCGCCGCACAGCGCGTCCACGAACGCGGTGTTGCCGCTCATGTGGTGGGCCCGGTAGTAGAGCACCGCGACGGTCGGGCCCTCGACGTCGGCGCGGGCGGTGCGCTCCAGCGGGCCCCACGACGGGGCGGCCGCGGGCGGCTCGAAGCCGTGGCCGGTGAGCAGCACGGTGTCGGAGAGGAAGCGGGCCAGCTGCTCCAGGTTCGCGGGGCCGCCGTGCGCCAGGTAGGCGTGCGCCTCGGCGGCGATGCCGACGGGCACGGTCGAGGAGGCCATGAGCTGGGCGTCGGGAGCCTGTTCACCGGTGAGCACGACCACGGGGAGGCCGGTGGCGATGAGCTGGTCCAGGCCGTCCTGCCAGGCGCGGACGCCGCCGAGGAGGCGTACGACGACGAGGTCGGCGCCGTCGAGCAGGGCGGGGAGCTCGGCGAGGTCGAGGCGGGACGGGTTGGCGAACCGGTAGTCGACCGGGCCTCCCGCCGCGCGGGCGCTGAGCAGGTCGGTGTCGGAGGTCGACAACAGCAGAAGCATGCGGGCGCAGGCCTTCCTCGGGGTGTCCGCGCCCCGGGTGGTCGTATGGACGGCAGGAGTTCCTGGCTCACCCCACGTGGGTGGGGCTCACAGTGGCGGGACCGCGCCGGATTCGCACCGGGCTTCCTCCCTCGGGTCCTGGTGGACCCACGCCGTCGCTGGCGTCGACGGACTCGATAGCCCGCCGCCTGCATAGTAAGTCCTGCCCGCCCCGCGCGGTGCGGCCACCTGCCGGGACCATCCGGCTCGGGAGGCGACCGGCCCGATCCGCGTGGGTATGCTCGCCGCCATGCCGCCCACCTCAGCATCCTCCCCAAAACAGGGCGAATCCCTCATACGCGACCGGGGTGACGCCTGCCCCGGAGCCCTCCGCCTGCACCGCGCCGACGACGGCCTCCTCGCCCGACTCCGCCTGCCCG
This sequence comes from Streptomyces venezuelae, assembly GCF_008642315.1. Taxonomy (NCBI): domain Bacteria; kingdom Bacillati; phylum Actinomycetota; class Actinomycetes; order Kitasatosporales; family Streptomycetaceae; genus Streptomyces; species Streptomyces venezuelae. Next base: position 2,168,859 of record NZ_CP029192.1, on the reverse strand, counting down.
GCGGGCTCTTGACGGGCCGTCAGGCAACGGTGCTGGCCCTCGCCGCGGAACGCCTGGCGGACGGCGACCTCAGCATCACCTCACGCGGCAACATCGAGCTGCGCGGCCTCGGCGACGCGTGCGGCGCCGAACTTTCCGCGCTGCTCGCGGACGCGGGCCTGCTCCCCTCCGAACGGCACGAACGCGTCCGGAACGTGGTGGCGTCCCCCCTCGCGGGAACGGACGGAACCGGCCACGCCGACGTCCAGTTGTGGGCCCGTGAGCTGGACGGACTCCTCTGCGCCGAGGACTGGACGCCCCGACTTTCCGGCCGCTTCCTGTTCGTCCTCGACGACGGCCGGGGAGACGTGGCCGGGCTCGGCGGCGATGTGACCTTGATCGCAGAATCGGGCGGGACGGCGGTGGTCGGGGTGGGGGACCTGACGTACCGGGTCGCCGGGAGCGACGCCCCGCGCGCCGCGCTCGCAGCGGCGAAGGCATTCCTCGCTGCGGCGCACGCGGCGGGCAACGGAGCTTGGCGGGTGCGGGAACTGCCCGCCGACCAGCCCGTAGACCTGGCCGAGGCGCTGGAGGGGGCGGGGGTCGAGGCGGTGGGGGTCGGGCCGGGGGCTGTGAGTCCGGGGGGCCCGCCGCCGCCCGGTGTCATCGGGCGTGCCGTCTCCGTGCACGCCCCGCTCGGGCGCGTCACCGTCGCTCAATGGCGGGCCCTGCTGCCGCTTCCCGCGGACGAGCTGCGCGTCACCCCGTGGCGCGGGTTCGTGATCCCCGGCTTCGGGGACGACGCGGCGGCGCGGGAGCGGCTGGCCGTGCTGGACGGCGTCGGGCTCCTCACCGCTCCCGACTCGCCCTGGCTCGGCGTCGGCGCCTGCACCGGCCGCCCCGGATGCGCCAAGTCCCTCGCCGACGTCCGCGCGGACGCGGTGCCGGGCCACGGGCCCCTGCCCGTCCACTGGTCCGGCTGCGAACGCCGGTGCGGGCACCCGCACGGCGACTGGGTCGACGTCCTCGCCACCGGGGACGGCGGCTACGAAGTGACGCTGCACGCCGGAGGCACCACCGTCCCCGTCAACGGCGGCGGCACCCTGACCGAGACGGTCACCACGGCACGTACCACCACGAAACCAACGGCCACGAGATGAGCGAGAGCACAGTGTTCGACTACGAGAAGGACGGCGCGGCGATCTACCGCGAGTCCTTTGCCACCATCCGCGCGGAGGCGGACCTCAACGGCCTGCCCGCCGACGTCAGCCAGGTCGCGGTCCGGATGATCCACGCCTGCGGGATGGTCGACCTCGTGCGCGACCTCTCGTACAGCCCGCGCGTGATCGCCGACGCCCGCAAGGCGCTGCGCGACGGCGCGCCGATCCTCTGCGACGCGAACATGGTCGCGAGCGGCGTCACCCGCAAGCGGCTGCCCGCCGACAACGACGTGATCTGCACGCTCGCCGACCCGTCCGTGCCGGACCTCGCGCAGCGCATGGGCACCACCCGCAGCGCCGCCGCCCTCGAACTCTGGCGCGACCGCCTCGAAGGCTCCGTCGTCGCCATCGGCAACGCGCCCACCGCCCTCTTCCGCCTCCTGGAGATGATCGAGGAGGGCGCGCCCCGCCCGGCCGCGATCCTCGGCATCCCCGTCGGCTTCGTCGGCGCGGCCGAGTCCAAGGACGCCCTCGCCGCGCACACCTCCGGCGTGGAGTACCTGGTCGTACGGGGACGTCGCGGCGGCAGCGCGATGGCCGCGGCGGCGATCAACGCGATTGCGAGCGAAGCGGAATGAGCGGCGTGCCCATGCCCACCGAACAGCCCATGCCCACCGGACAGACCTCCCCCACCGGACAGACCCCGCAGGGGCAGCTCTACGGCGTCGGGCTCGGCCCCGGCGACCCCTCCCTGATGACCGTGCGCGCCGTCGAGGTGATCGCGTCCGCCGACGTGATCGCGTACCACTCCGCACGGCACGGCCGCTCCATCGCCCGCTCGATCGCGGCCGAGCACCTGCGCGCCGACCACATCGAGGAAGCGCTGGTCTACCCCGTCACCACGGAGAGCACCGACCACCCCGGCGGCTACCGCGGCGCCCTCGACGACTTCTACGAAGAAGCCGCCGCCCGCCTCGCCGCCCACCTCGACGCGGGCCGCACCGTCGCCGTCCTCGCCGAGGGCGACCCGCTCTTCTATGGCTCCTACCAGCACATGCACAAGCGCCTCGCGCACCGCTACCCCACCGAGGTGATCCCCGGCGTCACCTCGGTGAGCGCCGCGGCCGCCCGGCTCGGCGAGCCGCTCGTGGAGGCCGAGGAGGTGCTGACGATCCTGCCCGGCACGCTCCCCGAGGAGGAGCTCGCGGCGCGCCTCGCGTCGACGGACTCGGCGGTCGTCATGAAGCTCGGCCGGACCTTCGGGAAGGTGCGCGGTGCCCTGGAGCGCGCCGGCCGCCTCGACGAGGCGCGGTACGTCGAGCGGGCCACCATGAAGGGCGAGCGCACCGGCAGCCTCGCGGAGGTCGACCCGGAATCGGTGCCGTACTTCTCCGTGGCGGTGCTGCCGAGCCGGGTCGCGCCGCTCACCGGAGGCCCCGCGCCCGAGCCTTCGGCCGATCCGGAGCGCGGCGAGGTCGTCGTCGTCGGTACGGGTCCCGCCGGACCGCTCTGGCTGACGCCCGAGACGCGCGGCGCGCTCGCCGCCGCCGACGACCTCGTCGGCTACACCACGTACGTCGACCGCGTGCCGCACCGCCCCGGACAGCGGCGGCACGGCTCCGACAACCGCGTGGAGTCCGAACGCGCCGAGTTCGCCCTGGAGCTCGCGCGGCGCGGGCGGCGCGTCGCCGTCGTGTCGGGCGGCGACCCCGGCGTCTTCGCGATGGCCACGGCCGTCCTGGAGGTCGCCTCGCAGGACCAGTTCGCCGACGTACCGGTCCGCGTGCTCCCCGGAGTCACCGCCGCCAACGCCGCGGCCGCCCGCGCGGGCGCGCCGCTCGGCCACGACTACGTGACCCTCTCCCTCTCGGACCGTCTCAAGCCGTGGGAGGTCATCGCGGAGCGCCTGGCCGCGGCGGCCGCGGCGGACCTGGTCCTCGCGCTCTACAACCCCGGCTCGCGGAGTCGCACCTGGCAGGTGGGCAAGGCGCGGGAACTCCTCCTCGCGCACCGGACGCCGGATACACCGGTCGTCCTCGGCCGGGACGTCGGAGGTCCCGAGGAGAGCGTGCGGATCGTACGCCTCGGGGACCTCGACCCCGCGGAGGTCGACATGCGGACGCTCCTGATCGTCGGCTCCTCCCAGACCCAGTGGGTCAGGCGCCGCGGGGGCCGGGACCAGATCGTCTGGACACCGCGACGGTATCCCGAGGGGTAGCCCTCGTGCGTGCCGTCTGCGGATGCGTCGCGGTTGCTCGCGCAGTTCCCCGAGCCCCTAAAAGCCCGCGCCCCGGCTTCCAGGGGTGCGACAAACAGCGCGACCGGCCACGAAGCGCCCGCACCCGACCATGCACGGGCGTTTTTCAGGGGCGCGGGGAACTGCGCGACGGGCCACGATGCCCCCGCACCTGGCCGCGTACGGGCGTTTTTCAGGGGCGCGGGGAACTGCGCGACGGGCCACGAAGCGCCCGCACCTGACCACGCACGGGTGCCTTTCAGGGGCGCGAGCAACCACGACGCACCCGCACCGGACCGCGCACCCGTGCTTTCAGGGGCGCGGGGAACTGCGCGACAAGCCACGACGCGCCGTCAGCCGCCCACGTACCCAGGCAACCGCTTCCCCCGGCGTGGCGACGCACGTGACCCCCTCCGGCCCGGCGGGGCGCCGGACGAGCACCACAGGGATCCCCGCCTCGCGCGCAGCGGTGAGCTTCGGGGCCGTCGCCACGCCCCCACTGTCCTTCGTCACCACCACGTCGACCCGATGCGCGCGCAAGATCTCGCGCTCGCCGGCGAGCGTGAACGGCCCCCGGTCGAGGAGCACCTCCACGCGCGCGGGGAACGGCGGCTCGGGCGCGTCGACGGAACGTACGAGGAACCAGTGAGCGTCCAGCTCAGGTCCCGCGAAGGCGGCGAGCCCCATCCGCCCCGTGGTGAGGAACACCCGCTCGCCAAGGGCGGGGAGAACCCGCGCCGCCTCCTCCAGGGAACCGACCTCGTGCCAGTCGTCCCCCTCCGACGCGACCCAGCCGGGCCGCCGCAGGGCGAGCAGGGGAACATGGGCACCGGCGGCGGCCGTCGCCGCGTTGAACGAGATCGTCCCGGCGAAAGGATGGGTGGCGTCGATGAGCGCGTCCACGTGGTGCTGCCGCAGCCACGCCGCAAGGCCTTCCGCCCCGCCGAAACCCCCGACGCGCACCTCGCCCGGCGGCAGCCGGGGCGCCGCGACCCGACCCGCCAGGGAACTGGTCACCCGCACCCCCGCCTCGTCCGCGAGGAGCTCCGCCAGACGGCGGCCCTCGGTCGTTCCCCCCAGAATCAGTACGTGCACGGAGTTCGGGTTCCTTCATGAGTGAGGCAGCAAAGGCCACGGGCGGGCGCAGCGCCCAACTCAAGCACACCGGTCTGCGGCCCGGCTGGACGACCGGCGCCTGTGCGACGGCCGCCACGACGGCCGCGTACACGGCGCTGCTCACCGGCGACTTCCCCGACCCGGTGACCATCACCCTGCCCAAGGGGCAGACCCCCGCCTTCGCCCTCGCCGCCGAGGAACTCGGCACCTCCCACGCCATGGCCGGGATCGTGAAGGACGCGGGCGACGACCCGGACGTCACCCACGGCGCCCTCGTCCGGTCCACGGTGCGGCGGCTGCACGCGGGCGCGGGCGTCGTCTTCAAGGCGGGCCCCGGCGTCGGCACCGTCACCCGGCCCGGGCTGCCCCTGGACGTCGGCGAACCGGCGGTCAACCCCGTACCGAGGCAGATGATGCGCGACCATGTGACGGAGGTCGCCGCCCGCGCGGGGACCACGCCCGACGTGGAGATCACCCTCTCCGTCGACCACGGCGAGGAGATCGCCCGCTCCACCTGGAACCCGCGCCTCGGCATCCTCGGTGGCCTGTCCATCCTCGGGACGACCGGCATCGTCGTGCCCTACTCCTGCTCGGCGTGGATCGACTCGATCCGTCGGGGCGTGGACGTGGCGCGGGCGGCGGGGCGCACGCACGTCGCCGGGTGCACGGGGGCGACGTCGGAGAAGACGGTCGTCGCCGAGTACGGGCTGCCGGAGGACGCGCTGCTCGACATGGGGGACTTCGCGGGCGCGGTCCTCAAGTACGTACGCAGGCACCCCGTCGACCGTCTCACCATCTGCGGCGGCTTCGCCAAACTCTCCAAGCTCGCGGCGGGCCACCTCGACCTGCACTCGGCCCGCTCCCAGGTCGACAAGGGCTTCCTGGCCGTCCTCGCCCGCCGGGGCGGCGCATCCGAGGATCTTGCCGCGCAGGTCGCGGACGCCAACACGGGCCTGGCCGCACTCCAGTTGTGCGCGGCGGCCGGGGTGCCGCTCGGCGACCTCGTCGCACAGACGGCGCGCGACGAGGCGCTCGGGGTGCTGCGGGGCGCCCCGGTCGTGGTCGACGTCATCTGCATCGACCGGGCGGGGACCGTGGTGGGGCGCAGCGCCCTCAAGTGAGGGCGACCGTGCCGCTCCAGGTGGAGTGCGCCGTCAGCAGGTGTGACGGTCCCGGTCCGCCGAGTACAGGTGACTGTCGCGGAACTGCGAGGCCCCCAGCGTCCGGCCCACCATGATGACGGCGGTCCGTACGATGCCCGCCTCCTTCACCTGCCCGGCGATGGACTCCAGCGTGCCGCGCAGGATCACCTCGTCGGGGCGGCTGGCGAGGGCGACCACGGCGGCGGGGCAGTCGGCGCCGTAGTGCGGCAGGAGTTCCTCCACCACGCGGTCGACGTATCCGGTGGCCAGGTGGAGGACGAGCAGCGCGCCGCTGCGGCCGAGCGTGGCCAGGTCCTCGCCCTCGGGCATGGCGGTCGCGCGCTGGGCGATGCGCGTGAGGATCACGGTCTGGCCGACGGTCGGCACGGTCAGCTCCCGCTTCAGCGCGGCCGCCGCCGCGGCGAACGCGGGGACGCCCGGCACCACTTCGTACGGCACACCGGCCGCGTCGAGCCGCCGCATCTGCTCGGCGACGGCGCTGAACACGGACGGGTCGCCCGAGTGCAGCCGCGCCACGTCGAGCCCCTGCTCGTGCGCGCGCACCAGTTCGGCGGTGATCTCGTCGAGGTTGAGCTGCGCGGTGTCCACGAGCTGCGCACCGTCCGGGCACTCCGCGAGCAGCTCGCGCGGCACGAGGCTGCCCGCGTACAGGCAGACCTGGCAGGAGGCGATCCGCCGCGCGCCGCGCACCGTGATCAGGTCGGCGGCGCCGGGTCCCGCGCCGATGAAGTACACGGTCATCTCTCGTCAACTCCTGCTGTTCTGTGCTTGGGCGGGGACCGTGGCGGTGGCGGTGGTGAGTGCCTCGTCGAGTGGCTTGGTGACGGACCACTGGGTGACCGGCATGGCCTGTCGCCAGCCGGTGAAGCCGCCCACGGGGACGGCCTGCGCGACCGCGAGCCGCACCAGCTCGCCGCCGTGGCGCCGGTACCACTCGGTGAGCAGCGCCTCCGACTCCAGCGTGACCGTGTTGGCGACGAGCCGGCCGCCGGGCGGCAGCGCCTCCCACCCGGCGTCGAGGAGGCCGGGCGCGGTGAGGCCGCCGCCGATGAACACGGCGTCGGGCGTGGGGAGCCCGGCGAGGGCGGCGGGCGCGGCGCCGGTGACGACGCGCAGGCCCGGCACGCCGAGCCGGTCGGCGTTACGGGTGATCCGCTCCGCGCGCACGGGGTTCTTCTCGATGGTGACGGCACGGCAGGACGGGTGCGCCCGCAGCCACTCCACGGCGATGGAGCCGGAGCCGCCGCCGACGTCCCAGAGCAGTTCGCCGGGCGCGGGCGCGAGCGCGGCGAGCGTGGCGGCCCGCACGTACCGCTTGGTGAGCTGCCCGTCGCTTTCGTACGCGGCGTCGGGCAGGCCGGGTACGACGCCGAGCCGCGGCGCGTCGGGGGAGCGGCGGCACTCGACCGCGACGACGTTCAGCGCGTCGCCGGGCGCGTGCGACCAGGTGTCGGCGACCCCTTCGTACGAGGACTCGCTCTCGGCGCCGAGCTGTTCGAGGACGCGCAGCCGGCTCGGGCCGAAGCCGCGTTCGCGCAGCAGGGCGGCGACCTCGGCGGGAGTGTGTGCGTTCGCGCTGAGCACGAGGACGCGCCGGCCGTCGTGCAGCGCGGCGGCGAGCCGCGCGGCCGGGCGTCCGACGAGCGTGACGACCTCGGTGTCCTCGACGGGCCAGCCGAGGCGCGCGCAGGCGAGGGAGACGGAGGACGGGTGCGGGAGCACGTGCAGCGCGGCGGCGCCGAGCTCCTCGGTGAGGGCACGACCTATGCCGTAGAACATGGGGTCGCCGCTGGCGAGGACGGCGATGCGGCGCCCGGCGTGGGCGGCGAGCAGACCGGGCACGGCGGGCCGGAGCGGGGAGGGCCAGGGCACGCGCTCGCCGGGGCACTCCGGGGCGGGCAGCAGCTCCAGTTGGCGGGGCCCACCGATGACGACGTCGGCGCCCGCGAGGGCGGCACGCGACGCGCCGGGCAGGCCGCCCCAGCCATCGGCCCCGATCCCGACGACGGCGACGACCGGTATGCCTGTGGGCGGTGCGGGGGTCACTGCTGGTACCTGACCTCGTGGTTTCGGGAAGGACTGCGCAGCCGAACTCTACTGGGGACCTGGCGCCGCATCCGTATCGCCGGGGGTGCGGGGGTGCTCGGGGCTGCCGCTGGTCGGGTGCCTGGGGCCGCCACCCGCGACCCTCTACTTATACTTAGCTTAGGCTAAGCTAATCAACTTATGGATCTTGTCAGAGAACCCGCGGCGAAGGGGACGGCAACGGACACGCGCCGCGCTCGGCCGGCCGCCGGCCCCGGCGCGCACAGCCCCGCCCTCCGAGCCCTCGCCCACCGCGTCTCCGCCGCCACCGGAGACGAGCTCCCCGCTCTCCTCGACGCGTTCTGGCAGGACGTCGAGGCGCATGGCGGCACCCCGCTCGTCGAACCCGTCGAGGGCGACCCCCGGCACCGCGCCGTCACGTTCCTGTGGCGCGGGCACCGGGCGACCCGCCGAGTCCTGCTCCTCGCCAACCGGCTCGTCGACCGCGAACGCCTCGCCGACGCCCTGCTGACCCACCTGCCCGGCACGGACGTCTGGTACCGCACCCTCCGTCTCCGCGCCGACCACCGCGCCTCGTACCGCCTGGCCGCCGACCTCTCGCCGGGCGACCTCCCCGCCGATCCCGGGGCCCGCCAGTCGCGGCTTCGCGCTCTGGTGCCGCACGCGGCCCACGACCCCCGCAACCCGCGCCGGCTCGGCGACCGCTGGGGACAGCCGGACAGCTCCGTCTTCGCCCTCCCGGACGCGCCCGCGCAGCCGTGGGCCGAGCGGCGCGACGGCATCCCGCGAGGCCGCGTCGAACGCCACCGCCTGCCCGCGGGCGCGCTCGGCGCCGAACGCGACGTCTGGACGTACCTTCCGCCGGGCGGCCCGAGGCCCGACAGCCCCGTCGTCGTCCTGTGCGACGGCGACATGTGGTTCGGGCGGCTCGCGCTCGAGGACACCCTGGACGCCCTCGCCGCCGACCGCGCCGTACCGCCACCCGTCGTCCTCGCGCCCGACGCCGTCGACCGGCTCACCCGCTGGCACGACCTCACCGCCCACGACGACTACGTCACCTTCCTCGCCGACGAGGTGCTGCCCTGGGCGGCCGGACGTCTGTCCCTGGCGCCCCGCCCCGCCCGCACCGCCGTCGCGGGCCAGAGCCTCGGCGGACTGACCTCGCTGTACGCCGTACTGCGCAGGCCCGACCGGTTCGGCGCCGCCCTCGCCCAGTCCCCGTCGCTGTGGTGGCGGCCCGGGCTGCCGCACGGCGTACCGAAACTGGCGCCCGCCGACGAAGCACCCTGGCTCGCCGAGCGCTTCGCCGCAGACGCGGCAAATGGGGCAGACGCGGCAGACACGGCAGTCGGGGCAGACGCGACAGGCGCCTCCGGCACGCCGTGCCCGCCCCTCCGTGTCCATCTCGACGTCGGGCTGCACGAGGGCTCGATGGTTGATCACAGCCGGTGCATGTACGAGACGCTGGCCGCCCGCGGACACCTCGTCTCCCTCAGGGAGTACAACGGCGGTCACGACTACGCCTGTTGGCGCGGCGGCATCGCGGAAGGGCTGGTCAACCTGCTCGGCCGCACGGGCGCGAGCCGGCCGCGGGCCTAGCGCGCGAGGCCCGTCGCGGGGGGAGCCATCCGTGTCGCTGTTGGGCTGAACGGGTGACTTGGCGTAAGAATTGGCCGGTGCAGAGAACAAGTGCGAGCCAGGACGGGGTGGGAAAGTGAGCAGCAGTCAGCGCCACGACGTCACCGATGAACAGTGGGAAGGGCTCGCCCAGGTCGTACCGCTGCGCAGCCGCAACGAATGGCCTTCCTGGCCGGGGCACCGCGCGCTGCCCGACGCGGAGACCGAGACGCGCCGCCGCTTCGTCGTGATGCGGGTCAACGTCTTCGCGGACGCCCGCGAGGTCGCCGAGACCGTGATGGCACAGATCCCGGTCCTGCTGGACCTGACCGGCGCCGAGACGGACGTCGCCAAGCGCGTCCTGGACTTCAGCAGCGGAGTCGTCCTCGGACTGAACTGCGGGATGCACCGGGTCGACAAGAACGTCTTCCTCCTCGCGCCGCCCGGCACGGAGGTCCAGGGCCTGGTGGACGCGGTCTCGCAGCCGTGAGGAGAGGGCACGACCGGGCGGAGCCCCTGGCGGCTTAGTCGCTCGGTGGACCGCGTGGGGGCCCTTCGAGGGGATTCCCCCGATCGTAGGAAGGTCGGTTGGGCGTAACGGTTCGCCGTGCGCACGGCCGCCTACCTTCCGGTCATGACGGTGCATTCCCGAAAGCCGGCCGCGCAGCCATCGGCGGCCCAGGACCGGCCGCAGGTCACCCAACTGCGCCTGTCCGCCTTCGCAGGACACCGCGCCGCGGTGCTCCCGCTCGGCCCGATGACGCTGCTCACGGGCCCGAGCGGCAGCGGAAAGACCAGCGCGCTGGGTGCGTACGAGGCGCTGGCCCGGCTCTGCGCAGGAGCGGAACTCCCCGACGTCTTCACGGACCCCGTGGCGTGCGTGCCCGAGCGCGCCCGAGCCGACGGGCAGCGGCGGCGCGGCTTCCGCATCGGCTGCACGGTCGACGGACCCGCCGGGTCCGTCCGGCTCGACCTCGCCGTGCAGGCCGAGCCCGAACTGCGCGTCGTGGGCGAGCGGCTGACGTGCGGCGACCTCGTCCTCCTGGAGACCGCGCTGCGCGACCCGGGCCGGCGCGTGGTGCAGGCCGCCTGGCACACCGCGGGCGCGAC